>CAYUIZ010000132.1:0-7178 GCA_964444885.1 uncultured Sphingobacteriaceae bacterium | reverse complement strand
AACAGCCACGATATCGACACGTTAAGGTGGTTTACCGGGAGTGAATTTAAGGAAGTGTATGCATTGGCCGGTAATTTTCGGTGCCCCGAAGCCTTGCCCGAGTTTCCCGATTTCTATGACAACGTGAGCATGCTCTCATCGTTTGAAAATGGCATGCAGGGATTTATTGGAGGGGCCGTCTCGGTCAATTACGGGTATGACTCGCGGGTGGAGATCCTGGGTACCAAAGGTATCCTTTTTATCGGCAGCCTCAATGAGAACACCGTGCTGGGTTGCAATCGCCAGGGGCTGACGCAATCGGTCATCAGCAGCTGGATGTACCTGTATGAAGACGCATACTTGGCAGAAGACCGTGATTTTATCGCGTGCATCCTGGACGATCGGGAGCCTGTTGCGACAGGTGTCGACGGGATGATGGCCGTGAAGGCGGTCAATGCCGGCAACCGGTCGATCCTGGAGCGGCGGCCGGTCGCATTGAAAGAGTTTGGGAAGTAAGTAACAACATTGGAGATTAACTATGAAACAGATGAAAGCGGCTTTTTTGTATGGCAAGATGGACCTAAGGGTCAAGGATGTTCCTGTCCCGGAGATCGGTGACGGCGAAATCCTGCTCAAAGTGGGAAGTGCCTCCGTGTGCGGCACGGACGTTCGCATGCATACGCACGGATACCGGAATGTGGACGCGCAAAACCCCTTGCTATTGGGACACGAGGTAAGTGGGGTTATCCATGCCGTGGGCCGCAACGTGGGCGATCGATACCGCGAAGGCATGCGGGTTGCCGTTGCTCCGAATATGGGCTGTGGCCACTGTGACCTGTGCGTCAGCGGCAATACGCACCTGTGTGCGGACTACCGCGCGTTCGGCATCAACATGCCCGGGGCGTTTGCCGAATTTTTGGTCGTTCCGGAAGCGGCGATTCGCCAAGGGAACGTCGTGCCGATCCCTGATCATTTATCCTTTGAGGAGGCGGCGTTGGCCGAACCGCTCGCGTGTATTTATAATGCGTTCCAGCGGCTGGCGATTACGCTCGGTGACGACGTGCTGGTTGTCGGCGCGGGGCCAATTGGATTGATGCACGCGTTGATGGCCCAAAAGGCAGGCGCGGCCAAGGTCATGGTTTCGGACCTGAACCCGGGCCGCCTAGCCTTCGTGGATGAGCACTACGAAGGCCTCATTACCGTGCCCCTCGATGCGCTGGATGAGACGGTAGCCCGGCTGACCGACGGCCGAGGCGTGGATGTTTGCATTACCGCGAATCCTTCGCCGAAATCCCAGATTAAATCGCTGGAACTAACGGCAGTCAACGGGCGGATCAATTTCTTTGGTGGCATCCCTAGCGGGTCCGACCTTTCCGGCTTTGATACCAACCTGATCCATTACCGGCAACTGATCGTATCCGGCACGACCCGGCAAAGCGTAAGCCAGTTCCGCAAGGTGGTCAAACTGATGGCGGACGGCGTATTGCCCGTCGCTAAGTTGGTCACCCACCGCTATAAGCTGGACGACATCCAAACGGCGATCGACCGCATGAAGACTGGGCAGGGAATTAAACACGCCGTCAATTTTTCATAGGCGAAAGGGAGATGGGCAATTTCAAGGCTGTGTTGTTTGACTTTGACGGCGTGATGGCAGATTCAGAGCCATTGCATCGACGCGCATGGGAGGAAACGATGCGTGCATTCGATTCCTCCTACCCATCCCAACGTGCCCCCGAATTCGTGGGCATGCCGGAGGGCCAAGTCGCGGCCGCGTTGGCAAGTAGCGTTTCGCGGCCCATGTCGCCGAACCAATTGCTCGAAAAGAAGCGGGATGTGTTTTCAGGCTACATCAACAAAGACCTGCACATGTACGCAGGCCTGAAGCAAGGGCTTAGCTTGCTTAGGGGCAAGAAGTTGGGCATCGTCACGTCGAGCGCCGCGTCCATCGTTATACCCTCGCTTCGTTCTTTTGGTGTGCAGGATCTATTCCAGGCCGTGGTTTGCGCCGATGACGTGCGGGTTCACAAACCCGCGCCCGATCCTTACCTGCTTGCGGCCACCCGCTTGGGTGTCGCTGCGCGTAGCTGTGTGGTCGTGGAAGACTCGCCACCGGGAATAGCTTCGGGCAAAGCAGCGGGTATGTTCGTGATTGGGGTGACGACAACCGTGGGGCCACGTGCATTGAAAGGCGCGGATATAATTCGGCCCTCTACTTCGGAAGCGGTGCAATGGATGGTAGACAATGGTGTTTTTTGAGCGATTATGATGGATTATCTGATAGGAATAGATTTAGGCACCCAAGGGGTGAAAGTAGCGGTGTATGATGTCACTGGCCACTGCTTGGGTGCGTCATTTAGGAAGTCCAACCTGTATCAGGGGGATGGAATGGTCAAGGAAGACCCCGAAGAGCAACTGGCCAACTTGGTCGAGGCGTTGTCCCAAGTTATGTCGGAAGGCAAGATCGACAGGAAGCGCGTAGCGGCGTTGGCCGTGTCGGGCCAGATGGCCGGCATTGTGGGGGTAGATCGTGCGGGGAGGCATGCAACCTATTACGACTCGTGGCTCGACACGCGCTGTGGGCCTTATATCAACCGCATGATGGCAGAAGCAGGCGACGAAATTGCGGCGAAGGCGGGGTCTTACCCGAGTTATAACCATGGGCCGAAAATCCTGTGGTGGATGAATGAACATCCCGAGACGTATCGCCAAGTGGCTTCTTTTGTACAGCCGGCGGCCTACCTGGCCATGCGGTTGTGCGGTTTGACCGGGGACCAGGCATTTATCGACCGTACGTATTTGCATTTTTCAGGCTTTAGCGACAATAAAGCCAATGAATGGAGTGCGGATTTATGCGGGCGGTTTGGCGTGGACAGCGAGAAGCTGCCCCGGATTGTCGAGCCCGATACTGTCGTCGGGCACCTGTCCGATGCCATGGCTGCCCGTTGCGGCCTCCTTGGCGGGATACCCGTTGTGGCCGGTTGCGGCGACACCACCGCGTGCTTTTTATCGGCTGGGGCTACCCGGCCGGGGATATGCGTCGACGTGGCCGGGACGGCTTCGGTGTTTGCAACGACAACCACCGAGATGGTAAATGATATCGAGCGCAAGACCCTGGCCTGCGGCCAATCGGTTATCAAAGGCCTATGGCATCCCTATGCTTATTTGAACGGTGGTGGCATGAATATCGAGTGGTGGCTGCGCAATGTCGTGGAGACGTTCAGCGGCAAACGGCCTTACACGGTCGACGAGTTGGATCAGCTGTCGTCGGCGATCGTCGCCACCGACAGCGACCCCATTTTCCTGCCCTATTTAGGCGGGCGGGTTTGCCCGGCCCAGCCGGAAATGAGAGGCGGGTGGTTTAACTTGGATTGGTCGCACAATGCGCCGTCCATGTACCGGGCTATCCTCGAAAGCGTGGCGTTGGAATACCGGCATTACTTGTCGATCCTGGAAAAGATCACGCCCGATTTCGCGGCCGGCGAAGTCCGCATTGCGGGCGGTGGCGGAAAAAGCAACCTGTGGAACCAGATCAAGGCCGACGCGCTGCAACTGCCCGTTGTCCGGCCGGATATGAAGCAGGAAGGCGCGGCCATGGGCGCTGCCATGGTGGCCGGCAAGGGCGTGGGGATATTTGATGATTTGGACCAAACGGCCCGCTCCTGGTCAACCGCCCACGAAGTTTTCCGGCCGGATCCGGATAAGAAAGCGCTTTATGAGCGCAAAATGAACATGTACGTCTCCATAGGCGAGTTATTAGCAACAAACAAACCAAAAAGTTTTTATAAATATGCGTAATTACATAGCCGCTGCCAAGCCCACCATGTACTTCATTGGCGTCACGACGGCAAAATCATCGATTATGAAGGTGTTCCCCAAATGGGCCGAACACTTGGGGTTGGGCGATGTGGAAATCAAAGGAATCGATTTTAAAGTCCACGACGAACCGGAACGTTACCGGGAAGCCGTGCGTTTCATCAAGCAAGACCCCAAGTCGCTGGGGGCGCTGGTAACGACCCACAAGATGAATTTGCTGCAATCCTGCCGGGATCAATTCGACCGTCTGGACGAACATGCTGAACTGATGCATGAAATCAGCTCGATTTCCAAGCGGGGCACGCAACTGGTCGGGCATGCAAAAGACCCCATTACCAGCGGGCTCTCGCTGGACGCGTTTCTTCCTGCCAATCACTGGGAAAAAACGGGCGCGGAGGCGCTGATTCTCGGTGCGGGTGGGTCCGGGCTTGCCCTTTCGTGGCACTTGGCCCGAAAAAGCGCCGGATCCCAACGCCCATCGCGGCTCATTGTAACCAACCGCAGTGAAGGACGGATACGGGAAATGAAGGAAGTCCATCAACAAATGGGCATTGATATCCCGGTAGCCTACCACGTAACGGGAGAAGACCCGGCCGCCAACGACGAAATCCTCCAATCTTTGAAGCCGGGATCGCTCGTCGTGAACGCCACAGGGTTGGGGAAAGACCGCCCCGGCTCGCCGTTGACCGACGATGGCGCTTTTCCACAGGACGGCTTGGTTTGGGATTTCAATTATCGCGGGGAGCTGGTGTTTCTCGACCAGGCTAGGGCCCAGCAAGCGAAGAAGAACCTGTTGGTCGAAGACGGCTGGATTTACTTCCTCCACGGCTGGACCCGCGTAATTGCCGAGGTGTTTGACATCGACATACCCACGTCGGGACCCGTGTTCGATGAGCTTTCACGGATTGCCGCAACAACTAGATAACGAATTGATTTAAAAACAATAGAAATGATTGCTACAGAAAACAAATTCATGCTTCCTTTTGGTGTATATATTGACCCCGATACAGGTGTAATGAAGGACCCGAAACGGGTGCTCGAGCGCAAAGCGTCAGACATGCTCGGCTACTATGCGGATGCGGAGGCGCTGCAGCGTTTGATCGACGACCGTAACGACCCCTTGCATTACGAAGTCTTTGAAGTGCCCGTGCCTGAAGAATACGGGCAGCTGATGTTCTGCATCAGCAAGCTGCAACCCGGCGCGGTGGGCAGCGAGTTTTTCATGACGAAAGGGCATTACCACACGGTACTCGAAACCGGGGAAATCTATTACTGCTTGGGGGGCGAAGGCTATATGATGATGAAAACCCCCGACGGGCAATGCCGTACCGAAAAAATGGAACGGGGCCGGATGGTATACGTGCCGCCCTGTTGGGCGCACCGCTCGGTAAATACGGGCAATGACCCCTTGATATCCTTTTGTGTCTATCCGGGCGACGCAGGCCATAATTACGGCGATATTGAAACAGAGGGGTTTCCCAAGCGAATTTACAAGCAGGGGAACGAAGTGGTCATCCGTTGAGCAGGATTCGTTATGAATAAAATATTGGTAACGCCCAGAAGCATCACCGCCGCGGGATGGCATCCCGCCTTGGACCGGTTAAAGGCATCCGGCTATGAAGTAGTGCTTTCGCAAGCCGGCGTGATGCCCAGTGAAGCGGACTTGTGCCGCTTATTGCCGGGTTGCGTGGGTTATCTAGCTGGGGTCGAGAAAGTGTCGCGGAACGTGCTGCGCACAGCCTCCAGCCTTAGGGTGATCTCAAGAAACGGCGTCGGCACCGACGGCATCGATCTGGAGGCCGCACAAGAATTTGAGATCAAAGTGCTCAACGCGCCAGGCAGCAATGCCCGGGGCGTAGCCGAGCTGGCCTTAGCGTTTGTCTTTTCAGTAGCCCGGTCGATTTCCTATTCCGATAGCATGATCAAGGACCAGCAATGGACCCGGAAAATAGGGTCTGAATTGAAAGGAAAAACATTGGGCGTGATCGGATGCGGGCGAATAGGCAAGGAGTTGTCGCTCATGGCATTGGCCATCGGCATGGAAGTAGTCGCTTATGAACCAGGTCTGCAAAGCTTCTTCACCTATGATGATCGCTTCGCTTATGCGCCGTTGGACGCGGTTGTTTCGAAGTCGGACTTTATCAGCCTGCACTGCCCGCCCGCGGCGGACGGCAAGCCGATGGTCGATCGGGCATTCCTGGCCAAACTGAAAACGGGTGCAGCCATCATCAATACGGCCCGGGGTGAGCTTGTCGATGAAGGCGACGTGTTGGCCGCATTGGTAACGGGAACACTAGGCGCGTATGCCACGGATGTCTACCTCGAAGAACCACCGTTCTCTTCGCAGTTATTCCGGCATGAGCAGGTGATATGCACGGCCCATATCGGCGGATACACCTCCGAAAGCGTCGCCCGGGCGATGGAAGATGCGATCAGCAACATGTTACAAAACCTTTAACGATGAACGAGACCGAATTACTTGATCAATTAGGGACCCATAGGATCGTCCCGGTGATTTCCATGCCGCATGCCGCGCCTGCCTCGCGGCTTGCCGAGGTGTTAATCGAAGGCAATTTGCCGGTGGCCGAAATCACGTTCCGGACCACGGCCGCGGCCGCGGCGATCACAGCCATGCGGAAAGCCAGTGCGCGCTTGTTAGTGGGAGCGGGTACCCTGCTGAAGGTGGACGATGTAAAACGGGCGATTGATGCCGGCGCCCAATTCGGCGTGGCACCGGGCCTCAATATCAACGTAGTGGAGGAAGCCTTGAAACGCGGCTTCCCGTTCTGCCCTGGCGTAATGACCCCATCCGACGTGGAAATGGGGCTGTCTTTTGGGTTGCGCCTGCTCAAATTTTTCCCGGCAGAACCGGCGGGTGGCATACCGATGCTGAAGAGTATCATCGCGCCTTATAAACACACGGGTGTGCGGTTTATGCCTACGGGCGGGATTGCTGCCCAAAAAGCCGCTGCATACCTCTCGGTCCCCGAGGTGGTGGCCGTAGGCGGGTCGTGGGTAGCGACGACCAGCGACATTGAAACCGAAAACTGGAGCACCATCCTTCAGCAGTGCAGGGTGGCCTCGAAAATGGAGCGATAAAACGATGGCTACCGAATACGGTAATATCACGGACGGCGCAACCCCGGCATTCGCGTATCAATGGCTGGGGCAGGCGGGGTTTCTTTTCCAACTAAACGGCACCCGTATGGTCGTTGACCCGTATCTGTCCGATTCGCTGGCAGCGAAGTACCGGGGCACCCCGTTCCCCCATCGGCGCATGATGCCACCGCCCGTACGGGCGGACGAGCTCAAGGCCATCGACTGGGTGTTGTGCACGCATCAGCATACCGATCACATGGATGCCCAAACGCTGCTGCCCATTCACA
>CAYUIZ010000131.1:0-7217 GCA_964444885.1 uncultured Sphingobacteriaceae bacterium | reverse complement strand
TTAGATCCTTCCTGTCGTCAGGATGACAAAATGATTTTTGTAATGAAGGGGAAATTTGTCGTGCACCCGCACACAGGCAACACCCCCTACCTGTACCTTCCTGCCGCACGTGCCTTTCTACCGGCAATTTTATGCGAACCCCGATAACATTAGCAATATTTTTATAACTTGCGTACCCATGGGAGGCCTCGATATCAGCTTTTTCAATATCCGCTTGCTGGATGTGATCGACATCATGCTTGTCGCGGTTATCCTGTATTATATCTACGGGCTCATCCGCGGCACCATCGCCTTAAACATCTTTTTGGCCCTCGGCTTGATTTTCCTGGTATCGCGGCTTGCCCAAGAGCTGCAGATGGACCTGCTTGCTCCTATACTGAGCGGATTTTTCAGTATCGGGCCGCTGGCTTTGGTTGTCATTTTCCAGCAGGAGATCAGGCGATTTCTCATCCATTTAGGGCGAAATATCTCGATGCGGCGGCGGAAGTACCTTTTTTCGGTTTTTGTAAGCAAGCGGGCGCGCGAGCGCGACAACCGTGTACACCTCAAGCCAATCATCGATGCCTGCCGAAGCATGTCTAAATCGCATACCGGTGCCCTGCTGGTGTTTTCCAAGTATTTTGACGAAGACTACTACCAAAGCAGTGGGGAATATTTGAATGCCCAGGTATCCAAGCGCCTGCTCGAGACCATATTTCAAAAACACAGCCCGTTGCACGACGGTGCCGTGGTTATCGTCGATTTTAAAATCAAAACGGCCAGCAGTGTCCTTCCCCTGTCAGACAGTGAGGATTTGCCCCTCCACTTCGGGCTCCGGCACCGGGCAGCGATAGGCGTCACCGAAGTGAGCGACGCCGTGGCCGTAATCGTATCGGAAGAAACTGGTCAAATCTCCTTCGCCAAGAACGGCAATGTCAACATGAACATCACGCACGACGAGCTCGAAGAGCTGCTGAATGAAGAAGTATAGCGAAAAAAGTGACGCCTGCTGCGAATTTGCCTGCCGGCCAGACAGGTAACGGGTGCCTGAATAACCACTAACTGCCACCCGTGCCATATGGGGAACTAGACTGCTAAGCAGGAGTTGCCCGCCGGGCCGGCAGGAAAACTCGCGCTATTTAATGGGAATACACAAAAAAAGGCTGCCTTTTGGACAGCCTCACTTGTGAGTTTTTTTTCGGTGAAGCGTCCTAGCGCCTCGCCTGCTCGAGCACGTCGCCATTCAGCTTGACGTATTCGGAGTTGCCTGCTGCTTTCGCAATATCAACACCCCGCGTGGCCGTAGCGGCGGCGCCTGCTTTGTCACCCGCTTTCAGCTGTATACGGGCTTTCCAATATTTGATGTGTGGCGCTTTGTCGTTTGCCTTTTCGGCTTCGTTCACCCATTCCAACGCCTTGTTAATATCCTTGCCGTTGTTGTAATAGTATTGCGCAGCCGGGAAATAAGGTTTCTTTTCTCCTTTCATCGCTTCATCGATCGACGCCATAATGGCCGCATCTTGGTCTACCGTCACATCAAAGCCGACTTGTGTATTCTCCCAGGAAATATTGACACGAAGGCTGTTCGTGGTCACGTCAGCGAAATCAATCGTGAAGGTTTCTACCGCATTGGCCAACGTGGTAGGCTTCACCTTAAAGCGCAGTTGGTCTTCGTCTTCGCTGTAGCTGTATGAGCCCCATTGCTGGCTGTTTTTGCTGAGAATGACCGTCCATTCCTGCGGATTTGGGATCGTCAGGATTCCGTAGGTACCCGCTGGCACCGCTTGCCCTGCCACGGTAACCGACTCGGCGAAGGTAATGGATGACACCGTATTGGCTCCTGTACGCCAAACTTCACCATAGGGCACCAAGCCTCCAAAAATTTGGCGCCCGCGCATGCTGGGACGATTGTACGTCAACTCGACGTCGTTGATGCCAAGGCCCTGCGTTACCTTTTGGGCGCTACTCGCTGGCGGAAGCTTGATTTGGGCAACGGCCTCGGGGCCCATCGCTACAACCAACAAGACAAGCAATCCGAGGTAGAATACGTTTCGTTTCATAATCATGAAATTTAATGTGATCAATGATAGTTTTTCGTTCAAAACCCAGCCGTGCTCCCCCAGGCGTTCCGCCGCGGACAGTCCCTAGCTGTTGCACAAAGCTACAAAAAGTTAGGTATAGATGGGGCGATTAAATTGGGGCACCTCCCGTAAAAAATCCGTTCGGCGCACCGGGCGTCTTCATGCATCGAAATAGACACACCGGTTAGCCGGAAGGATCCGGTCCGGACGCCTTCGTTTAATCTTTGCCATTTTTTCGAATGGACACAATTATCCAGCCCGAAACACGTTCTTAACATGTAATCGTAGCGATATGCGCAGTATATCCTTGCGCTAACCGGTTGGCCAGCCTATGCTAGTTGGTGAGCACATCAACCGGTTCCATAACGACTTTTTGTTTCACAAAGACCTGTTTTCCTGCACTCGACCCGTAGTGCAGGAAAAACAGGCGCAATGGCATTCACTTCGTCCTGCAGGCGTTAAAAGCTGTTGAGTACGCTTTTGGCGTGATTTACCGCAGTGGCGGCGTCGTGGTTGTCCAGCGAGTCTAAGGCAAACAGCCCCACCACTTCGCGAAGCCGCAGCAGATCCTCTTCCCTGCCCTGTTGTTGCAATTGCCGGCTAATGATCCGGAACTTTTCATAATCCTGTATACCCTCCCGGAGCCGTTCAAAGCGCACGGACGTGCGGGACCCGGGATACACCAAATACGTGTCGCCACCGGCCCACGTGCCGTAGCGGCTATCCCATAGTGGGCGTTCGTTCCAGCTGTTGTACGCCCAGCGCAGGTAGCCTCCGTAGCCTTTGTGCAACGCGTGCCAAGCGAGCCAAGTGGCCTCAGCATAGGGCGAGGAGGTGAAGGTGTTGGGGCGGGGTTCTACACAGCACGTATAAAAAGTAGTGACATAGCCCAGCTCGTTGCGTCGCAGCAATGTTTCCTCATCCATCGACTCGGGCGAGGTAATGCTGAAATCGACTAACTCGTCGGCCAGTTCGGGGTGGAAGGACCCGGCAAGTGAAACCCTAAAATCCGGATCGGCTTCCTTGATAATCGCAATCGCCTGCTGCATCGCTTCCAAAGGCCGTTCGTCCATCGCGATGGTGGTAATATCCCACCAGCCCCTAGCTTTGAGGTGGCGCGAAAAATCCGTCAGCATCGGCAACCAATGCGCGCGGTATTCGGCTGATCCAGGCTCCGCCATGAGTACGGTATCCCGGCCAAGCGCCTCGTCGTGATAATGAAATTCAAGGTTCCATGGAATCATGCTATAGCAATTGATGGCTTGATCAATCCCCAGCCCCATCATGAACTCCACCCAGCGGTCGAAGACGGAAAAATCATACACCCAGGTCCCGTCACTGCGCTTCGTCCACTTCACCATACTGGTGTACACGTCGTAGGTTTGGCTGTTCCAGGGATCATGTATAATACTTGCCGTGATCACCTTCTGCCCGGCATCGGCCAAGCGGCGCATGTATGGACGCATGGCCCTGAAATGGTCACCGCTCCACGCCCGTACTTGGTAATACCGGGCCACAGCAAACGGATTTTGCCAAAGATCGAGGTAGTAGCTCCACTCCGATGGGGACGGCAGCACGTGTGGCAGCACTTCGATCTGAAACGGCACGGTCGCCTCCCGTTCCTTGGTGGATGCCGGCCTTGACGACTCGATGGACAATACCCCGCTATAAATGCCGGGAGCCGCATCCTGGGGGATGGACACACTCAGCCAAATCGGGCGGGTGGTGCGGGCCTGCACATCCAGGTACTGGGAATTGTCAATGACATCCGCTACAATGGATGTGTCCAGCCCTGCCGGGATACCGCATCCATTTGCCAGCTCGCCGAGATGGTCCGTCAGCACGTACCGGAGGTATTCTGCCTTGATATACTGGGACTCAATTTCGTTTCCCTCCCCATCTTCCAGCCGATCAACGGAAATCCGCACACCCCGCAGGGGCTCAGCCGTCCAAAGAACCGCCTGGGTATGCACCCGCTCGCCTCGCCACCCTACGGCCCGCCAATTGGCATGCAGGTGCTCGTTGCTGGGGGGAGCCGTACGGCGATACTGAACATCCGCAGAGCCGAAGCTCAAATTCAGACCCGGCGGCACCGCATCCCACACCGAGTCGGGCGCAGGATAAGGGTCTGCCGGCTCTACATATTGGATGGCTTGGGTATTGGAAGACTGCTGGCGGGTTTCGCTGACACAGCTCGCGCCGAAGGCAACAGCCAAAAAAACAACAAGTAGGCGGTAGGGCTTAAGATAAACCATCATAGGTAAGTTCATTTAAAAAAATCGTACTCGGCAACGTATGCCAAGGACCGCCGTAGGGAAAGCAGTTTGTGGCCCTTGCCAACACGCAGGTATTCCGCAGGGCGTGTTCCTGCCCTAAGATAAAAACAATGACGCGAATTACCAACGGGAATCTTGCCGCCGCCTGCTGGCGTGGCCCATTGCCCGAACAAAGACGACACAAAAAAGGCACGCGAAAAAAGAATCGCGTGCCTAACTTTTTTTCAAGCCAGCAGAAACACTAAGCTTTGCCGACTTTATGCCCTTTTAGGCCGTAGTAGAGAATAAACAAGTAACAAGGCAAGGCAATCCAGTAGGCTTGGGTCGTACCGACAGACTCTGCCAGCTGGCCGTACACCAAGGGCAGTACGGCACCTCCGGCAATACCCATTACCAATAAACCTGAGGCCGCGCTGGTAAATTTGCCGACCCCTTTCAGCGCTAACGGCCAAATTGCGGGCCACACCAGCGAGTTTGCCAGGCCGAGTAAGCCAACAAACACCAATGATACCATCCCGTCGGTCGATACGATGCCCACGGTGAGTATGATCCCTAATATCGCACATCCTTTCAACGCCGTCTCTTGGGAGAACAGTTTAGGGATGGCAAATATGCCAATGATGTACCCCACCACCATCGCGATCATGGTGAAACTGGTAAAGAACTTGGCCGTGGCCAACGGTACACCCAACGAAGCGCCGTACGCGATGATTGTGTCTCCCGCGATTACCTCGACGCCGACATAAAAGAAGAGCGCTACGAAGCCGAGCAGCACATGGGGAAAAGCGAAAACACTTGTCTTGCTGGAAGACGCCGTTTCGTGGCCAGCCGTCTCCTCCTCGTCGCCTTTTACCTCAGGGAGATTAGCATTAGCTACCCAAAAGGCTAAGGCCAACAGGACGACAACGATGCCGATATACGGGTTAACCACTTGCATCGCCACTTGATCCAGTGCCTGCGAATATGCCTCGGGGCTCAAAGAGCTTACCTGTTGCGATATTTTGTCTGCCTCGCCAAGGTTGAGGAACAGACCGAGGATAATCGGCGCGGATGCACCCGCCAGCTTGTTGCAGATGCCCATAATGGAAATCCGGCGCGCGGCCGTCTCCACTGGACCCAAAATCGTAATGTAGGGGTTAGAAGCCGTCTGCAAAATCGCCAAACCGCCCCCCATGACAAACAAGCCGATCAAAAACAGCAGGTAGGTCCGCATCATCGCCGCGGGAATGAATAAAAGGGCGCCTACCGCCATGATTCCCAAGGCAACACCCATCCCCTTTTTAAACCCAAACTTGTTGAGGACCCAAGTAGAGACCGGAGCCATGACCAAATACGCAATGTAAAAGGCAAAGGTGACCAGGTAGGATTGTACTTCGGTCAGTTCGCAAGCAATCCGCAGGTAGGGGATAAGCAGGGAGTTAAGCCAAGTAACGAACCCGAAAATAAAAAATAAGGCACCAATAATGATCATGGGGCCCACGGTGGACTGACGGTTTTCAGAAAGATTAGGTGTCATGCGATAACGGTTAATTAATATAGACTAGCTTGCGCGCACAGGGCTATCATCGAGCCGTTCATTAACGCCGAACATACCCCGGACAAAACGTGCCCACAATGGTACTAAAATAATCCTGCAATGCCCTAAAAAACTTAATGCAATCGATTGATTTAAAATAAAACGGCCTTTTCGGCGAACGCGCCAACGTTTGGCAAGACGACACAACAGGGTTTAAAAACCGGGGGATGTATGGCCCTACGATGTGGGACGGGGAACCGGACGTGGCCAAAAAAATAGGCGACGAACCACGGAGAATGGTCGTCGCCTAAACCTAAACCGTATCACAATGCCTATCTATAGGCCTCATGACAAAATAGTAACACGGCAAGTTGTCAAATTGTTTGCGGTTATTTTTTGGGAACAATGGCGACCGTGAGCCGGCTGATGCAATTCAGTTTGCCCCGCTTGTCATAGATCCGGATTTCCCACACATGCGTTTTACCGCCCAAATGGATGGGTTTGCATACGCCCGTGACGTACCCGTCCTTGACCGGCCGGATATGGTTGGCATTTACCTCCAGTCCCACGCCCACATAATCGCCCCGGCCGATAACCAGGTTGGATGCAATGCTGCCCAACGACTCGGCCAGCACGACGGAGGCGCCGCCATGCAGGATGCCAAAAGGCTGCCGTGTACGTTCGTCTACCGGCATCGTCGCCGACAGGCTATCGGCCGTGATTTCGGTAAAACGAATCCCGAGCGCCACCACCATGTTTTGCACAAACATGGCATTCAGCTCATCCACAGTGATGCTTTCTTTCCAGATCATGGCGTACGGACGATATCGACCAAGTACCGGTCGCGGATAATTTGCTGATGGTAATTAAGGTGTCCGGCAACGATGTACACGAAGGCCCGCACGCTTACCAAGCGTTCGCCAGCCATGCCACGGCGGCCCAGCTCGTGTTCGCTGAACGTTTGGAAAAGTGCTAAATTAGCCTTGCGCACGAGTACGAACTCTTCGGACAGGCTCTGCAGCGAGCGCTCGTTAAATCGGGCGGCCGCTACGAAGTCTTCCTCATTGAAGCTATGCAGCGCTTTGGTGTCGTTGCGCGCAAAACGCAGCGCACGATACGCCATGATGCGTTCCGTATCGATGACATGGCCAACGACTTCCTTAATGGTCCATTTTCCCTCGGCATAAGCGTATTCGGCTTTGCCCGGGGGCACCGCCGCGATAAACTCAGGAAACGACTCTACTTGCGTGGCAAGCACATCCCAGATATTGCCTACAACGGCATCGATATACGGGGCATAATAGGCCGGATATTCATCAGATTTGAGCGGGTTCATACGTAATGTTATTTGGCAGTATAATCCTA
>CAYUIZ010000130.1:0-7741 GCA_964444885.1 uncultured Sphingobacteriaceae bacterium | reverse complement strand
TCGCACTACCGCATTGTGTTGCATCAGGGCCTGTACACACTCTATTGCACGGACGCAGGTCAAAAGCAGTGGTTAAAGCTCGGACAATCCAAAAATGGCAACCGGATGATTGAGCATGCCAATCTGCTGTGGGCAGCCATCAAAGAAGTACGGGCCCGGGCCTACACATTGTATATCGTCGAACATGCCTTGTTGCCCCAAGAAGAAGGTAACGATGACGCCTCGCATATTACGGTCGTCATGCCCGCCGCATGGAAAGCCATCTATGGGCAACACCGCCTCGAGGAATGGTTGCGGAGGCGCATGCCGGCTAGCCTGCTTGTCGTGTTTAAATGGCTTGACTTAGGCGGTTTCACGACCTTTGAATCGGACTATCTGACGTGGAAATCGGCATTCAAGCAAAAGAAGCCTGCCGAGTTAATCCGGACGGCCAAACTGGTGAAGCGATGGCTGTAAACCAGGTCGACATATTGAATTTTAGCCTGAATACGGATGATCCCGAATTCGGGTACGCGTTTAACCGCGAATGCGATACGCTGATGGAGACCGTGTTGCCTCAGATTATTGACGAAGAACTCGCGCATTTCTCCACTAACGGTGCGTATGTGCACCTGGAGCAATTGGAGGTTAACGTGGGTTCGGTAGCACCGGAAGATTTTTTCAGGCACTATCCCCATCGATTCCGGCAGGCGCTGAGGGCGGCGCTAGAAGATTGTTTCAGTTTGCCCGTTGATGAAGGACGCCGGAAAAATGACGAAACCGACGAGTGGTGGGATGCTTGGGTGTACTTTATACGCAGCGGCCGTTTGCCGTGGCACCTCAATGCCCACATTGAATCCATCGCCGTACTGTTTGCCTACATCCTGCGCCATAGGGCAGCGGCATTGGTTTCCTACCTGCGCAGCTATGGTCATTTAGCAAACATACAGCAACGACTCGTTTTTCAGTTGGACGATGAAGAGATCAAGCAGCTCGTCGGTGCGTTGCGACCCGCCGAACGAGGTTTTATTGTCGGATATGCTGACGCACTGATCAGCAAATACCGCAAGGCGCCTGAGCGTCAAGTCAGTGGCACGGATTACCGACATGCGGTGTGGTTGGTTATTTTGTCTTATTTGTTGACCGATAGAAGTTCTTTTTTCGATAAGAAGGATTTTATTCGCTGGACCATCACCCGACTCGCCGCCAATTACAATACCTCTTACGGATTTTTACTCAGCCAGCTGACTGCCGAGTTAGACACATACCTCCGCGGAAACATCCAGTACCCGGAGCTCATCCTACTCTTGCGTGATTTGCAACAGGAGTCGGCCGGCGCAGACGGCATCCAGCCTCATCGCCAATTGCTGGTTAAGGTACTTGCCGATCCAGGCTCCTGCCATCGGTACATCGCCTCCTTGACCGAGCAGGCGATCCGACGCTTGGTGTACATTGTTGTGGAATCCAAGCGCGACGCAGACTTTGTGGTCTCATACGCCACCTACCTGGATGAGCAGCGCGATGCGATTCTCGGCCAGCGGGCGGGGAGGGACTTCCAAAAGGTTAAATGGCGGATTATATTCCCCCTCTTGCTGCAACGGAACGGCACCACGCTAGACCAGCGTTGGGTAGTACGATCGGTCCTTTCGGGCATCGCCGCGCATTATAACCTGAATGTCGTCCAAATCGTGGAGTGGATACAGCCCCTTTTGGAAACGTTTCCTGTCAACCCGTACATCCGGGAGTTCGTCAATGAGTGGCACGCCGAACTATTGGGGCAGGGAAAGGCGACGGGTGCTGGTTTGTCGGGCTCAGGCGCAACCCGCGACTCGGATGTGGTGATTGCCGATGCCAGCTTAGCGCAATGGCGAGCGTGGCTCGAGGATAGCAATAAGCGTGTGAAAGCGCTTGAACGATTAGACGAAGTCGGCCATCAACAGCTGTTGGCCTTTCTCTTTCCAGAAGAACAGCCGTTCGTCATCGCATATGCCACAGCCTTGGAAGCGCTGGCCGAGAGAGGTGTCGTGCGTTCGGCTACGCCGGCTTCATGGCAAGCCATTAAATGGAGCTTTCTCTACGGCGTATTGATCGAAACGCAACGGCAGGTATTCAATAAGAAGCACATTGTCCGGCGGGTGCTCGACCGGCTCGCGGCACATTACAATGTGCGTTTTGAAGCGCTTATCGTATACCTCCGCACCCATATACCTACTTACCTCAAGGGCTTATCCTATGATCTGGTTTCCGCCATACACGAGTTGCATGATGAAGTTGCCGGGCGGCATGCGCCGCCACCCGATGCTGAAGTGCATGCGCTGTTTGCGCGTTATTACCCCGAACTGGCTGCGTCGATAACCGCGCTAGGCGTAGCGAAAACCAGTTCTGCATATCTCCAGTTGGCTGAAAAGTTGATCCGCATTGAAATACAGCTGTTTAAACGGCTAAAGCGCATACTCGGCACCCGTTATCCCCGCAGGGAATGGTTGGAGTACCTCGATGCGCTCTCCCATAGCACGACCAGCTGGAATTTCAGCCAAGCACTAAGCCACTTGCTGGCCATTTGGATGTCGGTCGCGCGGTCGGAGGCGGAGCAACGCCTATTACTCGAGGCACTCACCGGTATTGCGGCTGGCGAACCCGTGTTGCGAGGCTATCTGCGGACGAATGATCTGCCGCTCGGGCAGTCCAGCCTGCGGGTATCTAGCCCTGAAGCGGAGACCGATACGCATCCCCGTTTTGTGCACAATGCCGGGCTTGTGCTGCTCGCGCCGTTTATGCCGCGGTTGTTCGCCGCCGCCGGATTGTTGGACGAAAGCAAGCGCTGGTTTCGCGACCGCGATAGCCAGATACGCGGCATATTCCTGCTGCAGTACGCGGCATTTGGCGAAGGCGCTTTTCCCGAATATGAGCTTGAACTCAATAAACTACTCACAGGATTCCGTACGGGTGTACCCATTCCCAAAGAACTGGCGCTGAGCGACGGGGAGAAAAACCTGGTCAAGGGGATGCTGGGCGGCGTACTACAGCACTGGGAAAAGTTGCAGCACTCCTCCGTCGCAGCCCTGCGGGAGAGCTTTCTGCAGCGCGACGGGCGCCTTTTTGAAAACGATGAAACGATGCAATTGCACGTAGCAGCAAAAGCGTTCGACATGTTGTTGGACACGCTGCCTTGGAAATTTAATGTTATCCGCCATCCTTGGATGGAATGTGGGATATACGTAACCTGGAGATAATTATGGAGCCTGAAAAAGTAGCCGTTCCCGACCCGCAGCGTGAAGCGGACCGACTGCCTAGCGCGGCTAAGCAGGCTGGGATTTCTGAAGTGCTGAAGCAATATGCACCATCGTCCGTAGGCCGGATCATGGGGCTCGGCAGTAGCGAAAAAGGCGTGATGGAAGACGGCGACAGCATGCTGAGCTTAGTCACCGAACAGATGCTGTCGAAATATTTAAGCGAATTTGGACTGACGTCTTTATTGGCTTTTGCCGACCGTAAAGCACTCGCCATGCTTCAGCGCGTTGAGACGTTCAGTATGGTCTTCGATAAATTGCAACGGTTCACCAATGCCCTTTCTTTGGCGCTTGCGGTCTGGAGCAACCTGCCGGCTCCGGTTCGCACGGGAATCCTTTACCTTACCGGACGCGTGATGCACGCCTTGCCCAAGGGCATGTTTACCACAATGGAAGCCTATATTGTCGATGCTGACCGCGAGGTTAAGAACACGTCGCTGGCCTTTGCCGTCGAAAAGCTAACGCTGGTCGTTCAGGTGATGAGCAACCCGGTGTCGAGTGCAATTGGAATGGGCAAGATGCTGTACAGCTATTTCTGGGGTGCTGCACCGGAGCAGGGAGTGCCCGATCTCGTTCCCGCTGGCGATGCCGTGGCATCCGATGGGAAGGCCAGTAAAGAATCGTTGGCTAAAATCGACTTGCGGATTATTTGGGTGGAGGTGAAAGGCTTGCATCTGGAGGGATCGAAGGATGCCGCGGAAGGGGGAAGCCAAACCGAGGGCGGTCTTCATGCCGATTTCGCGTTAGGAGCCAGAATGTTTGGCCATCAGCGCAGCATCGGCGAAAACGGAAAACTGACGCTCATCTTCCCCTGGTCGGGAGGTGCCGTGCTCGAAATGCAGGATACGGTCAGTATCCTTAGCCACGTGCAGTTTAAAGACCTTTTTGAAATCGATCGCTTGGATATGACCTTGCTTAAAGCCAGCAACGACGGTATACAGGAATTGGGCTTCGCTTTAAACAAGTTTGGTATTTTCAACGATACGGTGACCATGTCGGAAGCCACGGCCGCCTATTCCAAAAGCACGGGGATGGTCTTTGCGGGCACTGCCGCGCTGAATATCCTGCAGTGGTCAGCGAGCGGCGGCTTGAAGCTCGAGTTAGATGCGGAAGGTCATTTCCTGTCCGGGTCGATCGACTCTTTTAGTGAGTCAAAGGATATTTTGTCGGTGGGCAAGGTCAGCTTACACCGCGATCAGGGCTTCTATTTAGAAAGCGCTGCACTGAACCTCAACAATGCCGTGGGTATCGATTTGACGGCATTTGTCGAGCATTTGGATATCAACAATAAGTCGGTGTCCGGCAAAGGTGGAATCAAGGCCAATAACACGCTGACACTGTTCGGCGACCGGGTGAAAATGACGGATGCGGTGGGCACACTGGCAGTGACGGATCAGACCTATCGGCTGGACGCCTCCGCCGGGCTTGATGTCAATATATCGGGCGTCAAAGCCGGCGGAAAGTTTGCGATATCGCGCGACAGTGCGGCAGAACAAACAAGTTTTGAACTGCAAGGCGGCTACTTTTCGGCCGACTACGACAGCTTTCAAGTGGAGTCGAACGGTATCGCGTATAACCATGCTGACGGCAAATTAATCATGCCTAAGGCCGAAGTGAGCCTCAAAGCCCTCGGTATCAAAGGAGAGGTGCATGATTTGGAGATTGACAAAACAGGTGTAGTCTTCAAGCAAGCGAAAATATCAGGCCCAGAAACGATCAATCTCCTTCCCGGACTGGTCCTGCAGGGGCTAAGCTTTGAGGTAAGCCGAGCTGGCGAGGAGTACGCCGTCAAATTGCTGGGTGGCGTGGAGGTGAATACCGACAGCCCCAAGCTCAAAGGCAAGGTGAGCCAAGCTGCACTGACCTTGGATAAAGACGGATTCCGGGCCAACGTGGAGTCGCTTTCGTTGGAGATGGCGATGTTTAGGCTCAGCGCCGAAAAGGCCGCCGTAAGCAAGGATGGATTTCATGTGGACACAGCCACGCTTGAATTTCTCGGTAGGCAGGCAGGGGATTCGGAACAAGGGACAGGAATTTTAGGCCTCAACTCCGGACTGCTTGACTTCTTGCCCCTAAACCGAGTTGGCGTACGGTTGACCGATGTTGATTTTTCGGGTCAAGGGCTAAAAGTTGGTAGTTTCAAACCCATGATACCGCCGCTTAGTTTCCGCGCGTTGGGTATCGCTGGGGAGGTTGATTTTGAAAACCTCCGGGCCAAGCTGGCCGGCGAGAAGGCATTTTCGCTGGCTGATATGGTGCCTGGCCTGCCGCTGTCCGTAAGTATTATGTTTCCCATTGTGCCGGGGTTGGAGGTGTACGGATCGCTCGGCGCCGCCGCCCAATTTGCCCTTTCGATGGGGATGGAAGCCCAAGGAGATAATGGCGTATGGCGGGTAGCGGGCAACACCGGAATCAAAGGAGATGTGGGTCTCCGCGTCGAATTGGGCGTTCAGGCGGGTACGCAAGCCATCCTTGCGCTCAGCGCAGGGGTTTTTGCCCAAGGAACGGCGCGCATGAAGGCCGACGCGTCCATTGCAGGAAAAGCGAAGTACGACCGCGAAACGAAGCGTTTTAAGCGGGAAGAACCTTTGGTTATTTCCTATAGCTTGGCAGCAGACGCCGTGGCCAGTGTGGGTATCGTTGTTAAAGCAAAAGCACTCTATTTCCTGGAGAAGAAATTGTACGAATGGACGGCCGCAGAGTGGGTGCTGGGTAGTTATTCCGTCAAGGGCGAACTCGGTGAAAAAGACGATGAGGCCGTACCATCCAAAGGTGAAAAGCTTGGTTTGGACCGCGAGAGATCCAATCCCGCACCCGTGCGTGAGATTGTGGGCCGGGAACTCGATGAACTGCTCACTTCCGAAGCCTACATCATGGGCAGTGGAGAAGCACGCAAGAAAATTCTGGCCAAAGAGCATGATGTTAAGCATGCCGGATTGATCTCCTTGCAGACCCAGCGCGTAGAAGCAAATAGCCGATTCGAAAAACGTTCCGCACAGTACATGCGGGTCATGGCTAAGAAGGAAGCCTATTTTCATAAATTGCTGGCTGCCAATGCGCCGGATACCAATGCCAAACTTGAAGCATTCAACGCAAAATATAAGCTGGACGTGATCTGGGAGAAACTCGAAGCACATGGATATGCCCTAGACAGAATCGAAAACACCATTCATAATTCACTGAAGGACTTGGAGAAAATCATGGCACTTCAGGTGAGTGACCTGGAACGCGGCATGCCTGGAAACTTGAATGAAATCGGCGACACCAACGGCCTTGACATTCCGGATCTGGTCGAAGTGGAAGCGCTGATTGACAACGCGGAAGCAATGGCAAGTGCCGATCCCCTGTTGCAGGCGCAGGCGGTTATCCTGCCGACAGTCACACGTTTCAAAGAGCTGAGCGTGACGAAATCCATCTTCCGAGGTGTCACAAGTCGCGGCGACCGGATCACCCGGGTGGATAACGCGCTGGCCGCATACCACGCGACACCGGGCTTGGACGCGTTGCGCGTATTGAGGCAGGAAATTGAAACTTATTTGCAGATCAACCACGACAGCGGCCGCGTACCGGCGGTCTTGTTCTTGCAGTCGCAGGTCAACGAGTTAATTAGTCAACATCGATCATAGCAAACATGCAGCACTGGATAGCCTATTTTAAAGACGTGCTCGCCACGGCGTTTGCGGTCTACTTCAAACAGGATGCCCGCTTTGGCAGCATCTGGGAGGTCTCCCTACCTGATGACGGCTTTTTGGAGAAGGAGATCGGCGAAACGGTCAGCGCAGAGGAACGCATGGTACTGCTGCTGGCGCTGATGCCGCACCTGGCCCCGGAAGCCTTGGATTTGTTTTTCGTCCAAAATAAGGCGCTCGACCGGCCTTATACCGAATTCGGGGGCTGGAAAGGCCAACGGCACAGCGGCTTTTTGCCGACGGGGCTGACGGCCGCATTTGTATTGCGGACGGGGAACTCGGCGAGTGGCGATAAAATCTACGGTATGTTCAGTACGGCTGGGGTGTTTTACCGGCGCAATATCCTGCACTTGGTCGGGCAGGAACCCGGCGAGCCATTTCTCAGTGGCCGTTTGGCGGTGTCCGATGAATTTCTCGGCCACATTATTCCTGGCGGGTTATACGCTTCGGAGCGGCAGCAGGACTTTGCAGCAAAACGGTTGGATACGGCCATGGAGTGGAGCGATCTCATTGTCCCGCACCCGGTGAAACGGAGTATGGAAGACGTGTCCGTCTGGTTGCAGCATGCTGGGCAAATTCGCCAGCAGGGCTGCCTCAATACGATCATCAAGCCCGGCTACCGCTGTCTTTTCTACGGCCCGCCGGGGACGGGAAAAACGTTGGCCGCCACGCTGCTAGGCAAGCGCCACGGGCTTGACGTGTATCGCATCGACCTGTCGATGATGGTGTCCAAATATATTGGCGAAACGGAAAAAAACCTGTCCAAGATATTCGACCGCGCGG
>CAYUIZ010000129.1:0-7940 GCA_964444885.1 uncultured Sphingobacteriaceae bacterium | reverse complement strand
GCAACTGCCAATGGTTC
This sequence comes from uncultured Sphingobacteriaceae bacterium, assembly GCA_964444885.1. Taxonomy (GTDB): domain Bacteria; phylum Bacteroidota; class Bacteroidia; order Sphingobacteriales; family Sphingobacteriaceae; genus CAYRGQ01. The sequence goes on along the minus strand of CAYUIZ010000129.1, from coordinate 7,923 downwards.
GAGTTTGCAACTCGGACCCCTTTAGCCTTCCCCTTAATAGTGTGATTTTTCCAGCCTGCTGTAGGCAAGCAAACCGGCCCTCTTATCGGTTTTTTTCGGCACGAGTTGCAAACTCGCGCTATTGAGTCTTTTTTAAATTAGATGCGTTTGTCCTTTCGCTAAGCAGCGCCTCAGCAACGATAACCACGTGCCCACGTCACAAAAAAAAGAGGCCTACTCAGTCCATTGAGTGGCCTCTTTTACAAATTATACGGCTTTCTTTACGCTTAATTGGCAGCGCGGAGGGTTTTGGCCGCCTCTACCATCGACCGCAGTGCGGCTTCGGTTTCAGGCCATGCGCGCGTTTTCAGCCCACAGTCCGGGTTCACCCAAAGTTGTCCAGCCGGAATAACCGCTTTCGCCTTCTTTAACAATTCGACCATCTCCTCGGTGCTGGGCACGCGCGGCGAGTGGATGTCATAGACACCCGGCCCGATATCATTCGGGTATTTGAAGTCGGCAAACGCATCCAACAATTCCATCTGCGAACGCGAGGTTTCGATGGTAATCACGTCGGCATCCATGGCAGCGATATGCTCGATGATATCGTTAAACTCCGAGTAGCACATGTGGGTGTGTATCTGCGTGTCGTCATCCACGTTGGATGAGGATACGCGGAACGCCCGCACGGCCCAATCCAAATAGGCCTTGTGGTCGGCTTTGCGCAATGGCAAGCCTTCGCGGATAGCCGGCTCATCGATCTGGATGATTTTGATACCTGCTTTTTCCAACGCCTGTACCTCATCGAGGATTGCCAATGCGATCTGATAGGTCGTCTCCGAGCGTGGCTGGTCGTTGCGGACAAAGGACCATTGCAGGATGGTGACCGGGCCCGTCAACATGCCTTTAACCGGTCGATCCGTCAAGGTCTGCGCATAGGCCGACCAGTACACCGTCATGTCGCTTGGGCGGGACACGTCGCCGTAGATAACCGGCGGTTTCACGCAACGCGAACCGTAAGACTGTACCCACCCGTTTTTGGTGAAGGCATAGCCTGAAAGCTGCTCGCCAAAGTATTCGACCATGTCGTTGCGCTCGAACTCGCCGTGAACCAACACGTCAAGTCCCCACTCCTCTTGCAGGCGGATAGCCCGTTCGGTTTCCTCGGCAATCAGCTTATCATACGCTTCCTGGGTAATTGCCCCCTTTTTCAGGTCGGCACGCCATTTCCGTACGTCCCGGGTTTGCGGAAACGAACCGATGGTTGTGGTTGCAAACGCAGGCAAATTGAACTTAGCCTGTTGCGTTGACTTGCGCTCGGCAAATGAGCTTGTGCGCTTGGCGTCATTGTCCGTGATATTGCGCACCCGTGTTTTCACGTCATCGCGGTGAATCAGCGTAGACGTGCGCCGGCTCGCTTGGGCTTCTTTATTGGCTTGGTAGCGCGCCTCGGTGGCGGCATCCGCGTCGCCAGCAGCCAGTACGGCCAAGTCCTTCACTTCGGCAAGTTTTTGCTTGGCAAAGGCCAACCAATTTTTGACTTCGCCGGGCAGGGACTCTTCGTTATCTTCGATATCAAGGTCGTATGGCACGTGGAGCAAGGAGCTGGATGGTGCGACCCATACGCGGTCGCGGCCAAGCGCATCCGTAGCCTGCTTAATTTTGGCGAGCGACTGCTCGTAATCGTTTTTCCAGATATTGCGTCCGTCGACCACGCCGAGAGACAGCGTCAGGCCCGCGGGCACTACCGGTAAGATGGCATCCAGCTGATCTTCGCCGCGCACCAAATCAACGTGCAAGGCTTGCACGGGCAAGCCCACCGCCAGCTTGGTATTCTCGCGGAGCGCTTCGAAATACGTAGCCACCACTATTTTGGCTCCTTGGGCTGCAGCCACTAATTTGGTATATACATCGTTATACAGCGACTTGGCTTTCTCATCCAAATCCAGCGCCAGGAATGGCTCGTCGAGTTGAATCCACTCCGCTCCGGCTTCTGCCAGTTTGCCCACGATTTGCTCGTAAACGGGCAACAGGCGATCAATCAGATCCAAACGGTCGAAACCGGCCTCCTTTTCCTTGCCCAACAGCAAATAGCTGATGGGGCCCAGCAATACGGGCTTGGTCTGTATGCCTTTGCTTTTGGCTTCCTTGTATTCGTTGACGGCCTTCTCGCTTTTTAACGAAAACTGCTGATCCTTGACAAATTCGGGTACGATATAATGGTAATTGGTATCAAACCATTTGGTCATCTCGGCCGCCGTGACGTCGACCCCTTCTTCTTGGTAACCACGCGCGATGGCAAAGTACAAATCGAGGAAATAACCGCTGTTATCGGCCTGTGCCGCGAGCTTGGCATAGCGGGCGGGGATCGCTCCTACCGCGAGGGAGGTGTCAAGCACCTGGTCATAGAACGAGAAATCATTCGATGGAATCAGGTCAATTCCAGCGGCTTGCTGCGTTTTCCAATTTTCCTCACGGATGGCCTGCGCGGCGTTAAGTAGTTCTTCCTGACTGATTTTCTTCGCCCAGTACGCTTCATTGGCTTTTTTCAGCTCCCTCAGGGCCCCGATCCGTGGGTAACCCAAATTGTTTGTTAAAGACATCCTTTTTTTATTTTATTGATTCGTTTGACACATTGGCCCTCACGCTGCCCAGCGGAAAACCCTGAACTGCCCTACCCGCGCTGACGGCCACGGCAAACGCCGGCCAACCGCGGATTCCTGAAAGCCGAAGCTAGCGGGATATGAAGTAGAGTGCTGTTAGAGAAAAGCCACATGAAATTGTGTCTCCGCTTATCTTTTCCGCCAATGGCGGATAGAATGTAGCACCTTGTCAAGCAACAGGTTGCTAAGGCTTCATCGGGTCCATTCCCTCTGCCTTTCTCTATAAGCTGCGCCAAATATCGCGAATAGGTTTGACAGTCCCAAAAATAATTGAACTTACGAACGAGAGCCACCCGAATTAGGAGTCGTAAGTCGAACAGTCGTAAGTCGTAAGTCTTTAGTCGTAAGTCGGGAGTCGTAGGTCTAGAGCCGGAGGCGCCGCCTTGGGACGCCGCAGCAACAAGCCTAGCCAAGTCGCCTGTCAGGGCAGCCATCCCAATCCAAGGCACCGCCTTGGGACATACCAACCTAAGCTGAGCTTACCAGAAAATCGTGTAAATAGCCACGAGCATGCCAACAATGATGATCGTACCCACCAAAAATGAGGTGTGCACCCGGAACATCTTGGAGTCGACTTCTAGTCCTTTGGGTGTTACACCCCGCTTGGTTTCGATCATGCTGATGATAAACATGCCCAGCACGCAGAACAAGAAGACGAAGCCCATGCGATCGATGAACGGTATCTCGTAGACGCCGCTGGCATTCGGCACAGCAAAGCCCATGGGATACAGGAACGACAAGTCCATCCACAGCGGAAGGAACTTAAGGACAACCGACATGAGGAACCCGCCTATCGTCGCAAAGAGCGCCGCGTTGGAGGTCGTTTTCTTCCAGAAGAAGCCGAGCAGGAACATCGCAAAGATGCCTGGCGACACAAAGCCCGTGTATTCCTGAATGTACTGGAACCCGCCTTTTTCGATACCCAAATGCGGTGCGATGACAACCGCCAAGATCATCGTGACCACGATCGTAACCTTGCCCACATTCACCAGCGTGCGTTCGCTCGCATCCTTCACCAGCAACTTTTTGTAGATATCAAGGGAAAAAATCGTGGCGATACTATTCGATTTGCCGGCAAGCGAGGCGACAACCGCAGCCGTCAGCGCGGCAAACGACAATCCTTTCAGGCCTACGGGCAACAGGTTAAGCAATACGGGATACGCTTTGTCGGGGCGCACGGCACCTTCTTCCAGCATCTCGGTTTGGAAATAGCCTTGCTGATACAGCACCCACGCCGCGATGCCGGGCAATACCACGATGATAGGCATCAGCATCTTGAGGAACGCGGCGAACAGAATCCCGTTTCGGGCGGTCTTCAAGTCGGCGCCCAGCGCCCGTTGCGTGATGTATTGGTTACAGCCCCAATAGTTGAGGTTGACAATCCACATCCCGCCCACGAGTATGGAAAGCCCAGGCAGGCTGATGTAATGCTCGTGGTCCTTGTCAAAGATCATATCAAAATGGGTGGGCGCTTCGCTATGCAGGAGCTTCAGCCCATTCCACACGCCCGACGTATTGAAGTGGTCAGACACCATGTTCAGCGCCAAATAGGTTGTCGCTAATCCGCCGAGTATCAGCACAAAAACCTGGATTACGTCCGTATACCCGATCACTTTCATCCCGCCCAGGGTGATGAAAATAGCGAATACCGCCAGCGCATACATACACACCGTAAAATCGATGCCCGAGATGGCCGAAATGGCAAGCGCGCCAAGATACAGGATGGACGTCAGGTTGACGACAACGTAAAGCAACAACCAGAACACGGCCATAATGATACTCACCGTACCGTTATAGCGCTGGCTTAGAAACTGCGGCATGGTGTATATCTTATTCTTGAGATACACCGGGATGAAGTAAATAGCGACGATAATCAACGTGGCCGCCGCCAGCCACTCGTATGCGGCTATGGCCAGCCCGAGCTTAAAGCCGTCGCCACTCATGCCGATAAACTGCTCCGCTGATATATTGGACGCGATTAACGACGCGCCGATGGCCCACCAGGTCAAAGATCCTTCCGCTAGGAAATAATCTTTCGTGTTTACCTCGGCCGCTCGCTTGCGGTAATAAATCCAAAAGCCGTAGACGGCAATAATTACGAAATACGAAAGGAATACAATATAGTCTTGTAACGCTAGCATGTCTATCCGTTTTGGTTTATTGTTTGACCAGTAGCTGGCTGAGCTCCATAACGGAGCGAATGTAATTATTAATTGGATAAAATCAATAGTATAGCGGGCAAATTCCTGCCGAAAACTCGCCCCTGGAAACACAGCGCACTATTCCCCAATCCTTTACCTTCGTGTCCGGAAAACACCAAACCTTGCCTGTCGTGTGGCGTGCTAACTGAACTGCTGGATGAAGTGGTTGATGACACCGGGGTAAAACAGGATGGTCAGTGCGAGCCCCACGACAGCGCCATAGAAATGGGCGTCGTGATTGATCCCGTTGGGCGCTTGTTTGGCCGCCCACCAGCAATAGGCCAGGAACAGGATGCCAAATATCCAAGCCGGCATGGGGATGATAAAGAAAATGCCCAGCATCATCTTAGGCTGGAACAGGATAAAGCTAAACAGCACGGCGCAGATAGCGCCTGACGCGCCTAGACTATAATACGATATATTATTCTTGTGTTTAAAGATGGTCGTCACATCGCTCAGCGTCAATCCCGCCAGGTAAATCAATGCGAACTGCAAGTGCCCCCAGCTGCTCAAGCTGGCCAGCAACGCCTCCAATGGAAATCCAAAGAAATAAAAAGTAAGCATATTGAAGAGCAAGTGCATCCAATCGCGATGAATCAGGCCACTCGTCAGTACCGTATACGTCTTGTGTCGCCGGCTGACGCTATACGGATGGAGCATAAACCGGCCGAAGAGATGCGGGTTGGAGAAGGCGTAGATGCTGGTGACGATCGTGAAGGCAAAGATGAGGCTTGCGACCGGCATCTGAATGAGGTATTGTTGCATGTGCATTTTTTAAAACGGCGTGTAAGGTAGCAAAAATATCCCAGCCCCGCCGTGTTTTGGCGCGGCCGATATCACCCTAGGCTCAAAATAACGACGTCTGCTTGCCCCTGATCGGGGCGAACAAATCCGTGCGCAAGGGCGGGATTCCCTCGCCGGGCATGTATTTACGGACGGCCATCTTGAACAATTGCCGGATGCTATCAGCCAATTGCCCATCGCCACGGATGCGCCGGCCCCACTGGCTGTCGTTGAGCCGCCCGCCATGGCAAGCCGCGATGCCGTTCAGCACCTTCTCCGCCCGGTCGGGATAGGATTTGTGCACCCAGTCCGTGAAGATGCCGCCGATGGCGCCGTTGAGCCGCACGATCGTATAGGAGGCCGTCCGTGCGCCGTGGTCCGCCGCCGCTTTGATCAACGCGGGCATCTCCTCGCTATTCAGCCCCGGGATGATGGGTGCGCACATCAGCATCACCGGGACGCCGGCATGGGCGAGTTTTTCCATCACCTTCAGCCGGCCTTGGGCCGTCACCGTTCGGGGTTCCATCTTCTGCCGCAGCTCTTCATTGAGGGAATTTAATGTCACGGCCACGCTGACGAGCTGCAATTGGGCCAACTCGCGCAGCAGGTCCATATCCCGCAAAATCAGGTTGTTTTTGCTGATGACACCTACCGGATGACGGTATTTGAGCATCACCTCGAGTATCGTGCGGGTCAATTTTAGCTTGCGCTCGATGGGCTGGTAGCAATCCGTATTGCCCGAGAGCATGATGGTCGCCGGTTGGTAGGACTTATGGTTGAATTGGCGCTCCAGTACTTCCGCGACGTTGCGCTTCACGATGATCTTGCGCTCGAAATCGAGCCCAGCGCTGTAGCCCCAATACTCATGGGCGTTGCGTGCGTAGCAATAAATGCACCCGTGCTCGCAGCCCTGGTAGGGATTGACCGAATACATAAACGACAGGTCAGGACTATCGCTCACGCTGATGACTTTTTTGGGAAATTCATCGATCAGCTCGGTCTGCGTGTTCTCGAGGAAAGGCTCGTCCAATCCTTCGATGTGCTCTGCCGTGTACCGGAGCTTGGCAAAGCGGTTGTGCGTATTCACCTGCGCGCCCCGGCCTTTGAAATATTCGCTGTTCTGTACGTGATCCATTGCGCAAAATTACTAAAAATATTAGTTTTTTGCGCAAAGGATGTTATATTTCAGGGAGAGCACACCATGCCCGCGTTACTTCACTAGGGTAAAATGCGCATCGCTTACTTCTTTGTCGAGATCCCAAATGGCATCGCCATTGAGCCAAACTTTGTTGACCATAAGAACCGAAAAAGAAGGGCTTCCTCTGAATTCGGCATGTATGATATCCCTGCCTAATTCCCCCCATTGAATATGGGTCTCCGACGAGCCGGTTATGCTTTCCGGACTGTTAACAATCACCCGCATGCGATAGCCGGTATCGGGTCCGGCATACTGCCCGGGCGCACGGATGGAAAAATTGCGCGGATCGTCCAGCCGCGAGTCATAGACTTCCTCCAGCTTGCCTTCTTTCAGGTAATAAATCCTGATGTCGGCCGGATTGATGCTGTGTTCCGTCCGCGGATCGAGCAAGTCGTTGCCGTCGGCATCGACGACGCTGAATTCAATCGACGTATGAATAAAAACCCCATCCGTCGGCTCAGTCTTCTTGCATCCTAGCAACAACGCTAGAATAACCATGCAGGGAAAAATCGTCTTTTTCATTACGCTAAAATTTAAGGTACAATATTGTAAACCATTTGTCTGTTCGAATTGAAGTCAAAATGAATAACGTTATGTAGCGTAGGCGGGCCATCGACCTCGCCCTTATTGCAGGACAAGCAAGCAAAAAGAAAAAGGAGCGACCATACCGCAATGGCGAACCGGCTTAAACTTTTCATATCATACTGGTTAGTGAATACTAATATGCTAGCGCATGGGTTCTGTAACAAAGAGACGACTTACTGGCGAGCAAAGCAAATAAAAAGCTATTTTTTTGTTTTCGCGATACCTTCAAGATTTCGTAACCGTTGAAAGCCGGGCAAATTTACAGGCTAAACGTCGCTTTCAACACCGCCATCGTGCCACGGAGGGTATAGTGGCTGTAGCTAAAATTATTGGCCGATAAGGCGTAGGTTTCGTACGATCGGATGTTGGTGAGGTTGGCGAGGTCCAGCTCCACGTCCGTGCGCCAACGGTTGATCCGGTAGCGGATATTGGCATCGACAAAGAGGTAGCTGATGTCCTGGGCCTGCGCTTGGCTGGTAAACTGGTGGCGGCCGTCAAGGCGGACAAACAAGCC
>CAYUIZ010000128.1:5553-8399 GCA_964444885.1 uncultured Sphingobacteriaceae bacterium | reverse complement strand
TAGGCAATTGGTTCGCTACTAAATTACAAATTTATCTCATAAAGAAAAAATAGGTCATTCATGGATGAATATCCATTACCGGTCGGTGATTGGCTGTCGACTGAGAACCTCGTATCGCGGCACCAAAAAAATCCCCGAAGCGAGCTAATCACTTCGGGGACGTTCCTTATGCAGCGGGGATACCCAGCCTCCAATTACACCTTGTAATACTGTTCCCAACCCGCGCGCGGTGGCGGACCGGCCAACAATTGGTTGGCCACCGCATTATTCGTAATCTGCTTGGTACGGCTGTCAAACTCGAGTTTTTCGTTAAGCCGCTGGGCCATAACACCCAGGGAGAATACTTGGCTCAACGGACCCGATATTTCAAACGGTGAACGCGTCTTCTCCTCTCCTTTGCAGGCCAGCAAGAAGTTCTTGTAGTGGTTTGACGTACTTTGCGGCACTTCGGGCAGGCTGCTAGCCATATCGTTTGCCTTTTCTTCAGGAATGATAGACAGGGTAGACCCGTGCGAGCCGCCCTTGAACGTCAGCTCCTTGCCGTAGATGATCTTGCCGGGGTTTAGCTTGGCCGGTTCAAGCGCGCCCGTGCTTGGCGGCGGGATGTTCGGATCGAGACCCGAAACGCCATAACCTTCGGGTATGGGCGGCAGGTTGTTGACGCCGTCGTACCACGTGATTTCTACCGGTGGCATGCTTTTACGCGCGGCGAATTTAAACGAAATGGTCGAAGACTGCGGAAAAAAGAAGTCGTTGTGCCCTTCGAGGTAGACCGGATCGATTTCGTAAGGTAGTCCAAGGTCCAAAAACTCATGCGCCGTATCGATGATGTGCGCGCCCCAGTCGCCCAAGGCGCCCAGCCCCAGATCATACCAGCACCGCCATTGGCCATTGATATAATCCTTGTTATAGTCTTTGTACGGCGTCGCAGCTAGCCACTCGTCCCAATCCAACGTAGCTGGAATGGGCTCGGCGGGCGGAAAGGACGTAATGGAGGTATCCCATCCGTGCCAACGCCGCGGGTTGTTCATATGCGCTGAAATCGCCGTCACGTCTTTGATGATGCCCGCGTCCACCCACGCTTTGAACTGGAAATAGTTAGCTTCGGAATGCCCTTGGTTTCCCATCTGGGTCACCACGCGGTTATGTTTGCGCGCCGCCTTCATCAGCAATTCGTTTTCCTGGAATGTCCGTGCCAGCGGTTTCTCTACATACACGTGTTTGCCCAAGCCCATGGCCATCATCGTGGCGGGGAAATGCGAATGGTCGGGCAACCCCACACTGACTGCGTCAATGTCCCGGTGCAGGGCATCAAACATGGACCGGAAATCCTGGAAGCGCGGTACGTCCGGAAACTGCTCCAGCACCGGCAACGTATGGGGTGCACCCATGTCGGTATCGCAGAGCGCGACGATATTGCATTCGCCCGTTTTATACAGTTCGCGAATGATTTCACCGGCACGGTTGCCGATGCCGATGCAGGCCAGATTCACTTTGTTGTTGGCTCCGATAATCCGACGGGGCGACGAACAGCCCCACGCAGGCAGAATCGCCGGCGCGGCAGCTACGGCCGCCGAAGCAATCATCGCTTGCTTGATAAACGACCGTCTTGAAAATTCACTATTCTTGCTCATATACAATTACTATTAGGCTCGCTCCCGGAGGAGCGATTGTTTTATACTGATCGATTAACGCGTACCATCCAGCACGCCCCGAAAATATCCTGTCGATTCGGCCAGCCCCGCTAACGGATCTTTCATGTCTTTCTCGTATTCGAGGCTGCACTTGCCGGCATAACCTACCTTGCGGAGCATCCTGACAAATGCCGGGATGTCAATCACGCCCCGTCCCAGCTCACACGTTGTTCCGTCCGCAGTGGCTGAAGTCACGTTTTTTAGGTGAATATCGAAAATCCGGCTGGTATACCGCTTCAAATCACGGATGGGATCCTCGCCATCACGCATATTGTGCCCCATGTCGAAGCACATCCCCACGCGTTTATCCAGGTTTCGTACTAAGTCGTAAATTACCGTAGCGTTTGGATAGAGCTTATCCTCCGGCCCATGGTTATGTATCGCGTACTTGATGTCAAATTCAGCCGCTTTATCGGCAATATAGGCAAGATCTTCCTTGTTGGGGATGCCGACAAGGGTGTCCACGCCCACACGCTTTGCATAGGCAAATGCGTTGTCAATTTCCTCCCGCGACTTGGTCATGTAGATCGGCCCGACGGCATAGCCGGTAACGCCGTGCGCGGCTAACTTTTGGTGGAAAGCGGCAATTTCGGCTTCCGTACTGTTCAACGGCAAATGAAAATCTTTTATACAGAGGTATTCGATTCCCATTCGCTTCATCATCGCCAGGGAATCGTCCAAATTAAAATGCACAAAACTATACCCGGCTACGCCGAGATGGAAACGGTCGTCCTTGGGTTTCACCGACCCGCGTGCTTCGGCCGCTTGGAGCGGCAGGCCCGCCAGTGCCACGCCGGACATGCCGACCAAACCGGTTTTCAGAAATGTTCTTCTTGAGTTCATTTTTTTGGTAGTAGAAATTGTATTAGTGCGTTTTGTTAGAGACACGGCATCGTCCGGAAATGGCTATCTCCGTGATGGGTATTCTCCTCGCTTGCCCATTGCGACAAACAAATATAACCGAAATAAGCGTTGGTGCAAGCCTGTGCGAGACCCAGAAGCTAAACGGCGACCCAAAAACTGCCCGTGCGACGCAAAAAACCCACGCAAACGATATCGTAAATTCCTTTTGACAGGGAAAGGGGAAAGATGAAATGGGAAAGATGAAATGGGAAAGATGAAATGGGAAAGATGAAATAGGAAAGATGAAAT
>CAYUIZ010000128.1:0-5453 GCA_964444885.1 uncultured Sphingobacteriaceae bacterium | reverse complement strand
GGAAAGATGAAATGGGAAAGATGAAATGGGAAAGATGAAATAGGAAAGATGAAATAGGAAAGATGAAATAGGAAAGATGAAATAGGAAAGATGAAATAGGAAAGGGGAAATAGGAAAGTAGTGAAGCTATGTTTACGATTTTTCAAACACAAATGAATACCTCCCGTCATCGTCTTTTCGATACGGCCAGCGTCGGGACGAGGGCGGGGCAGTGAGAAACCTATGGATACGTGTACAGCTATAGCCGTCTATCGAAGGGAAACTGGACGACCAGCCGAACGCAGCGTACCTATCGCTAGATGCCTCCTCGTTCCTCGTCGACATGACGTACTGGTGGTGATTGCGGGACCGGCAGATCAGCGAATCCGTGCATCGCGATGCGGGGAAACGAATGCGTTAGCGGAATATTTTTAAGCTAGTTTGCGATTTCAAACCCAAATGAATACCTCCCGTTATCGTCTTTTCGATACGGCTGGTGTCGGGACGAGCGCCGGGCAGTGAGAAACCTATGGATACGTGTACAGCTTTGCCGTCTATCGAAGCGAAACTGGACGACCAGCCGAACGCAGCGTACCTATCGCTAGATGTCTCCTCGTTCCTCGTCGACATGACGTGGTGATTGCGGGATCGGCAGATCAACAGATCAGCGAATCCGTGCATCAGCAAACATCTACCCATAATTTATTATGTTTGTGTCGATAACAAAGGCTACTACAATGGATATCTACGGCATCAAGAATTGCAACACGGTAAAAAAAGCCCTCAACTGGCTGGACGAGCACGGCATCGATTATACCTTTCGGGATTTCAAGAAAGAAGGCGCCTCAGCGGACAAGCTCAACGCCTGGGCCAAGGAAGTCGGTTGGGAAGCGCTGGTCAACAAACGCGGCACCACGTGGCGCAAGCTGGATCCGGAAACGCAGGAGAAAGTAACGGACCAAAATGCCGCGGTGGACCTCATGCAGTCGCATACCAGCGTCATTAAGCGTCCCATTATCGAGACCGAAAAGGGCATTATCCTCGGGTTTGACCCCGAAGAGTTGCAGCGCAAGCTGGGCTAACACGAAAGATTTTCACATTCAGCGCATTTCCTCCCATGAACAAAACCCACCCTCTGGCAAGCTTTTGTGTCGCGCTAGCTTTCCTTTTCCCGGTCATCCTGTTCGCGCAGCAGCGCGAAAGCGTCTACAGCTATACGGAAGCATTCGATCCTTTTTTTTACCCGACCAACGGCAACGAATATCGATCGGCCAGTGGCAAGCCGGGGCCGAAATATTGGCAGAATGCCGTCGATTATAAAATAGCGGCGCACCTCAACGACCAAACGAATGAAATAACGGCTAGCCTGACGATGGAATACACCAATAATAGTCCGGACGAGCTCGAGTTCCTGTGGTTGCAACTGGACCAAAATATGTTCAGCCGTGATAGCCGCGGCCAGCAGATCGTGCCGTTGGCAAATAGCCGTTACGGCGATTCGATGTCCGATTTTGACGGTGGCTACGACATCCAATCCGTGACGCTGTCAGACGGTCGTGCGGCTGCATACGAAATAAACGACACCCGCATGCAGGTTTTTCTGGATGACCCCTTGGCATCCCAAGGCGGAAAAATCACGCTGCACATCGATTATGCGTACATCGTGCCGGAGCATGGCGCCGATCGTACCAGCGTGGTAGAAACCCGACACGGCAAGATTTTCGCCATTGCCCAGTGGTTTCCGCGCGTTTCGGTTTACGACGACATCCTCGGGTGGAATACCTTGCCGTATACGGGCCCCGGCGAGTTCTATTTGGAATATGGCGATTATGACGTGGAGATCACCGCTCCGGCCAACCATATTGTGGTGATGGGTGCTGAACTCCTGAATCCGGAGGAAGTCTACACACCCGAGCAGGTTCGCCGGCTGGAGCAAGCGCGGCAAAGCGACCAAACGGTCGTGGTCCGCAGCGCGACAGCCGTAACGCAAACCAACTCCCGCCCGCAGGGTAAGGACGAGCTAACCTGGCGTTTCCGTCTGGAGAACGCGCGGGACATTGCGTGGGCCTCATCACCCGCGTTCATCATCGATGCGGCACGAATTAATCTGACTGATGGACGTACTGCCCTGGCCATGTCCGCGTACCCCGTCGAAAGCAACGGCGGCAATGCCTGGGAAAGGTCGACCGAATACACGAAAGCTTCCGTCGAGTTCTACTCGGACCTGCTCGGCGATTACCCCTACCCTGTCGCCGTCAATGTCGGCGCCCGTGTCAATGGCATGGAATACCCGGCCATATCCTTTTGCAATTACCGCTCGCGCGGCGCCGACCTATGGGGCGTCACGGACCACGAATTTGGGCACAATTGGTTCCCGATGATCGTCGGCACCAACGAACGCCTGCATGCTTGGATGGACGAAGGGTTTAACATGTTTCTCAATGACCTATCGACCGCCGCATTCAACAACGGGGAATACTACCGCCCGCAGGGCGACGCCAACCGCATGGCCCAATCGTTGACGAATCCGGCGCTGGAACCAGTCATGAGTGCCCCGCAAAACATGGCTGAGCGCAATATCGGCGCCCTGGTGTACTACAAGCCCGGCTTCGGGATGACCTTGCTCCGCAATGAAATCCTGGGACCGGAGCGCTTCGACCGTGCGCTGCGCACGTTCGTTCGCCAGTGGGCTTACAAGCATCCGACGCCCTACGACTTCTTCCGCACGATGGAAAACGTGTCCGGCGAAAATCTGGCTTGGTTTTGGCGCGGTTGGTTTACGTATAACTGGCGGCTCGACCAAGCAGTCCACAGCGTTGTTTACCCGAATAACAACCCGCAAAACGGCGCATTGATCACAATCGACAACTTGGAAAAAATGCCGATGCCCGTAGTCGTGGAAATCACGACCGTCAGTGGAAAAAAAGAACGCGTGCGCTTGCCCGTTGAAATCTGGGAACGGAATTCGTCCTGGACGTTCCGTTATCCGGCGACCGAAGGGATCCGCAGTGTACAACTCGACCCCGACCGCGTATTCCCGGACCACAATCCGGACAATAACCGTTGGGAAGCGCGGTAAACAATAAGGTCACGTTGTTTGTTTATATAAAATAGAGATTCATCCCGTAGCAGGCTTCCTTATGCAACATCATTCCATACACATATTATACCACCTCGCAATCGTCCTATTCGTCGTCTTACTAAGCGGTGGTCAGACTACGGCGCAGACCGACCCGCCAAAGCTTGAAGGTATCGTGCTGGAACTGCAAAGCGGGGAAACGATGTACGATGTGCTGGTGACGAACATCAAAACCGAAATGTCTATCCGTACGGATCGCGAGGGGCGCTTCGCGATTGCGGCCAGCTTAAATGACCGGTTAAAGTTCGAATATTCCGGGTACCGCACCGACACCATCGTGGTGATCGAATACGGACTTAAACGCGTGTACCTGACCCCAGCGGATGGGACAATTGTCATCGATGCCGTTTCGATTACCGCAATGACCGACCACCGCCTGCACGCTGAAATTGAAAAAGCCCAACAAGAGGGTGCCGTGGCTGAGAGTTCGCAATACCGAGGCGGCCTGCGGCTGTCCCCTTCCCGGCTTTTCGGGCACGAAGGAAAACAAGCGCGCCAACGCTACCACTTGCTAATAGCCGAACGCGAGCGGCGAGAAGTAGAGCGGCGATTCTCGCCGGACGCCATTCAGGCCCTAACACCGCTCACCGGACGGGACCTGGACTTGTTCCGGGCTAAATTCCGGCCCGAACCGGGGTTCGCGGCCACCGCATCCGAACAGGAAATGCAACTGTATATTATGGATTCCTACGCGGCGTTCACCCAGCTATCAGAAGCGGAACGCGCGGCAATTAAACTCGAAGAAAATTAATAAGGCCAGCCCATCCGCTTAAATACGAACGACCAAAGCCAAATCGGCCCGACCAACAAGAGCTTGAGGAAGTGCTTGAACGGCATTTTCTCCTTTTCCTGGCTTTTGCCAATCCACAGGGCCAACAGCGAGAGTACGAGCAAGACGAAGAAAACCGACCACGCGGCCGGCCCGCCGTCGCGCTCCACGTATTCGAGCTGCACGATCAGAAAACTGTAAATACCGATCGTCAGCAAAACGGCATACGACAGGGTGGGTGCCAGCCGCAGGTAATAATACACGACAATGGCAATGAAAATCGATCCCCAGTTCAGGAAGATATCATAGCCATGCCTTTTGAGGAAACCAATCTCCGGGAAGGGTACCATCCACACCAAACCCAGAATCGCAAAGGCAAAGACCGGAATGAAAAGATACTGGATGGCCCGATTGCCGGGATGCATCGAATAGCGCGCCAATGTGGCAAAATGCTCCTCAACGGGGCGTAGGGGTTCGGGTTTTTTATGTTTTTTTTGTTTTGGCATGCTATCTTGCTACACCTTTGTTAAGTACAAACCCATCTATTTATTCCTTATCATTTTTTAACCGCATACTTTTACATTTTACAATATCGCTTGGTTTTCGTTACATTTGACTTACCAATTTATAAAACTATAGCTAAGCTAACCACTTTTTTATAAATTCTCTATCAAAAGAATCATTTATACTCATATTATTTCTAAACCTGACAAGCTAATAGAAGGCACTTTTAAAACCAAAATATTGTGAAAAGTAAGTGCTCATTTTCCCCTAAGTCCCTATGCAGAAATATGTTAATTTAGTTAGTTAGTTAGCATGACCATAGGGTGCACGGATTTTTCCATGAATGATAACAATAAAAATCTTGATGATCGATTGGCGGCAATTGGTTGGCTAGGCGAAAAAGAAGCTAGAGTTATTATTGATGACCACAAACATTTTATGGCTGCCTTTAAAAGTGGAGACATCGTTTTCATATTTAAGTCTGAACGTAGCGGGACCAACATCAAATCAACGTTGGAAATTGGGAATAAGGATGGATTCACGGAAACCCACATCGATGTAGACGAAAGCCTGATGGGATATCGACTTAACATGCACAATTTCGTGATTTCGGAAGCACTAAGGATCATTTCCTCACCCCAATTGCAACAAGCATATATACTCGTGGATTTATACGGATTATTCGGCACC
This sequence comes from uncultured Sphingobacteriaceae bacterium, assembly GCA_964444885.1. Taxonomy (GTDB): domain Bacteria; phylum Bacteroidota; class Bacteroidia; order Sphingobacteriales; family Sphingobacteriaceae; genus CAYRGQ01. The sequence continues at coordinate 372 of CAYUIZ010000128.1, read as the reverse complement.
CAGGTTCTGGGCAGTGTCCAAGAAACCAGTTCTTCCATAATTCAGTCCATGTACTTTCACAACGCGATTATCAATATTGTCGCAAGAAGCGCGGAAAATGAAAAAGGATGTGAATGTACACCAACCTTCTTGCCTCATCCCAACATTCGGGTAACCTATCGGCAGCGATAGACGAAGAATCTAGTTGCTTTGAAGGAAGTGATTGGGGTTGCTGCGGAAACTATGCAGGTTGTTGTTGGTATTCTAGCGTGTTTTGTTTATTTCATGACGCACAGTGTATGTGTTGTTCTCCCGGGTGGTATTGTCTTTCTTGGTTAGGCTGTAAGAAAGAGTCATGGTGTAACTAAACAAATTGGTTTAAAAAGTTCGTTA
>CAYUIZ010000127.1:0-8453 GCA_964444885.1 uncultured Sphingobacteriaceae bacterium | reverse complement strand
GTTTGGCGGTCGCCGATTACAAGCTCCCGCTGTCCGCGTCCGATCGGAATCATGGCGTCGATAGCCTTGATACCAGTCTGCAACGGCTCGGTTACTGGCTGACGGTAGATAACGCCCGGCGCCTTGCGCTCGATGGGCATTTCGTACGATTCGCCTGTAATGGGTCCCTTGCCGTCGAGGGGCTGCCCCATCGTATTGACAACGCGGCCCAGCATGCCTTCGCCTACTCTGATGGACGCGATGCGGCTGGTACGTTTTACTGTATCGCCTTCTTTGATCTCATCCGAAGAGCCGAGTAATACGACACCTACGTTATCCTCTTCCAAGTTCAGAACGATGCCCTGAAGTCCGTTATCAAATTCGACCAATTCGCCTGACTGTACTTTTGTCAAGCCGTAGATGCGCGCGATACCGTCGCCGATTTGCAATACCGTACCGACTTCTTCCAGTTCGGCGGCTGATTTGAAGCCCGACAACTGCTCTCTTAAAATCGCCGATACTTCGTCTGGTCTTACCTCTATCATTTTGTTTCTATATTAAAGGTTATGCTATTATTGACACGCCTTCCGGTAGCCGGAGGTGTTTAATTCACTGATTGACTAAAATGCCTTTCGAGCTTGGACAGCTTGCCCGCGATACTCGCATCGATCTGCCGGTCGCCTACTTTAACTACAAAGCCAGCGATCAGACCTTCGTCGATCTTGTTCTCTAAGACCACTTCAGACGCGCCGATTTCCGTCGCGATTGCTTTGGTCAATGCCTCCCGGCTGGCTGGCGACAATGCTGTGGCCGAGCTCACCGTGGCGTGTACGATGCCCCGCAGTTCGTTGTACTCGCGGACAAACTCTTTGGCGGTGGCATACAAAATATTCGAACGCCCTTTGCGCACCAAGATCTGCAGGAACCCCATGATCGAAGGATGGATCTTGTCGGCAAACAACCCGTTCAAGATATTGGTTTTCATATCTTGTTTGATAATCGGGTTTTTGAGTACAGCCTGCAACTCCTTGTTTTGGCGAAGCACCGCGATAAATTGCTCCATGTCCTTCTTGACGGTGTCCAGGTCCGCTTGTTCCTGGGACAGGTCAATCAGCGCCTTCGCGTATCGTGATGCTACTTTAAATTCTGACATAGTGTTTCTCGCTTACCGTTAAAGGTGGCTATTAGTTTAACTTGACGTCCTTCAGCAGTTCGGCTACCAGGGCTTCCTGCTTGCCTTGGTCGGCAAACTCACGCTCGAGTACCTTCTTGGCAATATCGATCGACAAGTTGGACACTTGGTTTTTCACCTCGATAAGCGCCCGGTTTTTCTGGTCTTCGATTTCTTTGCGTGCCTGGTCGATGAGCTTGGCTCCTTCGACCTGCGCTTGCTCCTTGGCGTCCGCCACGATTTGGTCTTTCAGCACTTTCGCTTCTTTCAAAATCGCGTCGCGTTCCACCCGTGCGTCTTTTAGCAACTGCTCGTTCTCGTTGGTAAGGCGCGCCATTTCTTCCCGGGCTTTCTCCGCGGAGGCCAATGCACCTTCAATCGAACGCTCGCGCTCGTGAATGGCTTTCAACACCGGTTTCCAAGCAAACTTGGCCAAAATGAACAACAACGTCAGAAACGCGATGCTGTGCCAAACCACTAAACCGACTTCAGGAATAAGTAAATCCATATATGTGTTATTATAAAATTCCTTGTTGTACTATTAAAAATTCGGAATAAGAAAGGAATCTCCAACCGGCAACCCCGCATCGGGATTCCTTTCTTTCAATAGTTTCGACTTGATCCCGATTAGGAGATCATCGCCACTACCACCGCAAACAGGGCTACGGCCTCGATAAAGGCAGCAGCAATCAGCATGGCAGTCTGGATTTTTGAAGCAGCTTCAGGCTGGCGGGCAATACCCTCCATTGCCTTACCACCTACTTGACCGATACCATAACCAGCACCGATCGCGGCTAAACCTGCTCCAATAGCAGCTAATGAAATTGGTTCCATTTTAATTTAATTTATATAGTTAACAGTTATTGTTCATTAATGATGCTCTTCGACAGCCATTCCGATAAACAGCGCGGATAGGATGGTGAAGATAAACGCTTGTATAAAGGCCACCAGCAACTCGATCAGCCCGATAAATACGGCAAAGAAAATGGATACCGGCGCTACGGTCATCGAATTAAAGATGAAAATCAAACAGATCAGCGACAGCACCAGAATATGGCCGGCCGTGATGTTGGCAAACAAACGAATGGCCAACGCGGCAGGCTTGGTGAACATACCGAAGATTTCCACCGGAATCATCAGCGGCTTGAGCCACCACGGCACTGGGGGATTGAAAATATGTCCCCAGTAGTACTTATTGGCCTTCACCGTCGTAATGATAAAGGTGATAGCCGCTAATACGACGGTCACTGCAATGTTGCCCGTTACGTTGGCACTGCCCGGAAAAAAGGGAACCAAGCCCAGCATATTATTAAACCAGATGAAGAAAAAGACCGTCAACAGGTAAGGCATGTAGGGCTCGTACTTATGACCCAGGTTAGGCTTGGCAATCTCGTCGCGAACGAACAGGATAATGGGCTCGATAAAGGACTGCAGCCCTTTCGGTGCCATTCCCTGGCGCTTGCGGTAGCTTTTGGCCACACTCAGGAACATCCACAGCAATGCAACGACCGACAGCAGAATGGTGAACACGTTTTTCGTAATCGAGAAATCCAGCGGGCGCGCATTTGACACCGATCCGCTCTCGCCATATTGCACGTAGTGGCCGTGGTCAGGCGTCTCGGAAGCGTAGTAAATCTTGCCGTGGTAGCGGGTAATGCGCTGCCCGTTCTTTTCCAAAACGAGCGACCCGTCGTCAACACGCTGGAATTCCTTGGAGCTAAACGTCACCAAGCCATTGTCTGTCCACAGGATGACCGGCAGGTACAAGCCCTTCCAGCTGTCGTCCTTGCCCCAGAAGGTAAACTCATGGGCGTCGGCAATGTGATGGAAGATGAAACCTTTGATGTCAAACTCTTTTTCCGTGGCGGCATCGGTTGCGGCGGGAGCCGCCACCGCTTGGGGCGCTAAGACCGAAAAAGTCGTCAAAAAAGCAAAAATCACCGCTATGCTGATTTTTTTTAGATTGAAAAAGTGCTCAGATCTCATCTATCCCCAATTTTTTGTGTCTTTTTTTGGTCGCGCAAGTTACGCAACAAACAGGTAACTTCAAAGACGGTAAACAATAAATATACTGAAAAAAAGTTGATGGCTGTAACCAGCTTAGTCTCAGGGAATTTCATTATCAGAACCGTAATCAGTATTAAGGACAGCATCATCTTGATAAAAATGCCTCCCATCATGCTGTAAATGGCCACTTCCCCGCCCTTCCGCATGCCTAAGTCACTCACGACGTAAGCAATTAGCGTCAGTAAAAACAGTGCAATAAACAAGACCCAAAAATGAGGCGAAAGTATGTCGGCCGGCGCGAGTGCCCACTGTAATCCGAGTGCTGCGGCTGCCAGTAAAATGGCAAACGAAAGGTACAACACAAGGAATCGGGATAATTTCAAGGCCGCGTGTTTAAATGCGGTGCAAAGGTACGGGTTTGGAATGGCTTAGGCAATAGCTATTGTATAACCTTATGGCGCGGCGCGGCGGCGCTCCAGTTCCTTGACGCCGATACGGATGTCGGCATACGAATACGAATCGCCGAGTACGGCCTTCACGGCTGCGCTTGGAGCGCCTGGATGCTCGCGCAGGGTGGTCAGGACGACCGCTAGCCGGTCTGCGGAAAGCAGGTCAGCCGCATCGACACCCTGCCCGATAAATTCCACCAGATGGCCCAGGATGGTGCCGGGTTTCAGCGCGCGCATGGCAGCAATCTCCTCCACGGTCTTGCCCGACAGGAAGAGTTCCAACGTGATTCGTCCTGTCTCGCCCTTGGCCACCTTGGCCGGTTTTGCGCCCGCAAGGTGTTCCAGGGAGATCGCCTCCGGCCCTTGCATAAGCGCCAAATCCAGGACGGCGCCCACGTCGGCATGGGCGGCGAGCTTCTCGGTCACGAGCAGGCTATGCTGCAACTGTTGGCGTTTGCGCATGAAATCGATCAGCATGGATTTGAGCTGTTCGACGTATTTTTTTGTGCGCGCCTTGATCGCCCATGCGGTGATGTGCGCTTCCAGCGGCTGAATCAGTTGTTCTTCCACCCGGGGCAGAAACCAGCCTACAGCCTTGTCGGTCCGCTCATGAACCTGGCGAAAATCCACACCTCCGCCGGTGCCCAGCAGGCGCTTTAGCTGGGTAGCGAACTTGGCCGCTACCTCGAGCTGTGCTTCGCAAGCCAGCGCCAGCACACGCAGGAACTGTTCGGCGTCGGCCTTGTCGGCGATATTGCGACCCTCCAGGGATTTGCGCATGGCGTCAGCCGCATCCTTGACGGGTCGCCAATCGAAGCTTTGCAATAAGGTGTGCCCCAAATACCGTTGCTGCGCAGCAAGCAACATGCCGGGTATTTCCTCATCGCCAAGTGCCGTCGCCGAGAAGGTGACGACCCGCGGATCCGTATGGATGCTATGAGTCGCTATACGCGACCGAAGCACCAGCCCGTCCAGACTCCGCAGCCGGCTCAGCGCCACGTAAACTTGCCCCGCGGCAAAGGACGCACCGGCATCGATAATCGCCCGGTCGAAGGTCAGCCCCTGGCTTTTGTGTATCGTAATGGCCCAGGCTAGCCGCAGCGGGAACTGCGAAAAGGAGCCCAGCACCTCTTCCTTAATCTTGTCTTGCGGCTTATCGTAGCTGTAACGGATGTTTTCCCACAGCTCGCGCTTGACTTCGACGTCATCCGATCCGTCGGGAAACTCGACAATCAGGGACTCGCCCTTGCCGTCGATATGTTTGATAAAACCGATCTTGCCGTTGTAAAAACGGCGCTGCTCGCCCGAGTCATTGCGGACGAACATCACCTGGGCGCCGAGCTTCAAGGAGAGCGCTGCCTCCACGGGATGCATGCTTTCGGGAAAATCACGGCTTACTTCGGCCCGCAACACGCGAGTCTTGCCATCCAGCTCGTCCAGCGCCTGCCGGTTGATGGCGTCCGCGCGGTTGTTGTGGGAGGTGAGCGTGATGTAAGGCTCGCCCTTGGTCGGCACGAAATCGGGCTGGTAGTAGGCGTTCAGTTGCACCAGCATATCGGCGTCGCAGGCATTGTGGCGGATGGCATTGAGGACATCGATAAAACGCTGTTCGTGTTGCCGGTACACTTTTTTCAACTCCAGCAAGAGCGGCGGATGCTCGCGCAGTACTTTCGCATCGAAGAAAAACGGCGTCGGATAATGCGGTTGCATGATGCGCCACTCAGCATCCTTGACCACGGGCGGCAGCTGGTACATATCCCCAATGAAAAGCACCTGCAGGCCACCGAAAGGACGCGCGTCGCGCCGTGCCGAACGCAAGATAGCGTCAATGGCATCCAGTGTATCGGCCCGCAGCATCGACACCTCGTCGATAACCAGCAAATCCAGCTCGCGGAGCAACTGGCGGCGCGGTTGGCTCAGCCGTACCGTACCTAAGAGCCGGCTCCGGTTGTACACATGGTGGTCGGTTTCGTCCCAATTAAGCTGGTAGTCTTCTACGTAGGTGCCGAAGGGAAGCTGAAACAGGGAGTGCAGCGTCGTGCCCCCCGCGTTCATCGCGGCCACGCCTGTCGGTGCGGCCACAGCCATCTTTTTATGGGACTGCTGGCGGATATACCGCAGAAAAGTCGTTTTGCCCGTGCCAGCCTTACCCGTGAGGAAAATGTGCTGATCGCTGTGGTTCACGAATGACACGGCGTGGGCAAAAGCGGTATTCTGAGTGTCAAGCGTGTCCATTTCCAGTTCCTATTAGCCGTTTATCCAACCTGCCCTACTGGGCAACGATGCGTACAAACTTATACAAACCCATCGCAATACGCAAAGCGCCGTGCTGATTTTCGGGAAAAAACGGCTAACCATTAGCGCCGTCGCCCAGCATAACGTGCCCACTCCCCCGCCCTGGAAATTGAAGCGCCACCCCCGCCTGCCCGGCCTGTCAGCCGTGGTCCTCATTTGCACTTTTCGTTTTTTTTGCCGAACATTAGGGGATGACAACTCAGACAGAAAAACCAATACGCGTATTAGTAGTGGGCTGTGGCAACATGGGAGCCTCGCATGCCATGGCCTATCATTTGAATGAAGAATTTGAAATTTGCGGACTAGTTTCGCGCGGGCCGACCAAAGAAGTCCTGAACATGCAGCTCGGCGGCAAATACCCGCTCTACGACGATTACAACCAAGCATTAGCCACGACCCAACCCGACGCGGTGTGCATATCCACCTACCCCGACACGCACGAGGCCTACGCCATCGCAGCGTTCGAAGCCGGAAGCCACGTGTTTTTGGAGAAGCCCGTCGCCGACACGGTCGAGGGCGCATTGCGCGTAGCGGACGCCGCCAAGCGGTACGGCAAGAAATTAGTCGTGGGCTACATCTTGCGCTACCATCCGTCTTGGCAAAAGTTCGTGGAACTGAGTGGCCAGCTGGGCAAGCCGCTGGTGATGCGGATGAATCTCAACCAGCAAAGCCAAGGCCGCATGTGGGACGTGCACCGCAACCTGATGGCCAGCCTTAGCCCCATTGTCGATTGCGGTGTGCACTATATCGACGTGATGTGCCAAATGACCGGCAGCAAGCCCGTACAAGTAAACGCGATCGGCGCTAGGCTAACCGATGATATTCCGGCTGACAATTACAACTACGGCCAACTGCAGCTCCGTTTCGCGGACGGCTCGGTCGGTTGGTATGAAGCCGCGTGGGGTCCCATGGTGAGCGAAACCGCCTTTTTTATCAAAGACGTTTTCGGCCCGAAGGGATCCCTATCCATCGTTGCGCGCGATGCGAGCAAGGAAGGCCAATCCGACAACGTGGCAGCCCATACGCAGACGGAGTCCCTGCGCCTGCACCACGCGGATATCGACGCCGAAAACCGATTTACGAAACCCGACGAATGGATCGACCTGAATGACGAACCTGACCATCAGGAGCTGTGCAACCGCGAGCAGGCCTTTTTCCTCCGCTCCATCCGCGAAAACCTGGACCTTACCGAATTGACGCAGCATGCCGTCGACAGCTTACGCATCGCCATTGCCTGTGACGAATCGGTCAAAACCGGGCAACCCGTCATGCTGTAGTGATTCCGTATTCTTTGGTTGCGTGGCGCTGGGCACCGAAAAACGTGCCTAGCGCGCTAGCCAAACCGTTTCGCCGGTAGCGGCAGACCGCATGGCCGCATCGAGAATCTCGACCGCCACGACATTGACGGGCAGGCCATACTGGTCGAATTCATCCAGCACGAGGCTTCCGCGGACAACCGCGGCCAGCACCGAAAAAGGATTGTCGAAAGGTGCCGCACGAGCGGCCAGCCGGGTTTCTTCCTCGTTCTTGCCCCGCAACCGCTGGCGCAACGTGTTTGCGTCAGGCGCGATGGCATACCCTCCGGTGCCGTACACTTCCATATCCTTTCGGGAAAAAGGCCAGTTCCACGACCCTTGGATGATGCATTGGGCGGCGGGGTATTGCAAGATGATCGTGGCTTCGTCATCCACCTCCCGGTAGATATGTGGTTTGTTTTGCTGCACGACCGCCGTCACCGACACCGGACGCTCGCCCTGCATCAGCCAGGTCATCAAATTGGCGCCGTAGCACCCAAAATCCACAAGCGCCCCGGCCCCATTTTTTTCAGGATCCGTCAGGATCTCCAAGAATTCCGCACTCACACCGATTTCCTTGGGCCCTTCGTGCCCGTCATTGACTAACACTTTGCGGATCTCGCCGAGGCGGCCTTCGTCAAGCAAGCCCTTGATTTGCTGATTGCTCGCGTACCACGACGTTTCAAAATTAGTGAGTACATGGATGCCGTGCGTGTGGGCCAGCGCGTCAATTTCCTCGGCATCGGCAACCGTTGTCGCCAACGGCTTTTCGACCATCACATGGATGCCCCGCGGCGCGCAGGCACGGACCACGGTGACGTGCTCACTAATCGCCCCGAATGCGGCTACCGCTTCCGGCTTCACCTGCGCGAGCATCCGTTCCAAGTCGCTAAAGAACAGCGCCCGGTCAAGGCCATATCGCTCGGCATACCGGTCGATAAGCTCATCGTTCGTCTCGTAGATCCCCACCAGAACGACATCGTCCTTTGCCATCCCGTTAAACACCCAGTCGACATGCCCGTGCGTCAAGCCGGCAACGGCCATCTTTACGGGCGCCTGGCCCTGGGCGAATACGACGGTGGACAGGCTAAAAAACAGAATAAACGCGATTTGCTTCATAATAGGCAGGGTTTGGCATGTAATTAACGATTAGGGCTAAAGTAAAAAATCCAGCGGATAAAAGGGAGACGATTTATCCAAAAGAGCAATTGCTTTGCCAGAATCCCGACAACGGGTTGCGGGGCAGCGTCAAAAAAA
>CAYUIZ010000126.1:0-8591 GCA_964444885.1 uncultured Sphingobacteriaceae bacterium | reverse complement strand
CTAGCAGGTAATGGCTGGAAGGGCACGTTAGGCAACTAGCGTGCCTTTTTTGTTTCAGCCTTACGGAACTCAAGTACTTGCTTTACCCCCAAGGTGTCGCGCATCAAAATCGGTGTTATTTGGCCCAATTAGCGCGGACCGTTAAGTTGAGGGTCAATTCACGCAGAACCACCTGTTTTTGAGCAAGTAATGACACTATTTTGTGCCTATAAGTTATCCCATTATGACACTTTTTTGTCATGGTTTTTTAGTGTTAACAAAAAACTAAGATAAAATAAAGATTTTAAGTCATTGAAAATGAGTTTTTTAGTTTGTGTTTGCTTGATATTGAGTGCTTTATATATAAGTGTTTTTTTGACATGTAAATCCAAAAATGCATATTTGTTATCAACCAATTAGGAGTGAGATACCTGGCGATTTCTTATTCGCATGGGGCATAAACGACACACCAAAACGAATAAATTATGCAATGCTTTTTGTTTTTACGAACGTCCCGATTCGGCCGGTCTGCTTTCCTAGAACGGAGGTAGGAAGCGAGGTTGTCATGCCGGTTTTCCAGTGGGCATGACGATCGACACGACCACGATCGGGTACAGCTTATTAATCTTTTTATAACCTTATTATGATGAGTAAAATTATCCATGTTATGATGGGCAGGGGATGGGTGCTGCTGCTGTTCTTGGCAGCCGAGCTACCATTCGGGTTTGCTCAAAGTCAAATTGCCGTGCAAGGAATTGTCACGGACTCAATTGCCGGCATGCCTGGCGTGACCATCCGGGTGCTAGGCAGTAACCGAACGTATTCAACGGACGGTCTGGGGCGGTTTCAACTGACTGCAGAACGTAATGCTACGCTCGAATTCACGTATGTGGGATTGAAATTGCAGCAAATTCCCCTGGCCTCGCAAGCTATAAACCAAGCCGGAGGAATTGATTTGGTCGTGGTGATGACTTACGACGATACCGCGCTGGAAGAGGTTACGGTGACGGGTTTCGGAGGAACGCAAAAGAAAGCGAGTTTGGTGAGTTCCATCACCACGGTCGATGTCAAGGAGCTTAAGACGGCATCGTCAAATTTAACCAATGCCCTTGCAGGGCGTGTCTCCGGCATGATTTCCTTCCAGAATAGCGGAGAGCCTGGCATGGGAACGGACAACTCGACGTTCTTTATCCGAGGGCTGTCGACGTTCGGTTCCGGGAAGCTGGATCCGCTAATATTGATTGATGGCATCGAGTCATCCGCTACGGATATGGCGCGGTTACAGCCCGATGATATTTCGGATTTTTCGGTATTAAAGGATGCCGCGGCGGCTGCGGTCTATGGCGCGAGGGGCGCCAACGGGGTGGTGCTGATTAACACCAAAATGGGACAGGACGGCGCACCCTCATTCAGCTTTCGCGCCGAGAATCGAATCTCCACCAATACGCGCAACTTGAACTTTGCAGACAACATAACCTATATGCGTCTAGCTAACCAAGCGGCGATTACCAGATCCCCCAATGGTATTGAGCCCTATTCCCAGAACAAAATTAATGCGACGCTCGCTGGCGAAGACCCGTATTTGTATCCCAGCAATGACTGGTTGGGCCTACTCATTAAGGACTATACGGTTAATCAAGGATACAACTTGAACGTCAGCGGTGGCTCGCCCCGCGCCCGCTACTATATCGCGGGCACGTACAATCGCGACAATGGTATGCTGAAGGTGGAGCCGATCAACGACTTCAATAGTAATATTCGGCTAAACAATTATTCCATCCGGTCAAACGTCGACTTCGATGTAACAAAAAGTACCACGCTAATCGTTCGGATGTACGGTCAGTTTGACGATTACACGGGGCCGGTGGGCGGATTTGACGAAAATGGCGCTAGGCTTTCGGGTGGAGAACAGACTTTCCGGAATGCCATGAATGCTAACCCGGTGATGTTTCCAGCGGTATATCCCGCGTCTTTGCAGCCTTTTATCGACCATCCGTTGTTCGGTTCTGCACAGACGCGTAATACGGATCTTTCCCTGAGTTCGACGATGTATGTCAATCCGTATGCCGAAATGGTGAAAGGGTATCAGGTGTACAAAACGTCTAATATTCAGCCGCAACTAGAGCTAAAGCAAGACCTCTCGGGCATCACGCCCGGGCTGTCCGCGCGGGCCATGGGCTACCTCCGTAGGGTGTCTTTCTATCGGGTCAATAGAAACTACCAACCGTTTTTCTACCAGGCGCACGTGAATCCGCAGACGCAAACGTATAATTTGCGGGCTTTAAACGATGGTTCGGCTACATCATTGCAACCTGTAGGACGTGAGTTTCTTGATTTCGTCCAGGACGCTAAGGAAATTGATTCGCGTATTTGGGCGGAAGGGACCGTTAACTATAATCGCGTCTTCAATGAAAAGCACGCTGTAGGCGGCATGCTGATATCCTACATGTCCAGCTATGAAACCGCTAATGAGATGGATGTCATACAATCGTTGCCAGCGCGTAACGCGGGTGTGTCCGGCCGATTCTCCTATGGTTATGACGGGCGCTATTTAGCGGAGTTTAACTTTGGGTATAATGGCTCGGAGCGTTTCGACGCTAACCATCGCTGGGGGTTTTTCCCCTCGGTTGGGCTTGGGTATCGCATATCTGAGGAAAAATTCTTCGCACCGCTCAAAAACACCATTAACGAGTTGAAGATCCGTGCTACTTATGGCTTAGCTGGCAACGATGCCATTGGTGACAACACGCAGCGTTTCTTTTACTTGTCAAACGTCAACTTGAACAACGGCAATTACGGCACCAGTTTTGGGCGCAACGACGGTACGGCCCTTTATTCTCGACCCGGAATTTCCATTGCACGCTATGCAAATCCGGGAATTACTTGGGAGCAGTCTAGGCAAGTCAATATCGGGCTGGACTTAAGCATAGCCCATACCTTCGACTTAGTCGTTGAGGCTTTCCAGGAGAAACGAACTAACATCATGCAGCCCATATCGAACATCGATAACGCGTCGGGCCTCATGGCTGTACCGTTTTCCAACTACGGGGAAGTAGAATCGAAAGGTGTCGATTTGTCGGGGAGCTATGCTAAGCAATTTTCCAGTGATTTCTGGGTTAACGCAAGGGGAACCTTTACTTTCAATACCACGAAGATTCACGAGATAGACGAGTTGCCCTATCCGCCCGAGCTCAGCCACCTCTCCAGACGGGGCCACTCCATCAACCAAGCGTGGGGCTATATTGCCGAGCGCCTGTTTATCGATGAAGGGGAAGTGGCGAACTCCCCAACGCAGTTTAGTGACCTCGGCCTTCGAGCGGGCGACATCAAGTACCGGGATATTAACGGTGACGGTGTGATTAACTCTGACGACCGTGTCCCGATCGGCTACCCAACGCAGCCTGAGCTTATCTATGGTTTTGGATCCACGTTTGGCTATAAGAAATTTGATTTTAGTTTCTTTTTCCAGGGGGCGGGTCGCTTCTCGTTTTTCATCAACGCGGCGCAGATTCAGCCCTTCTATTCAAGCCAAGGCTACCAAACAGGGCTGTTGGACGTAATCGCGGACGACCATTGGTCCGAAACAAACCGGGATTCATACGCTTTCTGGCCACGGCTGAGTACTTGGCGGGTTAACCCCAATAATGAAACCTCGACGTGGTGGATGCGCAATGGCAGCTTCTTGCGTCTAAAAAATGTCGAATTCGGCTACAATACCGCGATTGACCGCATTAAGGTGAAGAATGCACGAGTATATTTTTCAGCAACCAATTTGCTCATCATGAGCAAATTTAAAATGTGGGATGCAGAGATGAGAGGGAACGGCCTCGGCTATCCGTTGCAATCCGTATATAACTTGGGCATTCAGGTCAACCTTTAATCCTTAATCCTACTATGATGAATCAGAAGAAATCAAACTCAAAGCATCTTTATCGGTCATGGGTATCGATATTGATCATATCTGCAAGCCTTTGTATGGGCTCGTGCTCAAAGTTCTTGGATATCGTGCCTGACAACGTTTCGGTAATCGAGCATGCGTTTAAATTGCGGAACGAGGCGGAGAAGTATTTATTTACGTGCTATGCCTATTTGCCGATAAACGGCGATGGCTGGTTCAACGCAGGCCTCATGGCAGGTGATGAAATATGGTTGCCCCAATCCGATCAGGCTCATTGGCACCCGGCCTTCCGCATCGCCCAAGGGCAGCAAAATGTAGATGACCCACTTTTTAATGAGTGGGGTGGCAACTTAAAAGGAGGGGACGGGCGCTTTAACTACTTGCGCATGTTCCAGGGTATTCGGCATTGCAATATCTTCCTGGAAAATATCCGAAACCCCGAGAACGCCCCCGACTTGACACTTGATGAGCGTACGCGGTGGATAGGCGAGGTCGAATTTCTAAAAGCCTACTACCATTATTACCTGCTGAGAATGTATGGCCCCATTCCCATCATCGATGTCAATGTGCCAGAGTCAGCCTCGCCAGAAGAACTTTACTACGGGCGCGAAGCTATCGACGATTGCGTCAACTTTATTGCCGAATTGCTCGACCAATCGATTGAGAAGCTGCCAGCCCAAATTGTCGATGAAAACAATCAGCTGGGTCGGATTACAAAGCCCATCGCTTTAGCGGTTAAAGCCAAGTTATTGTTGATGGCGGCCAGTCCACTGTTCAACGGCAATACGGATTTCGCGGGATTGACGAGTCCCGAGGGGGAGATGTTTTTCAACCAAACCTACGATCCGGATAAATGGGTAACGGCCAGGGATGCCGCAAAAGCGGCGATTGATGCAGCAGAGGCGAACGGCCACAGGCTGTATCGGTACACCGATGACGTATTGCGGTTATCCGATACGACGAAAACCCAGCTCAACATCCGCAATGCCGTCACCCAGCGCTGGGGTTCTGAACATGTCTGGGCCTTATCAAACAGCTACTTTGTCAACGAAGCCCTGTGCATGCCCCCGCTTGCCCGCGGCGGCAACGTGGACAGGTTTCAGCTACAGGGCGTATGGGGAGCGCCGATCAAAATCGCGAAGCAATATTACACCAAAAACGGCGTGCCCATCGAGGAGGACAAGACCTTGGATTTTACCGAATATACCCAAGTGCGTACTGCCGTGCACGACGAACGATTCTACATAGAGCCAGGCTTTATGACGGCCCGGCTTAATTACGACCGCGAGCCGCGTTTTTACGCCAGCCTCGGCTTCGACGGGGGAATTTGGTACATGCGGGACGGAACCAGCACGGGGAGCGACGAAAATGCCATGTATGTGCAGTTGAAAAATACGGAACGATCGGGATTTGGCCACTTCACCAATTGGAATGAAACGGGTTATTTCCTGAAGAAGCTGGTTCACTGGGAATCGACAACCAACAGCAACAACGCGCCTACCTGGAGGCAATACCCTTGGCCCGAAATTCGGTTGGCCGACCTGTACCTCATGTACGCGGAAGCGCTTAACGAAACCGAGCCTGGGTCTGCCACCGCCATCGCCTACCTCGATATGGTCAGGGAACGCGCCGGCCTAGACGGCGTCGTCGAATCGTGGACGGCTTTTTCGTCAAACCCCAATAAGTTCGCGAACCAAGACGGCCTTCGGGAGATTATCCACCGCGAGCGCCTAATCGAATTGGCGTTCGAAGGGCATCGGTTTTGGGACTTGCGTCGGTGGAAGAAAGCCGCCGACGTCTTAAACGAGGATATTACGGGCTTTAGCGTACTGGGTCGCGATACCGATTCGTACAATGTCGAAAGGACCATTTTCAGCCAAACTTTTATCACGCCTCGAGATTATTTCTGGCCAATCGGTAACTACGAAATCCGTAGGAATCCCAAATTGGTTGAAAATCTTGGGTGGTAACAAAAATTTAAATTCATGAAAACGATCATATGTAAACATACCGTCGTCGGGTGTCTATTGGCTGTAGGCACGGCCTTAGGACTGGTGGCTTGCGACGATAATTTGGAGTTTAGGCAGCCATTAGGGACCGATATGACTGCGCCTCCGCCGGTCACCAATGTGCAAGTTGAAAATTTAGATGGAAAGGCCAAAATCAGCTACACGTTGCCGAAAAGTGACAACCTACTTTACGTGAAGGCGAATTACCAACTCGCTTCCGGCCAGATGATGGAAGCAAAGGCTACCTTCTATCAAGATACAATCGTCGTTGAGGGATTTGCCGATACGCTGGAACATCAGGTGGCTTTATATTCCGTGAGTAGGAACGAAGTCGCATCTGATCCAGTGTTCGTTACGGTAAAGCCTTTGGAGGCCCCTTTCATGCGGGTGTTCAAGTCCATCGACGTCGTTGACGCGTTTGGCGGCTACAACTTGAATGCGTTGAATCCGTCCCGTGATAATATCGCGATCATGGTAATGCGCAAAAATGAGTTTGATGACTTCGAGGTAGATAACTTCAAGAGTGTCTTTACCCGAACGGACGAAATAACCTCAAAAATCCGGGGGTTGGATACGGTGGCGCAGGAGTTGGCGATTTTCGTCAAAGACATCTGGAACAATAGTTCGGATACGCTTTATACCACGATACGACCGATCTACGAAGCAAAACTGGATCCCCAGCCGTTTCGTGCGTTCGTGTTGCCGGGTGATGCGCCCCAAGTGACCAATGGCGCCCGCTTAGAATATGCGTGGGACGGGCGAATGGGTTGGCCATATACAAGCTTCACCCACCAAATTAATGGCGGTAATGGACCCCACATAGTTACGTTTGACACGGGTGTACTCGCGAAAATAAGCCGCGTGTGGATTCGTCCATTTCCCGAAGGAGACCGATGGTATTACTTGTCGACGATGAAGCGATTCGAAATCTACGGCTCTGAAAGCCCCTCGCTCAGCGGGGAGTTAGACGATAGCTGGATATTGCTTGGCAGCTATGAAGTTGTTAAACCCTCAGGCTTGCCGTACGGTACGGACAGTGCCGAAGACCAAGCTACGGCCGCCGCTGGATTCAGCTGGGAAGTGGATTTAAACGCCCCTAAAGTGCGATATATCCGAATTAGGTGCTTGGAGAATTTCGCAGGCGGAACGGCCCAGAGCATGAATGAGATCGAGGTTTATGGCTCAATACTCTAGTTAAGCCGAAGGTAAATCAATGGTGCAACAAAATGCAAAAAAAATGAAATATACGATATCAAAAAGAGCAAAACTAGCCATGGCTATATTGTGCTCGTTTACGGTGTTTGCCTCATGTAGTAAGTGGGACGACTTCAAGAAATACGTTGAAGACGGCGAAATATCGTATGTAGGCAAGCTGGATTCCGTACAAGTGTTTTCGGGCAAGGAGCGCGTGCGGCTATACGGCTTGTTCCGTGCAGACCCCAAAGTAGAAAAAGTTCGGGTCTATTGGAACGACCGCAAAGACTCGATTGACTATAGCGTCGATGTGGCGGGAGGCGATCGTTATTTTGACGAAATACTTCCTGTCGAAGAAGGGATTCGGAGCTTCGTATTTGTGACGTACGATGCCAAGGGAAATAAATCGGTTCCGGTGACGGCCATTGGACGATCCTATGGTGACCGTTATCAAAATACGCTTCGAAATCGCTTGGTAAGCAGTGCGGTCGATGACGGTGGAGTCGTCCGTATTAATTGGGTGGCGATGGACCTGTCGGCTGGTCCGGTGGGCACAGAGTTAATGTACGCGTCAGATACGGGGCCTAAACGACTCGTGGTTCCTATAGATCAGGAAGTAACGGAACTCGATGATTTGAAGAATGACGCTACGACATTCTCCTTCCGAACGCTGTTTCTGCCGCAGGCCGCGAGCATTGATACCTTTTACACCGACGTCAGTACAGCGGCGATTGCCAAGAACGTAACGGATCTTTATTTGAAAAATACGCAAGTGCCTATGGAGACCAGCGCGCAAAGTGATCGTTGGGCCATACCTACCCATTGGGTAGTAAACGAGGCCGCCCGCAATCACCGCGACCCCGATGGAAATCGCTATGGAGGTGTGGATTTTTGGTTTGGCGGTCCATTCCTTGCCATGGAGGCTGGGTGGTCTGACGACAACATGACAACGATCCGAGACGGTAAGATCCATCAAACGGTTTCGTTGCCTGCGGGAATATATACGTTTGAAATGCATATTCCAGACTGCACCAATGGCGGGGAATTCTATACGGTGGCAGCCCTAGGGGAGGCGCTGCCTAACGTGGCTAATCTGGAAACCTCGATTGCGTTTATGCGAACGAGCACCCCGGGATGGCACCGGTTGGTCTTCACGCTTCCTGAAGCGGCTACGGTTTCACTCGGCTTTGTGGGCAACTTGGAAAGTTATGGAGGAGGAGGCGGGACGTTTTGGCGAATCGATCGGGTAACCTTGATGCAGCAGGTATTGGTTGACTAAGATCCAACGAGTCGTAAAAGCAACTCGGCGACGCTGGTGTTATTTTGTTTAGGTCCGGTTCCGGTGCGCAAATACCGCCGGGTCGAGGGCATAGGCAACGATGCGTGGTCGAGCTACTTTTACGAAAATGAGTATATTGTGTTAGTCAAACCGATGTGATGGCACGGCTAACACCCTCCCGCCCGGCTTCGTCTTTCTTTATCCCGATCGAACGTGGAGATGTGGCGGTCTT
>CAYUIZ010000125.1:0-8688 GCA_964444885.1 uncultured Sphingobacteriaceae bacterium | reverse complement strand
TTCCAGATGTTAGTTAATGTCGTGATTAACTTTTTCATATTATAACGTTACAACAGACCCTCCGGCGGCTTCGATCGCTTTTTGTGCGGAAGCGGAGAATGCGTGGGCCCTAACCTCAACTTTGGATTTCAACTCGCCCCGGCCTAAGATTTTCACCAAGTCTTTCTTGGATACTAATCCGTGCGCTTTCAGCGTGTCGAAGTCGATAACCGAAAGGTTGTGCTTCTCGATGAGGCCTTCCAACACATCCAGGTTGATGCCTACGTACTCCACGCGGTTGATGTTTTTGAAACCAAACTTGGGCACCCGGCGCTGCAACGGCATCTGGCCGCCTTCAAAACCGATTTTGGTGCTGTTTCCGGAACGCGATCCTGCGCCCTTGTGGCCACGGGTAGACGTGCCACCCCGGCCAGAGCCTGTACCCCGTCCTATACGTTTTCTACTTTTGACTGATCCCTCAGCTGGTTTTAGATTACTTAAGTTCATCTCTACTCTAAAAATTGTGCTGCGCCTTCGCTCTCACTAAACAGACGCAACGATTAACGTATGCAATATGGGAAAAATAAACTTTCCCCCATATTATATTTTAAATGCGCTCGATGGCCACCAAGTGGTTTACCTTGCGGACCATGCCGATGATGGCAGGGGTAGCTTCTACTTCCACCGAGTGATTGATCTTGCGCAAGCCCAAAGCCTGGATAGTCTTTTTCTGGCGCTCGCTCCGGTCAATGATACTCTTGATCTGGGTAATTCTAATCTTTGCCATGATGTGTTATCCGTTAAAAACTTTGTTTAAGTCCACACCGCGTTGCTGGGCTACCGTATAGGCGTCGCGCATTTTCAGCAGGGCGTCTATGGTTGCTTTCACCACGTTGTGCGGGTTAGATGAACCGAGTGACTTGGCCAATACGTCTTTGACACCGGCACTTTCCAACACAGCACGCATCGCGCCGCCGGCCAAAACGCCCGTACCGCTAACGGCTGGCTTGATCAATACGTTGCCTCCCGAATACTTGCCATACTGCTCGTGTGGCACGGTACCCTTGATGATCGGCACTTTGATGAGGTTCTTCTTGGCGTCGTCGATGCCTTTGGTGATTGCCTCAGTCACTTCCTTCGCCTTGCCCAGCCCGAAGCCTACCACGCCGTTCTCGTCACCGACGATTACGATCGCCGAGAAGCTGAACGTACGGCCGCCTTTGGTGACCTTCGCCACGCGCTGGATGCTTACCAAGCGGTCCTTCAGTTCGATCTCGCTGGATTTTACTCGTTTTATATTGTTCATTGACATATTCTTGATCAGTTAAAAGTCCAACCCAGCTTCACGCGCACCTTCTGCCAGCGACTTTACGCGGCCGTGGTACAGGTATCCGTTACGGTCAAAAACTACTTTGCTAACTCCGGCGGCAATGGCCTTTTCGGCTACCAGCTTGCCTACTGCTTTAGACTGCTCCACTTTGTTGCCCGTAGCGGAAAAATCCTTGGACAGCGAAGATGCTGAAGCCAGTGTGCGTCCGGTTTCATCGTCGATCACCTGGGCATAGATGCCCTTATTGCTTCTGTACACAGACAGGCGCGGGCGCACGGTAGTCCCGCTGAGGTGTTTTCTGATCCCTCTTTTGATTCGCTCTCTGCGAGATAATTTATTTGCTGACATGATGATTCTTATTTTTTGGCTGCCGATTTACCTGCCTTGCGCCGCAACTGCTCGCCGGCAAACTTGATACCTTTTCCTTTGTATGGTTCTGGCGCGCGCAACGAACGGATCTTCGCGGCTACCTGCCCCAACAACTGCTTGTCTATGCTCTCCAGCGTAATCAGCGGGTTCTTACCCTTCTCAGAGGTCGTGGTTACTTTCACTTCCTTGGGCAGAATCATTACGACCTGGTGGGAGAAACCCAAGGTCAGGTCGAGTGTGGTACCCTGGCTGCTGGCCCGGAAACCCACACCTACCAGCTCTTGCACGGTCTTGTAGCCTTCCGTCACGCCCACAACCATGTTGTTGAGCAATGAGCGGTAGAGTCCGTGCAGTGACTTGTGGTGCTTCTGTTCGGTAGGACGCTTGACGAGCAATTCGCCGTTTTCCTGTTCGATGATGATGGCGGGGTCCACTTGCTGGGTGAGTTCGCCTTTAGGTCCTTTAACCGTTACCAGGTTTTTGTCCGATACGGTAATCGTTACCCCTGCCGGGATAGCGATGGGAGCTTTTCCAATTCTTGACATTTCGTGCGTTCCTCCTGATTAATATACGAAACATAAAACCTCGCCGCCTACGTTCTGCAGCCGGGCTTCCTTATCCGTCATCACGCCTTTAGACGTAGACAGGATGGCGATGCCCAAACCGTTCAGTACGCGCGGTAAACTATCCGCCCCTGCATATTTTCTCAGGCCAGGCTTGCTCACACGTTTCAAGGTGCGAATAGCCGGGACCCTGCTAATCGGATTGTACTTCAAGGCGATTTTGATGGTGCCTTGGGCGCCGTCGTCCTCAAATTTGTAATTAGCAATGTATCCCTTGTCGAAGAGAACTTTAGTCATCTCCTTCTTCAAGTTCGATGCAGGAATTTCAACAACCCTGTGGTTGGCCTTGATGGCATTCCTTACTCGTGTAAGGTAATCCGCTATTGGATCTGTATTCATTGATTATAATTATTGTGATAACGGTTTCCGTGCCGTCTTGGCCGGACCTGCTATCGGTTGACAATTCGTTGTTTTGCGGGCATGGCCCGTTGCGTGCTTACCAAGAGGCTTTCTTCACCCCGGGGATCTTGCCGGCCAATGCCATCTCGCGGAATGCAACCCGCGAAATACCAAACTGGCGCATGTATCCTTTCGGGCGGCCCGTCAGCTTGCAACGGTTGTGCAAACGTACTGGCGAAGCGTTTTTGGGCAGCTTGTCCAATGCCTGGTAGTCGCCTGCGGCTTTCAGCTCAGCGCGTTTGTCAGCAAATTTAGCTACCAGCCTGGCGCGCTTTACCTGGCGTGCCTTGATTCCTTCTTTAGCCATTTGTATTCGTATTTTGATTTTTAAACGGTAATCCAAATTGTTTAAGCAGCTCAAGTGCTTCGATATCGGTATTCGCAGAGGTCACGAACGTGATGTCCATCCCTTGGATCTTGTTGATCTTGTCGATGTTGATCTCGGGAAAGATGATCTGCTCGGTGATACCCAGCGTATAGTTACCCCGTCCGTCAAAGCCCTTTTCGTTGATACCGCGGAAGTCGCGGATACGGGGCAGTGCTACAGCTACCAAGCGGTCGAGGAATTCGTACATCTTGGCATCGCGCAGCGTCACGCGTACGCCGATAGGCATGCCTTTGCGCAGCTTGAAGTTAGAGACGTCCTTTTTAGACTTGGCTGCCACGGCCTGCTGTCCGGTGATGAGGGTCAGCTCGCCGATGGCGTTCTCGATCAGTTTCTTGTCTGCAGTGGCGGCGCCTACACCCTGGCTGATGGCTATTTTCTCCAACCTGGGAACCTGCATGACGCTTTTGTATTGGAATTTTTCTTTCAGAGCCGTCCGGATTTCCTCGCGGTACTTGGTCTTCAATCTCGGTGCGTATGCCATTAGTTAATTTCCTCCCCAGATTTTTTAGCGATGCGAACTATTTTTTTCTTGCCGTCTACTTCTACCACTTTGCGGCCTACACGCGTAGGCTTCCCGCTTTTGGGGTCAATGAGCGCTAAGTTAGAGATGTGAATACCGGCTTCTTTCTCGATGATGCCCCCGTTGGGGTTGGTAGCACTAGGCTTGGTGTGTTTCTTGACGATATTAGCGCCTTCCACGATTGCCCGGTTCTTCCCAATCAAAACCTCAAGGACCTTTCCTTGGTTTCCTTTGGAGTTGCCGGCAATTACCTGGACCAAGTCGCCTTTGCGAATCTTGATCTTATGTGTCGATGTTTTCGTTTGTCCCATGATTTATAATACCTCCGGAGCTAATGATACGATTTTCATGAATTGCTTCTCGCGCAACTCACGGGCCACCGGGCCGAAGATACGCGTGCCGCGTGGCTCGTCGTTGTTGTTCAACAAGACGGCGGCATTATCGTCAAAACGGATGTAGGACCCGTCCTTGCGGCGGATTTCCTTTTTTGTGCGTACGAGCACCGCTTTGGAGATGGAGCCTTTCTTGATGTTTCCTGAGGGCATTGCGCTTTTGACGGTCACAACCACTTTGTCGCCAATAGACGCATAGCGCTTGCGGGTACCGCCCAACACACGGATCACTAATACTTCCTTAGCTCCGCTGTTGTCGGCCACTTTGAGTCTTGATTCCTGTTGTACCATTATTTAGCCCTTTCTATAATTTCAACGAGTCTCCAGTTTTTTGTCTTGCTCAGCGGACGCGTTTCCATGATCAACACCGTATCGCCGATACCGCAGGTGTTCTCTTCGTCATGAGCTTTGAATTTGGTAGTTTTCTTTACGAACTTGCCATAGATGGGGTGCTTCACTTTACGCTCCACGGCCACCACGATGGACTTGTCCATTTTGTCGCTTACTACCAAGCCGATTCTTGTTTTTCTTAAATTTCTTTCCATTTCGACTTTTAATTATGCTTCAGTGGCTGTGTCGTCTGCCACGACGGCAGCTGCTTTCTCGGCTTTGCGTTTCGTCAATTCGGTCTGCAAGCGCGCGATTGTTTTGCGGGTCAGTGGGATCCGGTTAGGGTTCTCAATCGCCGACACAGCATGAGCGAACTTCAATTTGGTGAGGGTAGCCTTCTCTTCTGCGATAGCGGCTACGATGTCCTCCGTTGATAAATCTAAAATCTCTGAATTTTTCATCGTTTTTAACTTGTTTGCCGATCCGGATCAGAACCTGGGTTCGTTTCCTTTTCAGCCATGTTGCTGGATACTCTGTGGGGCCCCTAGATACAGCGGATGCCGGTAACGGCGGCATCGCTCGGGCCGGGCTAGACAGCGCCAGCGATTTGCTATGCTTCTACGTAGTCCCTACGTATGACAAACTTGGTTTGGACGGGCAGTTTCTGCGCGGCCAGGCGCAATGCCTCTTTGGCTACTTCCAGGGGCACACCTTCGGCCTCGAACAGCATGCGTCCGGGGCGCACCACGGCTACCCAGTACTCAGGCGCACCCTTACCTTTACCCATCCGCACTTCGGCAGGCTTCTTGGTTACGGGCTTGTCCGGGAATACACGGATCCATACTTGCCCTTCACGCTTCATGAAGCGGGTGACGGCGATACGTGCTGCCTCAATCTGACGGCTGGTGATCCAAGCGGACTCCATCGTCTTAATGCCGAACGAACCGAAAGCCAACTCAGCACCACGGCTGGCGTTGCCTTTCATGCGGCCCTTCTGCATCTTCCTGAACTTTGTTCTTTTTGGCTGTAACATGTTCGTATTCTATTAGCTTACTGTCTTCGATCGACAGTCTGATTGTCAAAAATTATAAACTGCTTAACGTTTTCCGCCACCACGACGATCGCCGCCACGGCCACCACCCCGGCGGTCGCCACCTCTGCGGTCACCACCACGACGGTCGCCGCCATGATCGCCAAAGCCGTCGCCGCGTCCTTTCGGAGCTGCGCCCTGGCCTAAGTTTGGCGACAGGTCGCGCTTGCCGTATACTTCGCCTTTGCAGATCCACACTTTAACGCCAATCTTGCCGTAAGTGGTCAGGGCTTCTGCCAATGCGTAGTCGATATCCGCACGGAAGGTGTGCAACGGGATACGGCCTTCTTTGTACTGCTCAGTACGTGCCATCTCCGCACCACCCAACCGGCCCGAGCACATCACCTTGATGCCTTCGGCGCCCATGCGCATGGTCGAGGCAATCGATGTTTTCATGGCACGACGGAATGAAATACGTGCTTCGAGTTGCTTGGCGATGCCTTCGGCTACCAGCTGTGCGTCAAGCTCGGGGCGCTTAATCTCGAAGATGTTGATCTGCACGTCCTTCTTGGTCAGCTTCTTCAACTCTTCTTTGATCTTGTCTACTTCCGATCCGCCTTTACCGATGACGATGCCCGGACGAGCCGTATGGATGGTCACCGTGATGCGCTTTAACGTGCGCTCGATGACAACCTTGGCTACGCCGCCTTTGGCGATACGTACCGACAAGTATTTTCTGATTTTCTCGTCTTCTACCAACTTATCGGAGTAGTTCTTTCCGCCAAACCAGTTAGAATCCCATCCTTTGATGATGCCTAACCTGTTACCTATTGGATTTGCTTTTTGTCCCATTTCTCGATAAATTAGTTTTGTTCTACGTTGGTGTTCTTGCTGTCGACAACGAGTGTCACGTGGTTTGAGCGCTTGCGGATCCGGTGTCCACGGCCTTGTGGGGCCGGGCGTAGCCGCTTCAGCTGGCGTCCGCCGCCGACAAACACTTCCTTGACGTACAAGCCGCTTTCTTCGACTGATTTGCCTTCGTTTTGGGCTTCCCAGTTGTTGATCGCTGACAATAACAATTTCTCAACGCGGATAGCTGCCTCCTTGCCCGTATGCTTGAGGATGTAAAGCGCGTGCTCCACGTTCTCGCCACGGATCAGATCAACCACCAAGCGCATTTTACGCGGCGAGGTGGGGCAGTTTAACAATTTGGCAGTAGAAGCTCCTCCTACCTGAGCTTTTTCCTGCTCTTTGCGCTGTTTGATAAGAACAGACTTCTTTATTTTTGTTGTTGCTTCCATTGCCTATTACTTTTTCTTTTCTGCGTGGCCTCTGAACGTACGCGTAGGCGCAAATTCACCAAGCTTATGACCAACCATATTCTCTGTTACATAGACGGGGATAAACTTGTTCCCGTTGTGCACGGCGAAGGTGTGGCCCACAAAGTCGGGGGATATAACCGACCGGCGCGACCATGTTTTGACGACGGTCTTTTTGTTTCCTTCATTCATAGAAAGAACTTTTCTTTCTAAGTTGTGGTCGATATAAGGACCTTTTTTAATTGAACGAGCCATTATTTCTTCCTTCTGTCAATGATGTAACGATTCGATGCTTTCTTCTTGTTGCGTGTTTTGAAGCCTTTAGACAGCAAACCTGTGCGTGAGCGAGGCTGCCCACCGGATGCGCGGCCCTCGCCACCACCCATGGGGTGATCGACCGGGTTCATCGCTACACCACGTACGCGCGGACGGCGTCCCAGCCAGCGCTTGCGGCCGGCCTTGCCCAGTACTTGCGTTGCCCGCTCCGAGTTGGAAACAGAGCCGATAGTGGCTACGCACGTCAACAGAATCATGCGTACTTCGCCAGAAGGCATCTTGATGATGGCATATTTGCCGTCACGTGCTGAAAGCTGGGCGTAGGTGCCTGCGCTGCGCGCGATGCTACCGCCTTGCCCGGGGTTCAGTTCGATGTTGTGGATGATGGATCCCAGGGGGATGTTGGCCAGGGGCAACGTGTTGCCGATTTCGGGCGCTACATGCTCGCCGGCTACTACCGTATGCCCTACGGTCAGTCCTTGGGGTGCGATGATGTAACGCTTCTCACCGTCGGCGTAGTGCAACAGGGCAATGCGCGCGGAACGGTTAGGATCGTACTCAATCGTAGCAACTTTTGCGGGGACATCTTTTTTGTCGCGTTTAAAATCTATCAATCGGTAAGCTTTCTTGTGTCCCCCACCGAGATTACGCATAGTCATTTTACCGGTGTCGTTGCGACCGCCTGACTTCTTGATCTTAACGACCAACGACTTTTCGGGGACGTTTGTCGTAACGTCCGAATAGTCTCCGCCCACTCTGAAGCGAGTGCCAGGGGTAACCGGTTTAAATCTTTTAACTGCCATTTCTAATTATATCGTGCTGTAAAAGTCAATTGTTTCGCCGTCCTTGATGGTGATGACGGCTTTCTTATACTTAGGCGTGCGCCCAGAGACAAATCCGGCCTTGGTATAGCGGCTCTTTGCTTTGCCAGCCACCACGCTCGTGTTCACCGCTACTACGGTAACGCCAAACATCTGCTCGACGGCATTTTTGATCTGGATCTTGTTTGCCCTAGGGTCTACTTTGAACGCGTAGCGGTTAAGCTTTTCGGTCAGCAGGGACGCCTTTTCCGTTAATACGGGTTTCTTGATAATTTCCATGTTACTTGGCCAATGCCTCCTCCAATGTTTTAACAGCAGCCGCAGTCATCACGAGCTTAGTCGCGTTCAGCACCTCGTAGGTGTGGATGTTAGCGGCAGTGGTCACCTTTGATTTCTTCAGGTTCCTGCTGGATAAGTAAACATTCTTGTTTTGGTCCGCGAGCACCAGCAACGTCTTGTCGCCCGCCAGGTTAAGGTTGTTAACCAAGCTTACGTAGTTTTTGGTTTTTGGCGTATCGAAGTTGACGTCGTCAATGATAACGATGCTGTTTTCTTTTGCCTTATAGCTCAATGCGGATTTGCGGGCTAATACTTTCAGCTTTTTGTTCAGCTTAAAGCTATAGTCGCGCGGCTGCGGGCCAAACACGCGTCCACCACCGTTGAAGAGGGGGGACTTGATGCTGCCGGCACGGGCGCCGCCTGTTCCTTTTTGTTTGTGCAGTTTGCGGGTAGAACCGGCAATCTCGTTGCGTTGCTTAGCTTTGTGCGTTCCCTGGCGCTGGTTAGCGAGGTACTGCTTCACATCTAAGTATATCGCATGGTCGTTTGGCTCTACGGCAAACACGGATTCAGGAAGTTGCACCTTGGCACCTGTTTCTTTACCTGATATATCTAAAACTTTAACTTCCATCT
>CAYUIZ010000124.1:0-8702 GCA_964444885.1 uncultured Sphingobacteriaceae bacterium | reverse complement strand
GGTTGAAACCCGGGGCTAGGAATAGGTTTGAAACCCGGGGCTAGGAATAAAACACCCCTTCGGGGGTTAGAGACGTTTTAAAAACGATTTCCCTGAAACGTCGCCTATGAACGGAAAAGCGCATTGGCTGACGTGCCATACCCTGGCCAAAAGGGATAGTGCGCGTGTAACATTCACCCGATCCTGGCGTCTTACTCGCAGAACAAGACTTGCCATACATTTATATCTATGCTGCAAATAAGGAATATCGTCAAACAATACGCCAAGCACCGTGCCCTCGACGACGTCTCTTTAGACATCGAACGAGGTAGCATATTCGGGCTCCTGGGACCTAACGGGGCAGGGAAAACATCGCTCATCCGCATCATCAACCAGATTACGGCGCCCGACAGCGGCGAAGTATTCATCGACGGTGAACGGCTGAATCCAAACCACATCGGGCGGATCGGCTATTTGCCGGAGGAACGCGGCCTGTATAAGAAAATGCAAATCGGCGAACAGATGCTGTATCTTGCCCAATTGAAGGGCTTGACCAAGCAAGATGCTACACAGCGCATCAAACATTGGTTTGAGAAGATGGACATGCAGACCTGGTGGAACAAGAAGGTGGAGGACCTCAGTAAGGGCATGCAGCAAAAAGTCCAGTTTGTGGCTACTGTGCTCCATCAGCCTGACCTCATTATTCTCGACGAGCCTTTCTCTGGATTTGACCCGGTCAACGTCAACATCATTAAGGAGGAGATCCTCGGTCTTAACCGTGCCGGCGCCACCATTATTTTTTCGACACACCGCATGGATTCTGTCGAAGAGCTATGCGACAGCATCGTGTTGATCAATAAATCCCGAAAGATACTGGACGGGCGCGTCAAAGATATCCGGCAGGCGTACCGGACACACACCTACCAGGTTTCCCATCTCAATACGGGTCACCAACTGGCCTCTGTAGACGGCCTGTTTGAAGTCAAGGAAAATAAGCCCAACGACGATTCCATGTCCGTTGTGTTGACGGTTGACAGCTCCAAAACCATCAACGACGTGCTTCAGTACCTCATTCCGAAGGTACAAATCCACGAGTTGCATGAAGTGGTCCCTAGCATCCATGACATCTTTGTGCAGCAAGTAACGGCGAACCAACCATCCGCACACTTTACATCGACAGCGAACCATGAATAAGACCTTTTTGATCATACAGCGCGAGTATTTGAGTCGTGTCAAGAAAAAATCGTTTCTCCTCGTCACGTTTCTCGTACCGTTATTTATTATCGCCATCTACGGCGTTACCATTTTCCTCACCGCCAAAAGTTTCCAGAATTCCCACAGCACGGTGCATGTTATCGACCAAAGTGGCGTTGTAGCGGGCGCGCTTAACGACACGAAACAGACGGATTTCGTGGCCGTAAGTGATGACATCGACGCGGAGAAGAAAAAGATTATGACGGGCGATGACAAGGTGTTCTTACTGGTCATTCCGGAAAATGTGGAAGAATTCGGCAGTGTCGAGCTCTTCTCTTCCGAGAAGGCTGGCTTCAACCTGCAGGACGAAATCAGCAATCAGCTGGAGGCCATTATCCGCAATAAGCAACTCGAAGCATCCGGCATCGACATAGCGCTACTGGAAAGTGTTAAACCTAAAATCCGCGTCGCAACCAAGGAAATCACCGAATCCGGCGAGCGGGATAGCAGCGTCGGCCTATCCATGGGCATCGCGATATCCCTGTCGGTTCTGATCTACCTCGCCCTATTCCTGTATGGAGCGCAGGTGATGCGGGGCATCATCGAGGAAAAAAACAACCGGATCGTCGAAGTGATTATCTCGTCGGTCAAGCCGTTTCAACTCATGATGGGCAAAATTCTGGGCATCGGATTGGTCGGTCTCACGCAGTTCACGCTGTGGATCGTCCTGTCGGCTGGGTTGATGGCGGGCGCCTCGGTTATATTTGCCGGCAACATGACACCCGAAACCGTTGAGGCGGCCCAACAAATGGGCGGCGCGGCGGCAGCCTATGACACGGGCCTCATGGGCGACGTGCAGAAGGCTGTCGATTCGCTGGAAATCACGCGTTTGCTGGTGTGTTTCCTCATCTTCTTCCTGGGCGGGTACATGCTGTACAGTGCGCTGTTCGCGGCCGTCGGCTCCGCTGTCGATAACGAAACCGAATCCCAGCAATTCATGATGCCGATCACCCTTCCCCTCCTTTTCACCTACATCCTTTCGTTTGGTGTATTGATCCACGATCCGCATGGCCCGCTGTCGGTCTGGCTTTCCATGATCCCGTTTACGTCCCCCATTGCCATGCTCGTGCGCGTGCCATTCGGCGTTCCCGATTGGCAGATCGCAGTGTCCGCACTTTTACTCATCGGCGGTTTCGTGTTAACGACGTGGGTAGCGGCGCGCATCTACCGTGTCGGTATCCTGATGTACGGCAAAAAAGCCAGCTATAAAGAACTGGTGAAATGGTTTACCTATAAAGGCTAACCTTCTTTTTGATGTTTACAATGCCGGTTTTTCGTCAGATGACCGGCTTTTTTGCAACCTTCCCTCGTGTAAAAACCATGTTACAGCAACGTATAATCACGGCAATATTTACAATCTTGCATGTATGACAAATTCACTCACCCCCCGGTTCAAAAAAATTCCGCTTGTCTTGCTTCTCTTTGTCTTGACAACCGTCGGATACGCCCAAAAGCGGCCCTTGGATCACGATGTATATGACGGCTGGCAAAGTATCAGCACGTCGGGAATGACCCCTTCCGGAAATTTCATCTATTATGCGGTCAGTCCGCAGGAAGGCGATGCACGCCTGCATATTACCGACAGCAAGGGCAACGCACTGTCTGCGATTGACCGGCTGCCGGCTGTTAGCGTATCGCCTGACGGAAATTTCCTCGTCGGTTTAGTCAAACCGACGTTTATGGAGACCCGCCAAGCCCGGATCGACAAGAAAAAGAGCGAAGACATGCCCAAGGATACGCTGGCCATCCTGTCGCTGGCCAACCTGTCCGTAACGAAGGTCCCCGCTGTAAAATCATTCCAAGTCCCCGAGGAAGGCGGCTCCTATATCGCCTACCTGGCCGATGCGGCCAAAAAAACGGCCGAAGCCGGAAGTGATTCGACTGCTTCGGACAGCACCGCGCGCCGCGCTGGACGCGGAGGCACGGCCAAAACCGCCACCTTGCACCTCCGAAACCTGGAAACTGGCGAGGAAACAGCGTTCGAACGCGTCGACACCTATTACTTCAGCAAAGACGGCAACTTGCTGGTCTACGTACGCAAGGAAGCGGACAAAGACAGTATCGGTGCTGATGCTGGCGTGTACGCCTACAACCTGCTTACCCAGGAAAACCGCCACCTCAAAAGCGGCAAAGGGACTTACAAGAATATCACACTTGACGAAACTGGCACGCAGATCGCTTTCACGGCTGATTATAGTCCCGAGAAGTCCCTGTCCACTGCTTTTGAGCTTTATTATTACACGTCGGGGCAAGACAGTGCCACGTCCCTGGTGCGCACGGGATCGCGGGGTGTGCCCCAAGCATGGCATGTGAGTGGCGACGGAAACGTACGGTTTAGCAAAAATGGCGAGAAACTGTTCTTCGGCATTGCACCCATCCCGCCGGTTAAGGACACGACGCTTGTCGAGTTTGAGCATGCCAAGGTGGATATCTGGCACTGGAAAGACGATTACTTACAGACGCAGCAGCTGGTCAATCTGAGGCGGGACCAAAACCGGAGTTACCTCGCTGTGGTCTATCCACGCGGCGCAAGGGTAACGATTCCCCTGGCTGACGAGGAACTGGCGTCTACACGTCTTACCGAGGATGCGGACAATGAATACCTCCTGGCCACGACGGACGCCGGGCGCCGCATACAAACGCAATGGATCAACGGTGCGTATCAAGACGTCTACCTGGTTTCGACGGTGGACGGCAGCCGCCACCGCGTTGCCGAAAACATCCGTGGCAGCTTTACCCTTTCGCCCGAAGGGAAATATGTCGTATGGTTTGACCGTTCGGACGGCAACTGGTACAGTTACAGCACGGCAAACCAGTCGCGTTTACAACTCAACACCGACCTGCCGGTGAGCTTCGCCAATGAAGATAACGACTCTCCCGATGATCCCAATAGCTACGGCATTGCCGCCTGGGCTGCCGGCGACGAGTTGCTGTATATTAATGACAAATACGACATTTGGGAATTCAATCCGGCCGATGGCGAGCGCCGTATATTAACAAACGGTTACGGCAGAAGCCAGAAGACTACGTTGCGATACGTCGACGCCGTCAATAGTGGCAACAGGCGAAGTATGTTTGGGGGCTCTCCGGCGATCATCGACCCCACGAAGCCCGTTTTACTGAGCGCCTTCAACCATATCACGAAGGAAAACGGCTTCTATGAAACCAGTACGCGCCGCAACCGCAACCCCGAAGAGCTCATCAGCGGCCCATACACCTATCGACGCGTGAGCACGACGGAGGATGCCGGCCATTATATATACACCAAGGAAAACTACATCGCTTCGCCGGATCTTTACGTGTCGAATAATTTTAAAAACGAAACGAAGCTCTCGGTGCTAAACCCACAACAGGCGAGTTACAATTGGGGCACGGCTGAATTGATCCGTTGGACCACGCCTAACGGGCATGAAGCGGACGGAATCGTGTATAAGCCGGAAGATTTTGACCCCAATAAAAAATATCCGGTGATCGCATATTTCTACGAGCTGGTTTCACAAGGCTTGTATAGCTATATTCCCCCTACGCCTACCCCGTCGCGGTTGAACATTAGCTTCTTCGTGAGCAACGGCTACATCGTGCTGGCACCGGATATCCGTTACGAAATCGGCTACCCCGGCAAGTCGGCCGAAGAGTTTGTCAACTCGGGGATGGAGGAGCTAAAGAAAATGCCTTGGGTAGACAGCACCAAACTTGCTATACAAGGCCAAAGCTGGGGCGGCTACCAAGTGGCCCACCTGATCACGCGCACGGATATGTATGCGGCGGCCTGGTCCGGTGCGCCGGTTGTCAACATGACATCCGCATACGGCGGCATACGCTGGCAAACGGGTCTGAACCGTCAGTTCCAATACGAGCGCACACAAAGCCGGATCGGCGCTACGTTGTGGGAAAATCTTGATTTGTATATCGAAAACTCCCCGCTTTTCCATCTGGACAAAGTGAACACGCCGGTGGTCATCATGCACAACGACGAGGATGGCGCGGTACCATGGTATCAGGGCATCGAAATGTTCACCGCGCTGCGTCGCCTGGAAAAACCCGTATGGATGCTCAACTACAACGGCGACGCCCACAACCTCGTCAAGCGTGAGAACCGCAAAGACATACAGCGCCGGCAGCAGCAGTTTTTTGATCACTTCCTCAAAGGGGAACCCGCTGCGCCCTGGATCGAACACGGTGTGCCTGCGGTACGCAAAGGCATTGACTGGGGATTTGAGTGATAGACCAATCCCGATTCCCTTCCACCAAGGCAGGATCGCTTCGCTTCGAAGTGTCCTGCCTTTTTTCGTTTGAGACCCGCCGGAACGGGGTTACGTTTCCTATCCCGTCGAAATAATGATGTGGATTGTATCCTAACCTGCATGCTCGTCAAACTAGGAGTTTCATTTCCCGAACTCGGCAGTCCGAACACCGAAAAACCCCTATCTTTCTACACTGTTTTAGATAAAACGTTAGTGATGATGCGATTTTTATTAAAAAAAATTCATTTTTCATCCTGAAAATAAAAAAATGCGAAGTTTTTTTCTGACTTTTGACAAAAAGAAGGAATAATTGCAAAGTTTAACCTAAAAACAAATTAAAAACAATGTCTGGCTTAAGATTTAAAGCAGTAGAAACTGCATTTTCCCGACAAAATCACAGGAGTTCCACCCCGTCTGCAAAGCCATCTGCAAGCTACGGCCAAGATGTCTTTACCATCAGCAAGATGAAGGAATATCTTCCTGCCAATGCGTTTGCAGAGGTGGTTGAAACCATCGAAAACGGCCGGGCGATCAGCCATGACCTCGCGGAACACATCTCACAAGCCATGAAAGGATGGGCGATTGCCAATGGAGCCACCCATTACACCCACTGGTTCCAGCCTTTGACGGGCGCTACGGCTGAAAAGCATGACGCATTCTTCGAGCCGCTTCCGGACGGAACGGCGATTGACAAATTCACGGCCAGCGCCTTGGTACAGCAGGAGCCGGACGCGTCAAGCTTTCCAAACGGCGGTATCCGCAATACATTTGAAGCACGCGGTTATACAGGCTGGGATCCTTCTTCGCCTGCGTTCATTTTTGACACGGGCGGAAGCAGAACCTTGTGTATCCCTACCGTATTTGTCGCTTATACCGGCGAGGCATTAGACTACAAAGCGCCACTCCTGAAGGCTTTGAGCGCCTTGGATAAGGCCGCGGTGGATGTCGCTCAGTACTTTGATAAATCCATCAACAAAGTTTTTGCCTCTTTGGGCATCGAGCAGGAATATTTTTTGGTCGACCTGGCCTTGTTCAACGCACGGCCAGATTTGCAATTAACCGGGCGCACGCTGTTCGGGCACATGTCCGCTAAAGGGCAGCAGTTGGATGACCATTATTTTGGGGCTATCCCCGAGCGCGTGCTGGCCTTTATGGTGGAATTGGAACACGAAGCCTTGAAGTTGGGGATCCCGTTGAAAACCCGGCACAATGAGGTTGCACCATCGCAATTCGAATGCGCCCCTATGTTTGAGGAAATCAACCTAGCCATCGACCACAATCAATTGTTGCTGAATCTGATGGATCAGGTGGCGTTGCGTCATCAATACAAGGTGCTCATCCACGAAAAACCCTATTCAGAGGTCAACGGATCGGGCAAGCACAACAACTGGTCACTCATTACCAATACCGGCGTCAATCTACTTTCGCCAGGAAAAACCCCGAAAAACAACCTCATGTTCCTGACCTTCTTCGTCAACACGATCAAGGCCGTCCATGAGCATTCGGATTTGCTTCGCGCGTCTATCGCCAGCGCGGCCAATGATCACCGTTTGGGTGCCAACGAAGCGCCTCCAGCGATCATTTCCATCTTCCTGGGCAGCCAGCTGAATGCGGTGCTGGATGAAATAGAAACGGCCCGCGTCGCGAAAAAGGTGAAAGCGGAAACGCTTTTGTGGCACGGCATTCCCAAAATCCCTGAATTGCAACTGGACAACACGGATCGCAACCGTACATCGCCGTTCGCTTTCACCGGCAATAAATTCGAATTCCGGGCAGTCGGTTCGTCTGCAAACAGCGCGAGCCCAATGACCGTCCTCAACGCAATCGTAGCAGCCCAGCTGATCGAATTCAAAAGCGAAGTGGATAAGCAAATCAAAAAAGGCACGAAAAAAGACCTGGCGCTGCTCAATGTCGTGCGGAAATACATCAAGGAATCGAAAGCCATCCGCTTTGAAGGCAACGGATACAGCAAGGAATGGGAAGAAGAAGCAATGGCACGCGGACTGTCTAACATAAAGACCACGCCTAAGGCGCTGGAAGTGTATGTCAGCGATCGGACGCTCAAACTGTTCGAAGACCTGAACGTAATGACCCATCGCGAAAGCGAAGCCCGCTACGAGATCCTTTTGGAAAACTACTACAAAAAGATCCAGATCGAGGCACGGGTTATTGGCGAAATCGTCAACAGCTTGATCGCACCCGCCGTGTTCAATTACCAAACGGACCTGGTCAACAACGTCAAAGGACTGAAAGATTTAGGATTGGAGCCAGACACCTACAACGCTCAGCTCGACTTGATACAGCGCTTGTCGAAGCACATTCAAACGATCATCGCGGATACCGAATCCATGCGCCAAGAGCGTAAGAAAGCAAATGTACTGGACGACGCGGGCGATATTGCCATTGCTTACGACGAACAGGTCAAGCCTTATTTTGACAAAATCAGGTATCACATCAACAAGCTGGAGCAGGTTATCGACGATAAAAAATGGCCCCTGCCCAAACTGCGCGAGCTGCTTTTCGTACACTAAGCGACATCGCATCACGCCAAAAAAAATAGGCTGCCTCCAAAAACGGAAGCAGCCTATTTTCATTGGCGCCTATCGCCTGCCGGCGATTTATTTCCCGCCCACGATAACAATTTCTACCCGGCGATTTTTCTGCCGGCCTTCCGTCGTATTATTGGGTGCTACCGGCTTGTTTTGCCCATGACCCTCAGTCGTGATGCCGGATTTCGAAAAACCCTTCGTCACCAAGTAATTCTTAACCGATTCGGCACGGCGCTCAGACAGCCATTGGTTGTACTCCTCCGTACCCGTAGCATCCGTATGCCCTTTCACGATCAAACTGGTGGCGCCGTCCTTTGCCAATACGTCCGCCAAATTGTCCAACTCGCTTTTTGCGCGGTCGGTGAGGTATGATGAGTTTAACGGAAACAAGACGTCCGACTCAAACGTCACTAGAATTCCTTCGTCGACACGCGATGCGGAACTGTAATTACCCTGCACGTGCGACAGGCCGTCGTCCGTGCCATCCACCGTGACGTGGGCGCCCGGATTAACCGTAAATTGTTTGCTTTTGCACGAGAAAAGCAAGGTGGCTGTGCCCAACGCGGCAACCAAAAATAATTTTCCTGTCATCGTCTAGAATTTATAACGCACGGATACTAAGCAATCCGTCTTGGTGTAAAAATAACAAAACATTTCACAATCGGTCGAGCCACGG
>CAYUIZ010000123.1:0-8704 GCA_964444885.1 uncultured Sphingobacteriaceae bacterium | reverse complement strand
GGCATAGTTTGTAAGGAGTTTTTCCACAATAGCGGAAATCTGTCGTGCACCCGCTAAGTAATTGATACAATCGGGCTTTTTCCTACCTTTGGGGCTTGGCAAATGGTACGCAAATCATGGGAAACAACAAAAGATGGTGGCGCATCGTTAAAAACATCCTGAAATTCGGGGTGACTGCTTTCGCCCTGTATTGGGTGTTCAGCAAGGTCGACGTGAAGGATGTCAAGGAGGCGTTTTTCACGTCCAATCCCCTGTACCTGTTCCTGGCGTTTCTGGCGTACGCGCTGTCGATTGTGATTGGGTCATCGCGGCTCAACGAGTACTTTCGGGGCGTGGGGCTGTTTCTGGGCGAACGGTATAATTTCAAGCTGTATTTGCTGGGCTTATTTTACAATATTTTTCTGCCGGGCGGCGTCGGGGGCGACGGCTACAAGATCTATTTCCTGCGCAAAAAATTCGACGTGCGGGGGCGCAAATTGCTGTCAGCCGTCTTTTTTGATCGGCTCAGCGGCCTATGGGCACTTTCGTTGATCACCGCTTTGCTGGCCATTTTTATTCCGCAAATCAACATTCCGCACGAACTTCCCCTCCTCGTGGTGGCATTGGGCACGGCGGTCTACTACTTGGTCATGCGGCGGTATTTCCGGGATTTTATTGGCCGGTTTTTTATCGCGCATATCAAGGCCTTGGGCGTGCAGTCCATGCAGGTCATTTGCGCCATTCTCCTGCTTTACGCCTTGGGTTACGACGGCAAGTTTGCGCCGTACCTATTCATCTTCCTGATCTCTTCGCTGGTGGCGGTCGTGCCGTTCACGGTGGGCGGTTTGGGGGCGCGGGAGATGGTCAACGTCTACGGCGCCGAGTTGTTCAACATGGATACCCACCTGGCTTTGATCTTCAGCTTGCTGTTTTATGTCACCTCGGCCCTGATGGCTTTGTTTGGTGCATATTTTATCTTCCGGCCACAAGGCTTGGGCGAGGAACGGCTGCCGTCGGCAGGGGAGGTGGAACAGGATATGGCACAGGCGGCTGGCGAAGAACAAACGAATAACCAACAAGATTAAAATGGCAAATATTATCATCACGGGCGCAAGCAGTGGAGTGGGCTTTGAAGCAGTATTGGATTTGATTTTGGATAGCAACAACAAGGTGGTCGCGCTGGCGCGTACAGCCGAAAAGTTGCGCAATTTGCACGACATCGCTACCAAGCTCAACCCCGAATGCACGCTGTATCCCGTACAGTTTGATATCGTCCACGACGATTACGCCAACGCGCTGGTTCCTTTTGTGAAGGAACGGTTGGGCAACGTAGACATCCTGATCAATAACGCAGGTGAACTGGTCAACAAACCCTTCGCGGAGACAACCGAAGAGGACTTCGTCAGCCTGCTGCAAGCCAACCTGCTGGGCCATGTGCGTATGATCCAGCACGTGTTGCCGTTTATGCAGGCAGGGAGCCACATCGTCAATATCGGCAGTATGGGGGGGGTGCAGGGCAGCGTGAAGTTTCCGGGGCTGGCGGCTTACTCGGCTAGCAAGGCAAGCCTGCACGTGCTGACCGAATGTTTGGCAGCAGAATTGCAAGACAAAAAGATCAGCGTCAACTGTTTGGCGCTCGGATCGGCGCAAACCGAAATGCTCGAAACCGCATTTCCTGGGTATGAGTCGCCGGTGTTGGCCTTTGAAATGGGTAAGTATATCGCTGATTTCGCGTTGACGGGCCACAAATTTTTCAATGGAAAGATACTGCCGGTGGCGGTAACTACGCCTTAATTGCACGTTATGAAAAAACAATGCGTATTTCTCGCGATGGTCGGCCTGCTCTTCGCCGGCGCTTGCCAAAATGAGCGCAAGAGCGCTCCTCCCGAAGCCGATCCGATCGATTTAACCCCTGCGGAAACGCCTGTGGAGGCGATAGAGGGCTTGCCTGCCTTGCCCTACTTTGTGTATTTCGATGAACAGGCGGAACGAATGGAAATTGAGCGCGATGCCTCTTTCGACCGTGCAGCGCTGCAAGTCGATAGCCTAACCCAGTTATTCCGGATGCATTACCCCCAGGTGCCGCTGGCCGTCACGCGTCAGGAGGGGAGCACGCTGCATCTTGAAATCAGCGACCCGACGTACCTCACGCAGCAAATGGGCAGTTCGGGTGCGAAGACCTACCTAGTAGAAGTCACCTATGCATTTACGGAGATAGCGGGAATCGACGAGGTCAATATCGTGTTTGAAGAAGGGGACCATGCCATTCCCGGTGCGTATAATCGCAACAGTTTCAAAAATGATAATATCGTCTTGCGCGAATAAACGTCTCAGGATTCCACAGCCTCATCGTCTTCCGTGGTGAAGTCAATGGCTCGGGTTAGAAACGGATAATACGGGCTGCTGTCGTAAACGGTGGCGTCCGGATTATGCGCAAAATCGTGTTGGGTGTCAAACAAGGTCGTCAGCCTATCGCGTAAAAAGGTCAGGAATTGCGCTTTGGCGGTTTCCAAATCCACGTCTTTCAGCTCGTAAGTGCCTTTGCGGGGGACTTTGAACCGGAAAAGTGATCCGGTGGCCCGTAAGTGCTGAATCGCATACAAATTGGGTTCTACGGCGCTTGTATTCGCTGCTTTTTCGTAGATCAGCGTATAATATAAGGTTTGGACTAAGGCCTTGTTGCTTTCACTCCAGTTTTTTCTAAAAAATTCAAAGACCGGATTGCTATCCTCGTCAAACCTAGCGCGGAACTCCGGATCATCACGGCCTGTTTTGTAATCGACGATGCGGACCAACCCGTCAGGGTTGCGGTCCACGCGGTCAATGATTCCTCTCAGGCGCACCCGTCTCTCTTCGCCGTTGGCGATAATCGGAATGTCATAAAAATAACGCTTTTCTTCTTCCATGTCGAGGATCTCGAAGGGAGCCACGGTCTGATCGTAATCGATAAAAATCCCGCAATAGTTTTCAGCCAATTCCAATAGGATACGCTGGTGGCTGGTGTAGGGCTTCGTAGCTGGAGCGGGTATGCTATACACCTCATGGAGTGCGGCTTGGCATAGTTGGGGCAGCAGGTGCTTGCGCTGCGCGATATCCTTTGCGGTGATCATCACGCGCCTTTCGTGCCAGTCGCGGTAAAATACTTCCATTACTTGGTGTATGACCTCGCCCAGCTTATTGGCTTCGATCCCTTCGCTGATGGCGGGTGGCTCCTTGATGCGTGCCACATACCGAAAGAAAAACTCCAACGGCGAGTTGAGGTAGAGCGTAAAGGCCGAGGCGGACAGCGTGCGCTCGGTCTTGCCATCCGGGCCTACCAGGTATTCTTCCAGTTGCTTCCAGACATGTTCGTCTTTGGGGATGGTTAATTCGGGCGGTGTTGGCGTGCCTGCGCTTTTTTCCTGGGGCCAGCCCACGTCAACCGCCGTGATCGCGAGTTGCGTTTCGTATTGCAATTGCTTGACGAAACGACTGGGCTCGCCGCTGTTGCTATTATCGACCAAAGCATTATACAGGATGGTGCACTCCTCGCAGTGGTGCAGCAGGCGGTAGAACAAATACGCCGATAGGGCATCCTGGTTTTCGCGCACAGGCATGCCGTAGGCTTTGCGTACGTGGTAGGGAATAAACGACGGGGAGGCGCTAATGGCGGGCAATATGCCTTCGTTGGCACCTACTAGATAGATCCGGTCGAAGTTCAGGTTGCGGCTTTCGAGCAATCCCATGATTTGTATCCCATCGAGCGGGTCACCGATAATCGCGGCAGTGACGGTTCGGAGGACGCGCTTGGCGAGCCGAGCGGTGAGCGCGATAGACAGGTCGGCGACGGCATGGGCCAGTCCCAGCTGTAACTGGGTTAGCTGCTGGATGGCATTTTTGATGAGGTGCTGCTCGATGACGCGCAACTTGTTTTCCGCATGTTCACGTCTGAAAACGGCTGTCAATAGTGCAATGAGCCGGTCAAATAGCATATTGCGGTCGGATACCTGGTCGAAAAAAGGCGGATACACGCTATCGTCCAGATGGGATTCGCTATAGGCGACTTCGGGGCTTCCCGTTTTGGCCAATTGGGCAGCGAGTTGTTGGCGGGCCGATGCTGGGGCACCGCTTAGTGGGTGTGATAAATAGGCGTACAGCTCAGCGTACGGCACGGTAAATCCGGTTCCCGCTTTAGCAGTAGCGGCATCGGCCGCGGCATGGTGCTCCAGGTAGAGGCCCAGCAAGCTGTATAGGGTCGACTGGGTAATGGGAAACCCCATCGTGATGTTCACTTTTTCGTTTGCAGGCAGGCTTTGCAAGACCGTGACGAGTTGACTTTCATCCGCCAGTACGACCGCGGTACTGCCGCCCTTCACGGCCGGTTGTTCGAGCAACGTGGACACCGCTTTGGCTTGGACGGCGTGCCCTGGCGCGGCCAACAGCGTGATGGGTGTCGCTGCATGGCGTAAGCGGTCGGGGAATTCGCCGAGGGCATTGGCCAGTTGGTAGCGGTCGGTGTTTCTGCGGATAAATAGTCCTGCCTCGTGAAGCGGGTCGTTGACATAATGTGCGTCCGCATCGAAATAAAACAAGGCCTTGTCGTCGGCTTGCAAGCGCTTAAAAATGGCCTGTTCGCATTTGTTCAGCGCGTTAAAGCCTACGAATAATAATTGCCGGTAGGAGCTCGCCAGGTCGGTAGTCTCGGCTGATTGCTCGGCTAAGTCGCGGTAGATGCCCGCCATGGTGTGCTGGTTGCGTTCGCGGAGCAACGCTTTGAACCGGGTGTACAGGTCGGGTAAAAGTTCCCAAAGCTGGAGAAACCGCTGCTGCATCGTTGTGTACTGGTCTTCGGAAAACGTCGACCAAAAGCGCTGCAGAAAATCCTTCTGCTCGTCGGTGAGGTAGTCAAACTGTTGGTTGAGCAGGCTGATGTCGCGCAGTTGCTGAAATACATCCCTTGCATTAACCAGTTCGTAGTCAATCTGCGAAAAGTCGCTGAGGATGACCTCGGCTACGGGGTAAAACGAATCGATGGGTTGCGGTATGCCGCCCTTGCGGTTTACAACGTCGCAATAGGCCTCATACAACGTGAAGAGCTGTGCCGTGACGTTGATTTCCTGGCGGCTATGGGTCGTTCGCAGCAACTCTTGGATGGTGAAGAACGAGGGGCTCCAGAAGGCC
The DNA here is from genome assembly GCA_964444885.1 of uncultured Sphingobacteriaceae bacterium. Lineage (GTDB taxonomy): Bacteria > Bacteroidota > Bacteroidia > Sphingobacteriales > Sphingobacteriaceae > CAYRGQ01. Next base: position 3,565 of record CAYUIZ010000123.1, on the reverse strand, counting down.
CGCCCAATATGGTCGGCGAGGTGTTTTTTTAGGTAGGTAATCGGCCGCTGGTTATTGAATACAATCGCGATGTCATGTATCTCGTGGCCAAACCGGCTGACGATATCTTGGGCTACTTGGGCTAAAAATCCGGGCATAGCGGTTTCGTTTTGTTTAAGCTTCCACGAGCTGGTCGTGCATGAAATAGTAGAGGTACCCGCGTACCTGTGGGTATCCCCAGTCAACGAGGTAATCGCGGTATTCGCGCACCTGTTGCAGGTGCTGGGGCGAGGCGGTCTGTTGGGTCGATTTGAAGTCGATGACAATGGTTTCTGTGTCATTAGCCAACACTTTGTCCGGGCGGGCCGTTTCGCCTCGCCGATTGATGACCGAACGTTCGCTGATATGGCGATAGTCGCTTCGAAGCAGGGTTCCCAGCACCGGATGCTGCCAGGCAGCGTGGATGTAGCCCAGGATGCGGGACCGGTCCGCATCGCGGATCAGTCCCTCGTTAACGTAGCGATCTACGCGGCTGTCGATTTCCGATTCATCCCGAATAACCGACATGAGCTCGTGCAGGGTATTGCTAAACGCTGCCGATTGTTCCATCAGTTCGATGCGCTCGGCCGACCGGGCCTCCACCTGCTCAAGTTTTGCCGCTAGCAAGGAAGAACTCCGGTATCCGTCAATAATCAGCCTTTCCCTCGCTTCTGTATCCGTTTTCCGGTCGGCCCGTTGTCCTTCTTGTACAACTTGAAGAGGTCCGTCGCCGATATTGGCATGGGGATGCTGGGATAGGATGTGATGCAGGGCATCCCCGATGGTGCTGTACGATGTCGTTCCAGTTTTACTGGGCGGATTGTCAGGCGCCAGTATGTACAGGTGTTCGCCGGCCCGCGTCATCGCCACGTATAGATAGTTGAGCGCATCCATGTAGTTGTACAGCATCTCCTCGTAATATTGTGGGTAAATCGCGGAAAGGCGGGTAGATTTGCTGTAGCGTATCGGGACGGTTTTGAGGTGCTCGTATGGCGTGCCAGCCATGTCAAACCAGACTTGTGTGCTCCACTTGCCGTCGAGTGTCCAATTGCAGAAAGGGATGGCTACGGCGGGGTACTCCAATCCTTTGGACTTATGTATCGTGATGACTTCGACGGCATTGGTTTTTTCGGAGGCCGGAATGGTAGCCCGGTCACACTCTTCATCCCAAAACTCGAGAAAACCAGACAGACCGGTGTCGCCCGCTGCGGTAAAGTGGCTTACCAGGTCGCGGAAAGCGAGCAAGGCGGGCAGGTTGTCAGCCTGCTGGCCGAATTGGTAATGCGCAATCAGCTGTTCGACCCGTTCGACCAGCGGCAGTTGCTTGAGCCCGGCCCACTGTTTGATCAGCGATCGGGGCAAGACGTCACCAAGGCGGCTGATATCCGCGTGTTGAATTTCCAGCCATTGGCTGTGGGGCATCGCTTCCCCCCTCGATTGCGCGTAGTAGAATGCCATGTTGGCCAAGAAGCACGCGTGCTGGGGGTCTTCATGCTGCATGAATCGGAGGGTGTCGACTACCGTTTTGATCGCCAGTTGGTTGGCGAGTAATAAGGCGTCGCCCGACATGACGGCAAAGTTCGGTCCCCCTTCGTGCATGCGGTACTGGAAGTAATCGATCAGCAAGCTGGCCTCGTCGTTGGTGCGGACCAGGATACCGATGTCGCGCGGGGCGTACGTGCCGTTTTGTATCCACTGGGCTACCTGCTCATAGCACTTTTCGGCAGCTACTTGGCGCATTTCGCCCGCGGACACCGTGTGTTCGCCGTGTTCGTCCTGTCGTTTTTTCGGAAGGTACGCCACATGGATGCTTCCCCCGTTGGTGTCGGTTAGGTGTGGCGCGACCGCTTGGGACGCACCGCTGTAAGCTCGGGCGATAGCCGTGTCCAGGCCGCTCGCCGTCCAGAATGCCTCGTACCGCTCCTCGCCCAGGTCTGCCATCACGCGCTCATTGACGAGCGCTTGCATCCAGGCAGGCAGCTGCGCCGCCACGAAGTTGTTGAATTCGACGATTTGCTTTTGGCTGCGGTAGTTGGTTGGCAAGTTGTCTTCGCGAATCCAATTGCTCGTGTCCGTTAGATGAAAGGTACGGCGCACGTCTGCGTGGATGCCGTCCAGCAGAATGCGCCAGTCGCCATTGCGCCAACGGTAGATGCTCTGTTTGATATCGCCGACGATAAGGTGCTCGTGAAACTGGCCCGCAGACTGGGAGAGCGCGTTGGAAAGCAACGGGAAAAGGTTGCGCCATTGGTTGGCTGAGGTATCCTGGAATTCGTCGAATAAGAAGTAGCGGTACCGGTTGCCGATTTTCTCCCAAACGAACGTCGGGTCGCCTTGGTCCGAAAGGCCGATTCGCTGCAGCAACAGTTGTGCATCCGAGATAAGTTGAGCGTTATTGTCGGTGCGCCAGCCCGCCAGCTCAGCACTCATTTGCTTCATCAGGCGCAGGTAGTAGATATTTCCTTCGACTGATCGGACAAGGTAATACTGGGGGAGGCTTTCTTCCAGAAAATGGTGGAATGCTTCCATCGTTGGGTTTAGGGCATGGTAAAGCTGTACGACGTTGTCCCGCCGTTTGCTTTCCGTCTGGTAGCACTCGATATCGCCCGCGAGTTTCGATGTGTTTGACCGCACTTTCTCAAGGTCGTCGATCGTTGGGTTTGCATTGCGGTACTGGGCGAACTTGGGCAAGAAGCTGTTGGACTTGCCTTTCAAGTCATCGATCGTTACGCCGGACGCCATATAAATTTCAGCAATCCTGTCAATGTAACCTGTAAACTGAGCTTCGAAATTTTGGATCTCCGATTGGTTGTATGAAGCCAACTCACTAAACAACGTCTGCGTGTCCACGTCCGCAAGTTGCTGGTCAAAGGCCTGGAAGTCTTCCGAGAAGATAATGCGCGAAAGGCTGTGCAGTTCGCGGTCGATGTTCCATGATTTGTCCTGCGCAATATTGTGCAGGATGCGGCTCATCACCCAGTCAAAAAGTTGCTGGTTTTCATTGAGACGGAGATACAAGCGGTGTATGAGATCCCGTTGCACCTTACTGGTATTAAGTTCGATGCTGTACAGGCCATCCAGATCCAATTCGTAGGCAAATCCGCGGATTACTTTTTGCGAAAAGCCGTCGATGGTACTCACCGAAAAATGGGAATAATCGTGTAGGATTTTGCGGTATGAGCGGTCGGCCCGTTGCTGTATGTCGGTGGGTTCCCACTCCGGAAAGCGATCCAACAACTGTTTTCGGTAATCCTGGATCGAACGGCTGTCCGCGCCTTTGGCTAAACCTTCCAGCACGTTCATGATGCGCGACTTCATTTCCGCGGTGGCCTTGTTGGTAAAGGTCAGTGCCAATATCTCGCGATACGCGTTTTCGTGGCGCAGGAGCAGGCTGATGAAGTGCACGGTCAACGCAAAGGTTTTGCCTGAACCTGCAGAGGCCTTCAGAATGTGTAGGGGAGGTGTAGTGGGCATTGCGTTCGGTTTTCGGCATGAAGATAGGAAAAATGTAGGAATGGGAGAGACTGCGTTGGGTGCACGACATATT
>CAYUIZ010000122.1:0-8836 GCA_964444885.1 uncultured Sphingobacteriaceae bacterium | reverse complement strand
TTCAATGATTACCAGTCGCTCCGTTACGTCGGACATGCGGTCTTCAAAAAGAATACCGCTGAGATCCAGCCCGGCGAATACCTCTGCCGACTCGGCTTCCCGTTTCCGGAATTCAGCAACTTCGCGTATAACGAAACATCGGGCGAAATTGAATGGACAAACGAAGGCATAAAAAGCTCGCCCCGCTTCCCCATCGACGGGATGCTCACGCGCTTTCTGGCCGACAAGAACCAAGTGTACGGCATCGAGATGAGCACACCCGGTCTTCGCGGACAAAGCGGCGGCCCGCTGTTCAATACGGACGGCATCGTCTACGGCATGCAATTCTCGACCAAGCACCTGCACCTGGGCTTCGATATCGTTGATAAAGAGATCTCCCTCGGCAACAAACTCCAAAAAGTTTCCGACCATTCCTTTCTCCACCTCGGGCAGTGCATCCACGCCGATATCATCAAAGCCTTTTTGGCGCAGCACCATGTCGCCTACCACGAAGCCTGACCGCCAGTATCAGTCCTTGGCCGATCCCACTCCTCCGGATCGGTATCCACATAAATCGCCGCATAAGTGGCTGCGCCACGCCTTGCCGTCCATTTTTTCACCAAAAGCCTTGCACAAGCGACCTTTGTGCATTATATTTGCGTTGCCGTGTCGTAAAGCACGCAGATCAACACCTCCTAACTAGCAGGTCTTGGTTTATAAAGAAGTGGCGAGAGACTGGCTCGATGACCCACTGGCAACCAGCTGCAGACGGCAGATAAGGTGCCAATTCCTGTCCCAAGCGGTTTTCGCGAAGGAGCATATAAATGATAAAAGACTATGACGATTCATTTGACTTACGATCAGTGCCTACAGCTGCGCCCAACGGTGGCCGGGAGCTGGTACAGTCCATCCACCGAAGCCTTGTTTACGCGAATGCGCAAGGCATGTATGTGTTGCTAGGGTCTGTCCACGCTTCCTGTATCAGGGGTGGCGTATCATTTACAGCAACGTACACATGCCTCTTTTCCTACCGGCTCGTTATCGGCCGGCGCTCGGCAAAGCAATTCACCGAATAAAAAAATTTCTTCTAAACACTTAAAAACCATGACACAAGACAAACTGAAATTCGAAACCTTACAACTACATGCAGGCCAGGAAGCCGACCCAACAACCGGAGCGCGCGCCTTGCCTATATACCAAACGACGTCGTTTGTATTTGACAACGCGGAACATGGCGCCAATTTATTTGCGCTGAAAGAGTTCGGCAACATTTACACCCGCATCATGAACCCCACGACCGACGTGTTTGAAAAACGCATCGCGGCGCTCGAAGGCGGTGTGGGCGCCTTAGCGGTGGCATCGGGCCAGGCAGCGCAGTTCCTCGCCCTGCACAACATCCTCGAAAGCGGCGACAACTTCGTCAGCGGAGCCAACCTGTACGGCGGCACCTACAACCAGTTTAAGGTTTCGTTCAAACGGCTGGGCATTGACGTGCGTTTTGCGGAAAACGATTCGCCCGAAAATATCGAAGCGCTGATTGACGATAAAACCAAGGCGATCTTCGTGGAAACGATTGCGAACCCCAGCTACAATATTCCTGATTTTGAGCGCATTGCTGCCATAGCTAATAAATACGACCTGCCATTGATCGTAGACAACACCTTCGGGGCGGCCGGTTACCTCTTCAAACCGCTGGAGCACGGCGCGCACGTGGTCGTTCAGTCGGCCACCAAGTGGATCGGCGGACACGGCACCAGCATCGGCGGCGTGATTGTAGACGGAGGAAACTACAATTGGGGCAACGGCAAATTCAAGCAGTTCAGCGAGCCTTCGGAGGGCTACCACGGGCTGGTATTTTCAGAGGTATTCGGCCCAGACGGTCCGTTCGGCAACATCCAGTACATCATCCGCGCACGTGTTGAGGGATTGCGCGACATGGGGCCTGCCATCTCCCCCTTCAACTCCTTCTTGCTGGTGCAAGGACTGGAAACGCTCTCCCTGCGTGTACAGCGCCATGTGGACAACGCCCTAGAGGTGGCCCAATGGCTGGATAGCCATCCGCAAGTGGAAAAAGTGCTCTACCCGGGCTTGAAACACAGTCCGCAGTACGCTAACGCACAGAAATACCTTAAAAACGGGTATGGTGCCGTACTTTCGTTCACGATCAAGGGCGACGCGGAAAAAGCGAACGCATTTATCAACAACCTGTCGCTCATCAGCCACTTGGCCAACCTGGGAGACGCTAAATCACTGATCATCCATCCGGCCGCAACGACGCACCAGCAACTGAGCGAAGAAGCGCAGCGCACAGCAGGAGCCTATCCGGGTTTGTTGCGCCTGTCTGTTGGCATCGAACACGTGGACGACATCAAAGCCGACCTGCAAAAAGCGTTTGACGCAATCGGTTAAGTCTATACCGCGTAGAACCGGGTGCTGCGCCAACGGTAAATGCACCTAGCTACATGCAGCGAAATTGGTAAGCGATTCCGGAGTTTCCGGATTGCTTACCATCATTCATGAGGTCAAACGATGACGGCGGCCGGGCACGCGCTGGCCTTTCTTACGCTCCGCCAGCTTCCGCTTAGAAAACGGCAACGCGATGCCTTTGCTTGGTTTTTCATGCCGTCATTGGAATAAAGTACCTGTTAAAAAAAACAACACACAACAAACAATATGGGCAATAAATTGACGCTGGGCATATTTGGTTTTGGAGTTGTGGGGCAAGGCCTATACGACATCATCAAAACCAAGAGCCTTAATCTCGGCATCAAAAAATTCGTAATCAAGCACGGCGACAAAGAACGCAGCTTGCCTGCCGAACTTTTCACGACCGATGCGAACGCCATCTTGGATGACGCGGAAATCAACACCGTCGTCGAGCTCATCGACGACGCCGACGCAGCCTTTGATATTGTGTCTCGCGCATTAAAATCGGGTAAAAACGTGGTGTCGGCGAACAAGAAAATGATCGCCTACCATCTCGAAGAACTGATTGACATACAGCAAGCGTACGGCACCAGTCTACTCTATGAAGGCGCAGTTTGCGGCAGTATCCCCATCATACGCAACCTCGAAGAGTACTACGATAATGAGCTACTGCACTCGGTGAGCGGCATCTTCAACGGATCCTCGAACTACATCCTATCCAAAGTATTCAATCAGGGACTGGACTACAACACGGCGCTGAAGCAGGCACAAGATCTCGGATTTGCCGAAACCGACCCTACGCTCGATGTAGGTGGTTATGACGCTAAATTCAAGCTAGCCATCGTGGCTTCGCACGCTTACGGCCTCTATATCCAGCCGGAGGACATCCTCAATATCGGCATCGATAAGCTGGATACGCCCGACATCAAATTTGCGAAAGAGAAAGACTACCGCCTGAAACTCGTACCTACCGCCCGGGAAATAAACGATAAGAACGTCATTCTTTATGTATTGCCCCGGCTCATTGCGCCTGGCAACATCCTTCGCAACGTGGAAAATGAAAACAACGGGGTACTCGTCAAAGCGGCCTTTGCGGACGAACAGTTCTTCTATGGCAAGGGAGCGGGCGGGCATCCTACGGGGTCGGCAGTCCTATCTGACATCGCCGCCCTACGCTACAGCTACCGCTACGAGTACAAAAAGCACATCGATGCCGGAAAGCTCCGCTACAGCAAAAACTGGGAAATCAAGGTGTACTTGCGCTATGAGGATGAAGACCTGATTGACCGGCTGGCATTCGCAGACATTTCCGAACGTTTTTATTCACCGGGTTTCAAATACGTGATCGGTACGCTCAACTTGGAAAACATCATTAAACACAAGGCGCATATCGACAAATCCGGCGTATTTATTGCGGAAATCGCTTAAGAAACAACAAAAGCGTGGAAAAAGACATGCCCTGCAAGACGCACCGTTTGGCAGGGCATGTTTATTTGAGTGATAACTATAACGTGCGTTACTTGCTTCGGATAGCCTCTACCGGGTCCAACCTAGCGGCCATCACCGCCGGGATAATGCCCGCAATGATGCCAATGCCCGTAGAAAGCGCCAGCGTGACCATGACCATGAAAAAGCTAACCACCACCCCAAAACCAAAGGCGACCTTGGCAATGAACGCAAGCAGGTAGACAATGCCTAGGCCCATCAATCCGCCGATGATACAGAGGAAAATGGCCTCAATCAGAAACTGCGACAGAATAAAATAGTTTTTGGCGCCAAGGGATTTCTGTATGCCGATGATATGCGTACGCTCCCTGACCGACACGAACATGATATTCGCAATACCGAATCCTCCAACCAGAATGGAGAAACCGCCGATAAACGCGCCGGCAAAATTGATAACGCCAAACATTTGGTCAAGCTGCGCGGTAATGATGGTGGTTTTGTTCAGCGAAAAATTATCTTCCTCTTGCGGCGACAGCCGGCGAATGGAACGCAAGACCCCGCGGAGCTCGCTTTCGGCTTCGTCTAAGGACACATCCGCGGCCACGTTTACCATAATGGACGGATTGAAGCGCCGGATATTGACCAGGTTTCGGCCGAAATTGAAGGGTATCATGATGATGTCGTCCATCGACACATCAATCAGCATCCCCTCTCCTTCCTTTTTGAACACACCGATGACCGTCACCCTGCGCCCCATCAATGTTATGGTCTTCCCCACCGCATCGCCCCCGGGGAACAATCCCTCGGCAACCGTGGCGCCCACAACAGCGACGTTGGTGCCGCGGTTGGACTCCGAATCTGTAAAATACCGCCCTTCGGTCACCTCCAGTTTGCGGATGGAATAATAGTCGTGCGTAGCGGACAACACGGTAACACCGGCCACACTGTTATTGAGATACTTTACCGTTCGGTCACTAATATTAATCGAAAATGACACCCCGTCGGCGGTGGTCATTCTGTTTCTAACCTGCTCAAAATCGCGAAGGGTGGGCTCGGGCCAATTCGCATAGCGCCACCAGGGGTAGTCGCCGCCACCGCCCCATGACCATTTTTCGACATAGATACTCTTGCTGCCGAGCTTTTCCACGCTTTGTTCCAAGTTGGCCCGCAGCGTATCCACCGCCGAGAAAACGCCAATAATGGTCATGATGCCTATCGTGATGCCTAGCAAAGACAGCAACGTACGGGTTTTATTCTCGCGCAATGCGGAAAATGCAAACCCAAAACTCTCGCCTATCAGTTTAAGAAACAGCATATACCATAAGACTACCTAACAGGCGACAAGTTACATCAATTAGCGGAAATTATCGGACGCCCTGTAGGTATTTAGATAACCAGTAACCCTCCGCTTCATTTAATTCAGGCATGGACGTATATCCGGACAAACCTATATTACTAAAAAACACGTGCCCGCGCCAGCGTGTCCCCCTCGTACCACAATCCTTCGCCGGCGTTTTTTTGTCAGCGCGAATGTCGTATCTTTGCACCGTTTTTTAGCGCAATAACAGTTAAGATATGGCATTACAGTGCGGCATCGTAGGCCTTCCCAACGTGGGAAAATCCACCTTATTCAATTGCTTGTCCAACGCGAAAGCGCAGGCGGCTAACTTCCCATTTTGCACCATTGAACCCAACGTCGGGGTCATTACCGTGCCTGACGAACGGCTTAACAAGCTGGCTGAATTGGTCAAGCCCCAGCGTATTGTGCCCAATACGATTGAAATCGTCGACATCGCCGGCTTGGTCAAGGGCGCCAGCAAAGGCGAAGGGCTAGGCAACCAATTTTTGGGAAACATCCGTACGACGGATGCCATCATCCACGTATTGCGCTGTTTTGACGACGGCAATGTCATCCACGTGGACGGATCGGTCGATCCGATTCGCGATAAAGAAATCATTGACACCGAACTCCAGCTCAAAGACCTGGACACGGTGGTGAAACGCTTGCAGCGCGTTGAGAAGCAAGCCAAAACAGGCGGCGATAAGGAAGCCAAGCGCACGTACGACATCTTATCAGTCGTCAAATCCCATCTGGAGTCAGGAAAATCTGCACGTACTACGCCCATCAGCGAGGAAGATTTTGAATACATTTCGGATCTCACCCTGCTGACGGTCAAGCCTGTGCTGTACGTTTGTAACGTAGACGAGGCATCGGTCAACACGGGCAATGCCTATGTCGACCGGGTGAAGGAAGCGGTGCGCGACGAAAACGCCGAAGTATTGATTATTTCCGCGCAGATCGAGTCCGAAATCGCCCAATTGGAAAGCTACGAGGAGCGTCAGCTATTCCTTGAAGACTTGGGGCTGGCCGAATCCGGCGTCAATAAACTCATCCGGGCGGCGTACAAATTGCTTGATTTGGCCACCTACTTTACCGCGGGCGTGCAGGAAGTACGGGCGTGGACGATCGAAAAAGGATTCACCGCTCCACAAGCGGCTGGCGTCATCCACACCGATTTCGAGAAAGGGTTTATTCGCGCTGAGGTAATTAAATATGAAGATTTTGTGCAGTACGGATCGGAAAGCGCCGTGAAAGAATCCGGCAAACTGGCGGTTGAAGGAAAAACCTACATCGTGCAGGATGGCGACATCATGCACTTCCGGTTTAACGTATAACGCCATATCGCTCAAAAGGGCGATTCGATAGCGATACTTTATTGCAGCCGGCCGTTCCCAAGCGGCCGGTTTTTTTTGTGTGCCAGCCACACAAAAGAACGTTAGCTTTGTTAACGTACATAACGCCTTATAGCACAAGTCCATGCATTGCGTTTTAACACACAAGCCCCTTAACCTTTTATTATCACCAGCCTTATGCAAAAAATCAAGAAATCAGACGTCAGGCAAGAAGTATTTGACCTCTACGATGATTATGCCCACAATCGCCTCTCCCGGCGGGATTTTATGGAGAAACTCTCGATATACGCGGTCGGCACACTTACCGTACCCGGATTGATGAGTTTCCTGATGCCCAATTACCAGGACGGCATACAGGTTAAAGCCGGGGACCCCCGGATTTCGGAACAGGTCATCGAATACACATCGCCTAAAGGCGGCGGCACGATCAAGGGATTGCTATGCATGCCCAAGGCGAATAAGCGCAAACTCGGTGGCATCATTGTGGTGCACGAAAACCGGGGCCTCAATCCGCATATCGAGGACGTGGGCCGGCGTGCAGCGCTGGCAGGGTTTATCAGTCTATCGCCGGACGCCCTGAGCCCATTGGGCGGCTATCCCGGCACGGACGATGCAGGGCGCGAGCTGCAAAGCAAGCGCGACCGCGACGAGATGCTTGCGGATTTCATTGCGGCCGCTCAGCACCTGCAACACCATGAGGCTTGCAACGGATCCGTAGGCGTGGTCGGCTTTTGCTTTGGCGGCTGGGTATCGAACATGATGGCCGCGCGGATGCCTGAGCTCGCCGCGGCTGTCCCGTTTTATGGCGGGCAAGCCCCCGTGGACGAAGTGCCCGACATCCAAGCGCCCTTGCTATTGCATTTTGCCGAAAATGACGCGCGTGTCAACGAGGGCTGGCCCGCGTACGAAGCCGCACTCAAAGCCCATGGCAAGGCGCATGAGGCGCATTTCTATCCGGGTACGAACCACGGATTCCACAACGACACGACGCCACGCTACGACAAGGAGGCCGCCCAACTAGCCTGGCAACGCACCGTCCAGTTTTTCAAGGATCATCTTGTCCCCGCTAGCTAACACTTAACCGAATATCAACCCGCTCGAATCGAAAGATATGACAATATTTCCCTGATGGCAACGCTTCCTGCAATCGCGCTTATGACAATGAAAACAGCGATTTACACCCAATACGGACCGCCGGAAGTGGTCAAAAGGCAAGCGGGTGTTGTTTCCTATCCCGACGAACAGCCAGGAGGATGTGCGCTGGATCGGGGATCTCGCTACTTCAGGTGGATTCAAACCCCTCATCGACCGGCATTACGTCCTGGACGATATCGTGGATGCGTACCGCTATGTGGAAACCGGACAAAAAACGGGCAACGTCATCCTGCGCATCTCCTGACGCAGGCCATCGCCTCGCCTATTGCAGACTGGGGTCGTTAAAGGTATCGCCCTGCCGGAGGTCGCCCGTGTCATACCCCTTCTTAAACCAATACGCACGCTGCTCAGACGTGCCGTGGGTGAAGGCATCCGGAACGACATAGCCCTGGGCCTGCTGCTGAATGCGATCATCGCCAACAGCCGCTGCGGCATTCATCCCGTCGCGGATATCCGTATACTCCAGGTGTACGTCAGACATGCGATTGGCGTGGTGAGCCCACACGCCCGCATAAAAATCAGCCTGCAATTCCAAGCGCACCATGAGCTTATTAAACTCGCGCTCGCTCAGCTGGCCCCGCATGGCCTGCACCTGCGGCAGCACCCCCTCCAGCTGTTGCACGTGATGGCCAATTTCATGGGCTATAACGTACGCCATGGCAAATTCGCCTGTAGCCCCAAACCGATTTTTCAACTCTTCATTGAACGTCAGATCGATGTAGACCTTCTCATCAGCCGGACAGTAAAAAGGTCCGTACGCCGACGCGCCGAACCCACAACCACCGGTTTGCGTTCCATCCCAGAACACGACCAAGGCCGACGGCTTATAGGTGGCGCCGGCCTGTCTGTAGAGTTCGGTCCACACGTCTTCGGTACTGGCCAGCACCGTACGCGCAAAAGCCGTTAGTTCCTGCTCCGCGGCGCTTACCTCCACCTCGCCGGCCGGGGCTGCCTCCATCCCGCCCTGCTGTAGCTGGTTCATCAGCTCATTGGGATCGCCACCGAACAGCAAACCCAGTATAACCACGATAATACTGCCTACTCCGCCCAACGCCACTTTCCCGCCCGTAGACATTCCCCTGCGATCCTCAAAATTGTCGCTTTGCCTGCCGCCTTTCCAACGCATAATACAGAA
>CAYUIZ010000121.1:0-8984 GCA_964444885.1 uncultured Sphingobacteriaceae bacterium | reverse complement strand
GAATCTCGATAGCGTTCATAATCCGCCTCTTGTTCCTGAATAAACGGATTGTCTTCGATGGCGCCCACGACAGCCTCCATCTCTTTGCGATTGGCATACACGAGCATACGGTAAGGATTTTCGTAGTCCTTGTTGCGCGTTCGCCAGATTTCGCGGCAGATCCATTCCTTCGTGGCCACGCTTTCGTCCAGCAATTCCTGAATATCCGGCCAGGATAATTGGTCCATGCTTATGCCGCGTATTTCCAACAGGGACGCGAGTGCATGTTCAAGCTTGTGCGCGGGATACACCGTACTGCGTTGGTGGTAGCGCTGGTGGATGGCGCGCCAAGATTCCAGGCGGCCGGTGCGCACGTCATCGAGCAGTTCGTCCACATCCGTCTGGCGCATCAGCTGGCCACCGATATTTTCAAAATCGGCCCGGACCACCCGTTTGCCGGCATGGAGGTACGTCGTTTCAAACTCGGCATAGCTGTGCTGTTCAAAATAAGCTTGCAGCTGGGTGGCAGCATAGTACGCGACCATTTTGCGGTAGACAAGGTAAGCCTCCCGCGCCTTCTTCACCACTACTTTGCGTTTGGAATTTTCGACGTCCGCCAATAAAACCTCAACGTTCGAAAGGTCAAACGTATGATCCAGCAGGATAGCCCGTCCCCGGCGAACAAGGGCATCCGCATCACCCAAACCGGGATCGCAGGCCGTACCGACCGCAAATTCAAGCTCCCGCAATGCGGTGAAGATCTCATTGACCGTGTCGGGAGCCAACACATCATATTCAAAATACTGATTTTTCAGCGACCGGCGGTCGCGCGCCAGAAACTTAGAATTGTTGCGCATCAGCGCATACATGTTGTACAAAAACCAGTAGGCTGGCAGGACAACAAGCTGATCTTTGGCCAGGTCGTTGCCCACCATGGCAAAGGGCATGCGTACGTGCAGCTCGTGGAGAAAATCGCCCTTGACGATCAGCGTGTACGAAGCAAAACGCGAGTTGTGCTTCAGACTGACGCATAGCCCCGGCCAAAACCCCCGTCCAGCCATAATTTCGCCATCACCCGCCCGCGAGTTGTGGTTGGAACCGACGGTAGCCCCGGCGGCCATATTACTTTGGCCCATCACCAGCGAAGCACACAGAAACGAATTGTTATGGTGCTGCTCGTGCGCCGGAAAGAGCAACGAATTGAGGACTTCGCAGCAAGAAATGGTGCTGTTGTCGCCCAGAAACGAGTTAATCAGCCGGGCGCCGTACTTGAGCTGGGAGAAAGAGGAAAGGATAAACCGCACGGCTTTCACGCCGTAGAATATCCGGCAACCATGGCCGATGATGCCGTTGACCAACTCACAACCTTCGCCAATCTGCGTGTACGCCTCGGGCAGGGAATTGACCGTTACATTCTTCAGCTTATTGACACCTTTAATATATGCGTCCGTACCGATCTTGACATCCTTAATGGTATGCGAATTCTTGATAACCGTCCGGTCGCCAATGATGCTGTAATAGCCTCGGGCCGTATCGAAAGCCGCGAACGTAATCGCTTTAAAGCGTTCCTGCAATTCGCGGTCGTGCCGGTTACGGGTCCACAAATACACATCCGATGCCTGCATGCCGTCAAAAGGAAGCACGCCGCGCCCACCATTTTCATTGCAGAGCTCCAGTTGGATCAACGCACTTGCAGCATCGCCTTCCTTCAGGATGCCATTCCCGAATTTCGCGTTATTACTGGTTTCCATCTCGTTGACATTAAACAAGATGACCTCTTCGCCCAGAATAAAATGGGCCATGTACCGCACATTGTGGATGGCGTTGTAGCGCCCGATGTCGCAACTGACCACCGTACTGCGGTAGATACCTATGGGCAACTGTAGGTCGCGATAGTCCAGAAAACTGGCTTCCATGTCGCCAATACGCACCCGCCCGTAAAATTTGGAATGCTCGATCTGTTCGGGAAGAAACCGGTCCGTCACCCAAACATCGGCCCAGTTGGGCGAATAATTGCCCTTGCTTTCCAAAATATGTATTTCGGTTGGGGAGAGCGGACGATAGGTCGCGTCCGACAGCTGTTGCCACTCCCGAAGGTAATATTCGTCTTGCCCGGCTGGCAAAAATGCCTCGGGAATGAACCCATAGCCCAAGGTTTTCAGCGGTGTTCGCACTATTTTGCTCATCGTGATGGTTATTCTACAGTAACGGATTTTGCCAGGTTGCGCGGTTTGTCAACGTCCAAGCCGCGTGCCACGCCAATATAATACGCCAGCAATTGCAACGGAATGACGGCCAGCAAGGGCGCCACGATCTCATGGGCTTCGGGCACGACCATGACGGCTTCAGCCAGTTCGTGAATGGTATCGTCGCCCTCCGACACCACTGCCACGACCTTCCCTTTTCGGGCATTGATTTCCTGAATGTTACTCACGATTTTCTCGTGGTATACATCCCGCGTAGCAACGACCACCACCGGCAATTGTTCATCGACCAGGGCGATGGGGCCGTGTTTCATTTCCGCGGCGGGATATCCTTCGGCATGGATATAGGTGATTTCCTTGAGCTTGAGCGCGCCTTCCAGCGCAATGGGGAAGTTGTAGCCCCGGCCCAAGTAGAGGAAATTTTGGGCGTCTTGGTAGCGGGCAGCAATCGCCTTGATCGCATCGATTTGGTTGTCGAGGATCCACTGCACCTTTTGGGGTATGGCGTCCAATTCGCGCACGAGCACGTCAAACAGGGGCTTGTCCACCGTGCCCCGTATTTCGGCCAGCTTCAGCGCAATAAGTTGCAATACGGCTACCTGTGCCGTGAAGGCTTTGGTACTGGCCACCCCGATTTCGGGCCCTGCGTGGGTATATGCCCCCGCATCAGCCAGGCGGGCGATGGAAGAACCCACCACATTGACAATGCCGAAAATCGTCGCCCCCTGCTTTTTTGCGTTCTCCAGGGCCACCAGCGTGTCTGCCGTCTCACCACTTTGCGAAATCGCCAGGATGACATCCTGTGGCGACACAATCGGATTACGGTAGCGGTATTCCGACGCGTATTCCACTTCCACGTTGAGCCGGCACAGTTCCTCAATCAAATATTCGCCGATGAGGCCTGCATGCCAGCTGGTTCCGCAGGCCACGATGACGATGCGATGGGCGGTGCGCAGCTTATCGGCGATTTGCTCGAGGCCGCTCATGGTCACGCTAAGGCTTTTGGGCTGTAAGCGCCCGCGCAATGAATCATGTATGGTGCGGGGCTGTTCGTGAATCTCCTTGAGCATGAAGTGGTCGTAATTTCCCTTCTCGATGGCGGCAAGCTCGATGTCCAGCTGCTGCACAAAGGGGGTGATCCGCTCATTTCCGAGGTTTTTGAGGATGAGCTCATCGGGGCGCACGATCGCCAGTTCATAGTCATTAATATAGACCACTTCCTTCGTGTAAGCAAGCATCGGCGAGGCATCCGATCCCAGGAAATGCTCATTGTCGCCCACGCCAATGACTAACGGACTGCCTTTGCGTGCGGCAATAATCGTATCGGGATGGTCTTGGTCGACAAACAGGATAACGTACGCACCGGTGACACGCTTGAGCGCGATGCGAACAGCTTCTTCGAGCGAACAGGCATTGTGCGACTGGATGTCCTCGATAAAATTCAGCAGTACCTCCGAGTCCGTGTCGCTTTTGAACGCATAGCCCTTATTTTCCAGTTCGCGCTTGAGCTGGGCGTAGTTTTCGATGATGCCGTTGTGGATCATGGCCAACTTGCCCGACTGGGAGAGATGGGGATGGGCATTGCGGTCCGACGGCTCACCATGCGTGGCCCAGCGCGTGTGTCCGATGCCGATGGTAGCCCGCGTAGGCAGGTCGGAAACGAAGTTTTCCAAGGCGGCCACCTTGCCCTGCTTTTTGTAAACGGTGACCCCATTGCCGGTATGCAACGCCACGCCGGCGCTGTCATAGCCCCGGTATTCCAGTTTTTTCAGTCCGTCGATCAGAATGGGATATGCTTGCTGATGACCTGTATAGCCTACGATTCCACACATAAAATATGCTAGTTTTAAATTTAAAGGGGGTAAAAATAGCGTTTTTTAGGACTAATCAATCGATTGCGTAAAATTTATTAGCAAGATGCCGTCGTAGCAGGCCTAAAGTGGTTTTTCTTTTGTAACACGGTACGGCGGCAAGCCCCGCTTCGGACAAGACCACCGGTGATGCGCGGCGAATCGACGGCAACCGTGGGAATTTCCGCACAGCCGTTGGCTCCGTAGGCTGATTGCCTTACATTTGATAACACGCGACTATAGCTCATGGAGACTAAAATTTCAAGTGCCGCTAGGGGTAAATCGCCTGAGCGCTGTCTCATGGATAAACGCGATAACGAAAACCACCAAAATGACAGGTGAAGCAAACGAACAACAGCATCCAATCGTGGAGGAAATGCATTTTGAACAGCTCTATCGGCAGCACTTCACGCCGCTGTACCGCTATGCATACAGCGTGGTGCGCGACGAGGCCCGGGCGGAAGGAATCGTACAGAATGTCTTTTTGAAACTATGGGACAAGCGCGACACCTTACGGATCCATACCTCCTGGCAAGCGTATTTGTTTCGGGCCACCTACCATGAAGCACTCAACCAAGCCAAACGCGAGCAAGTGCGCACACGGTTTGCCCAGCAAGCGAACACCGCCCAGGGCGTCAGCCAGGCGAGCGACAAGGAACTGGCTGCGCACTTGGAACAAGCCCTGCTTCGGTTGCCTGAAAAGTGCAGGACCGTATTTCAGCTGAGCCGGTTCGAAGAACTCAAATACCAAGATATCGCACAACGGCTCGGCATATCGATCAAAACCGTCGAAGCCCACATGGGCAAGGCGCTCAAGACACTCCGCATACAACTCGCGGACTTTCTGAGCCTGTTAATCTTACTGACATGCAACCAATACCTATAAACGATGAAGGAACAGTCAATAATCAACTATCTCCTGGGGGAATGCACAATGGATGAGCGAAACGAAATGGAAGCGTGGCTGGCGGCGGACGAACGCCACCAAGCAGATTACCAAAAGACGGTGCGCGCCTGGGAATGGAGCCGTCGCCTAGCGGACGGGCCCACGCCCGACGTGGACGTCGCTTGGTCGCGGTTTGTCGCCCTGCGCCATGACCAAACCAAAAGCATCCGCAACGTACCCGCCCGACACCTGTTGCGCGTGGCGGCGAGCGTCTTGTTAGTCGCCTGCTTCGCTGCGCTGTATTTTGCCCTTGCCAGCCCGTCCGAAACGTGGCGCGGCAAGGCGTTGGCAACAGCGGAAAGCGTACTGAAAGACACACTGGCCGATGGCACCGTCCTTACGCTCAACAAAAACAGCGCCCTACGTGTGCACCGCACTCTTTTTGCTGGCCAGCGCCGCGTAAGCCTGGAAAGCGGAGAAGCCTTCTTCGAAGTGGCGCGCAACGAACGCAAACCTTTCGAAGTACACATCGGCGGCACGCGCGTTGTCGTGCTGGGCACCTCGTTTAATGTGCGCAAGGACGGCCCCGAAGTAGAGGTCGTGGTTGCCAGTGGACAAGTAGCCGTGAGCAACGGTGAACGGAACGCCACGCTGGGTGCCATGCAACGCGTGACGGTCAATGAGCAAGAAGGTTCGTTCGTGGCAGGCGATGTTAATGCTTTGCTGGGTCAGCATTACGCCAACGACCGGTTCGTACTGCGGAACGCGCCGCTGAAAGATGTCGTAAAGTTTCTCGCCGATGAATACGACGCGACTATCCTGATTGCCGAGCCGGCATTGGAAACCCTATTGCTCACCGCGACGCTGGGCAAGGACCCGCTGGATAAACTGCTGCGCGTAATCGCAGAAACCCTTGAAATCCAAGTCTCTTACAACAACAACACCTACATCCTGCACCGATGAACCTATTCTTCACGCGGCTAAGCCCGTTGGTCCGCGCCTTCTTTGTGCTGGCGACAATCGGGAGTGGCACGCTGTCTGCCCATGCCCAGCACTACCTCAACCGCCCCATCTCCACCGGCGCGATATCCCGGCAACCCATCGTCTCGATACTGGAATCCATCAGTAAAGCGGGTGATTTCCACTTCTCGTATAACAGCGAACGCGTACCCACCGACAGCCTGGCGAGCGTCCCGCCTTTTGAAGGCACCTTGGCTGTTTTCCTCGAGCGCGTGCTGGGCGACCAGTACGGATTCAAAGAGGTAGGCGACTATGTCATTATCCGCCATGTGCCACAACGGTTTGAGCCAAAAGTGGAAATTGGGAGCAACTATCGGGGTTCATTGGTGGTGCGGGGACAGATTTTGGACGCCCAAACCCGGCAGGGCGTGCCCCACGTGAGCGTGCACGACAAGCACTCCTTCGCCAGTGCCTTGTCGGACGAGCACGGCAGTTTCGAACTGGCCGTCCGCCACCCCGACGAATCGCTCTGGATGAAAGTGAGCAAGGAAAATTACCGCGACACGCTGATCGTCATGCTCATGCCGGTCGAGGTGACACAGGGCGGAAAGAAAATCCGGTTCCGCTATTTCCCCGGTCAGGAGCAGTCCAATTCCCTGGACGGAACATGGCTCGGGCGGGCGTTCACCACCTCCAAAGACCGCATCGCACACTTAAATATCGGCAACTTTTTCGCTGAACGCTTCTATCAGCTATCCGTCTTGCCCGGCGTAGGCATACAGGGCAACAACCACAGCCGGACAGTCAACAAGGTGTCGATGAACCTATTGGGTGGCCACGGCGCCGGCGTCAACGGCGTGGAGATATCCGGGCTCTATGGCATCAACCAGCACGATGTCGGACCGTTTCAAGTGGCCGGCATATTCAACCTGACCGGAGGCAACCAGCGCGGGATGCAGATTGCGGGCATCGCCAATCAGGTGATGGGAAACGTGAACGGAATACAAATTGCCGGCGTGTACAACCAGGCCCGGAAGGTGCACGGCGTACAGCTCTCCGGCTTGATCAACGTGGCGGACTCCAGCGACTATCCCATCGGACTGTTTAACTTCATCAGCAACGGGACGCAAAGCCTTGCGCTGGAGGCCGATGAGAACCGACGGGTTAGCGTTAACCTGCGGACGGGAGGCCGGGTTTTATACGGAATGGTAGGTCTGGGATATGGCGTGGATCCGCAGGCGTCTCTCCGCTACGGAATCCGTGCGGGCATGGGCGCCCACGTGCTGCGCCGCGGACGGTTTTCGTTGGATGCCGAAGTAAGCAACGCGCTCTACACCGATTTTTCCACCCTGCAATCGCAGTACACGGCCGCGCTGGTGCCACAAGTCAGGATCGGCAACCGACTCAGCCTCGCCGTAGCGCCTGCCCTGCATATCACCGATGGCCACGACCGTACCATTGCGGATCAACCCCGGTGGGAAATCAGCGCATTAGGCAATCGGCGATACACCGTATTGCACGGCGGCGTGTCGGTGGGCCTTCGGTACGCGATCAAGCGCTAACCGGCCTGTCCGGCTACGCCCAGCTAGGATTTGATGCTGAGCCGCGACGACAAATACGAAATAAGCGTAGCGACTACGGAAATAGTCACAAAAACCAGCAGCACGTCGGTGAAGCGGATATCCACCGGATAGACTTCCGGCATCAAGCCATCGGAAGGCCCTAGGCGCAGCCATCCGTAACGGATTTGGCTGAGGGAGAACAAAAGACCCGCCACCATACCCGTCACACATCCCATCAGCGCGATCATGACCCCCTGGTAGAAAAATATCCGGCGGATGAGGCGATCGCTGGCCCCCATGCTCCGCAAGACGCCGATGTCATGCTTTTTGTCGATGACGAGCATCGTAAGCGACCCGATGATGTTGAAAATTGCAATAATTCCCGTCAGGGTGAGGATAAAAAACACCACCCATTTTTCTGAACGGATGGTTTTGTATAACGCGGGATTCTGCTCTTCCCGATTTTTGACAAGGTAATCGTCCCCCAATTGACGGGCTAGCTCCTGCTGGAAGGACGAAATGCTCGTGCCCCGCACCAAATCGAGCTCAATGGCCGACACCTCTTCGAACTCACCCATCAACTCCCGCGCAAAATCGACCGGAACGAACATCACATCGTCAAACTCCTGCTGGTAGAACATCACCCCGGACGGCTTAATCTGCCGCAGGTTGAACTCGTCTGCCGGATTGACCGCGTTGATGACCCCGCGGCGCGGTGTGAACACTTCGACCAACGCCGATTCGTCGTACAATGAGATGCCTAACGCATGCTGGATATAGGCACCCATCACCGCGTAGTCATCGCCATCATGCGCCAGGATAAAGCTCCCGTCGTACATCATCGTATCGATGGATTTGGTCTTGGCATAATGCGGCGAAACTCCCTTCAGGGTGGCAATAAACTGCTGGTCGCGGTAGCGGAGCAACACTTTCTCCTGCAGCACTTCGCTATAAGCCGCCACACGCGAGTCGTCGGCAAGTGCCTGAAAAAGGGGGGACGACGCATCGAACGTCTTGCCGCTAGCGGGCTCAATACGCAGCTCGGATGTAAACGAGCTGTACATCGATCGGATCAGCGTTTCCATGCCGTTGAAAAACGAGAGAATCGTAATGAGCGCCGCCGTGCTGAAAAAAACGCCAACCACGCTAATGCCCGATATGATGTTGATGGCATTGACGGATTTCTTGGAGAACAAGTACCGCCGGGCAAAATGTAGCGCTAGA
Organism: uncultured Sphingobacteriaceae bacterium; assembly: GCA_964444885.1. GTDB lineage: Bacteria > Bacteroidota > Bacteroidia > Sphingobacteriales > Sphingobacteriaceae > CAYRGQ01. The sequence continues at coordinate 319 of CAYUIZ010000121.1, read as the reverse complement.
TTCATAGGGAGAGTCTCTTCGTCCGGGTGCAGGCGCGTCTAAGCCCGCACAAAGGGGTTTGTTCGTTTTTCATAACCCACGGTGGTCTCCGGCCCGTGTCCGGGATAAACGACCGTCTCGTCGGGCAGCGTGTACACCCGTTGGCGGATATTCAGGAGCAGCTGCTCGTGGTTGCCTCCCGGCAAATCCGTGCGGCCGATGCTGTTGCGAAACAGTACATCACCCCCGATGAGTATCCCCTGTTCCGCAGCGTAGAAACAGAGATGCGCGGGCGAATGCCCCGGCACAAGGATCAATTCCAGTTGGCTTTGCCCGAAGC
>CAYUIZ010000120.1:0-9051 GCA_964444885.1 uncultured Sphingobacteriaceae bacterium | reverse complement strand
AAATAACTCCCTTATACGGGCTGAATACCGTATCTTTGGCCATAATCAGTGCCCTATGGATTTGCGACAGCGGATTTTCACAATCACTTCGGAAATGGATTTTCTCCATACCTGCTTGGCGGTGTTTCGCTATCAGGCGCAGACCTGTCAGGTGTATAAGCGCTATGTCGAGCTTAGACGTATCGACGCTGAACAGGTAACGCAACTGGATCAAATCCCTTTCCTGCCAATCGATTTTTTCAAACGCCACGAGATCATCGCCGCCGGCGAACCCGTGGAGGCTACGTTCCGGAGCTCCGGCACTACCGGGGCGGCACAAAGCCAGCATTTGGTGGCCGATATCGGGTTGTACGAGGAGAGTTTCATGCGTGCGTTCCACCACTTCTACGGCGATCCGGAGGGGCTCGCTATTCTGGCCCTACTCCCCTCCTACCTCGAGCGCGAAGGATCCTCGCTGATTTATATGGTCGACCACTTGATACGCCACAGCCAGGTACCCCAATCTGGATATTTCCTATACAACCACGACGAGCTGCGCGACAGCTTGGCCACATTGGAAGCCCAGCAAACGCCGACCCTGCTGATCGGTGTCACCTACGCCCTGCTGGATTTTGCCGAAAACCATCGTCTGGACTTCCCCGCACTCACTGTTATGGAAACGGGCGGAATGAAGGGCCGGCGCAAGGAGATGGTCCGCGACGAAGTGCATGGTATACTGACGCAACGATTTGGCGTAGACCGTGTCCACTCGGAGTACGGCATGACCGAGTTACTGTCCCAGGGCTACTCAGCAGGCGAGGGTTTGTTCCGCTGCCCACCCTGGATGCGTGCCATCGCCCGACAGGCCAACGACCCGTTCAGTATGGAAACCACCGGCAAAACCGGGGCACTGAACATCATCGACTTGGCCAATCTCTATTCATGCTCGTTTATTGAGACCCAAGATCTAGGAAAAGTATATCCGGATGGCAGTTTTGAAGTGCTGGGCCGGTTTGACCACAGCGATATACGGGGATGCAACCTGCTCGTGCAGTAATGGATTACTCCTTGACCATCCGCGCCACAAACATGGTGTCGGCACGATGGCGATAGCCGTGGAGTGTATCCATGCGCTCCGCCCGCAACCCGCACTCGGCCTCCATAAATTTCACGATTGCCTCATTTTCAGCCTCAAATACCGAGCAGGTGATGTAGACCAAGGGCTTTCCGGCACGGATAAATTTAGCGGCCTCGCGGACGAGATCCCGCTGCAAAGCGGCAAAAGTCTCAATCCGGTTGGGCTCAAAAAAGCTGAGCATTTCGGGCGTACGTCCCCAAGTCCCCGACCCTGTGCACGGAGCATCCATGATAATACCATCAAACTGTTCGTCGCGGAGAATGGTTTCGGGCGACTGAGTGACATCGATGATTTTGCGCCGATATTCCTTGATTCCAGCTCGATCGAAGCGCTCATCCAGGTTGCGCAGAATGGTCGGTCGCGTATCGGACACCAATAGACGGACGTCCGGCACCCGATCGAGGAGCAAAAGAGATTTGCCTCCCGAACCTGCGCACGCATCCCACCAGCTCTCGCCGGAACTGGCCTCCATATAATCCACTGTCTGCTGTGACGATCGGTCTTGCACGTCGTAAAGACCGCGCAATGCTTTGATCTGGTCTAGGGAAGTGCCGTTTGGCAACGCGAGGCACTGCTCGGTCACTTCCCGAAAAGCAATATCCGACCGACTAAGTATAGTCTTGACGCGTGCTTCGGTTCCGCGGCGCAAGCGGATAAACAATTCAGGCTGGATGAGGTGGCTTGTTACGAACGCTTCGCGGTTAATGCTTGGCGACAGGTGGTCAGCGAAGGGAAAAACGTCCGCAAGGCGAAAACCGTATTCTTTTTCCAGCGCCTCCATCCGGCTTGCCAGGCTTTGTCCGGCTAGCGGCAACAGCGCTGGTGCGAACGCCGCTACGAATTGGCTATCCTCCCCGCTCAGAAAATCGGCAAGGACAGCGCGCTGCGCGAAGGGCAGTTCCGCCAAGGCATTTCCTAACCGAAACACGTTGTATAGCAAGCGCGAGGCCATACGCCGGTCGCGGCTGCCCATCTGCCTATTGGCACGGAAATATCCGGTGAGGAAGCGGGCAAAAGGCTCCGTAGCGGGGTATTCGCTATGAATGCGCTCGGCAGTTTGCAGATACTGCGACAACCGGCGCGGATTCGTTTCTGTCATGTTAGTTTTGTAAGCGGAACTCGCCCTGCCGGTATTCGAGCATCAGCACGTGGTTGTTGACAAAACCCACTGTGGGGTCGTAGTCAAATTTGAATGTGTTGTGCATGCCATCGTGTTCCTCATGGATGATGTAGTCGCGGTAATCGCGTCCGTATTTGGCCAGCAAACTACCGAAATAATACGCGGCATCGTATCCTTTGTAGGCAAATTCGGAAGGCTCCACGCCAAACTCATCGCGGTATCCACGCTCAAATTCGCGGACTGCCGACGTTTGCTTATTGACGTGGTACGATGAGGTAATGCGGGTCCGGAAAGCAGCCAAGCCGTCGCCAGCGTCGAAATCCAGTTTATCCCAATTGGGATGGCCAAAGAGGCGGATATCCATCGTATGGTCCACGGCCAGCGTAGTCAGTCCGTTCAGCAAAGGCGTGATTTGATATTGGTTGACCGTACCACAGACCACATAGTTGGTGCCCATGGTACGCGCTCGATCGGTCAACTCGGTCAAGTCGCTGACCTCAACCACCGTGGCGCGCGGATTGGCCCGTTGTATTTCGGCCCGCACCGCCGGCAGAAACTGCCTACTGCTCGCATCTCCCACGTTATACAGCAAGACCGCATCGCCCGTTTTCAGGCTTTTGGCAATCTCGGCACCGAGCGCCCGCGCGTGCACCGCCAGAGGCGCCGTTAGTGTAACGAGATTGGGGTTGTCAAAATCACTGGGTGCGCTCGCGGCCAATGGGGAAATCTGCAACGCATCGCTGAGATTCGCACGCTGGCCAAACGCGTGTATTTCCTTGGGGAACACGGGACCCACCACCAGCGCGGCACCCTGCACCTCGTCCAATGTGGCGATGCGGATATTCTCCGCCTCACTATCGCGGGTATCCAACACGTTGAGCTGGAAATCGGTACCACGATCCGACAAATCGTCAAGCGCCATCGCAAAGCCTTGATAGAAATCGAGGGCAAGCGCCGCACGCTGCAAGTCGTTCGTCGTCGGATTTTCGCCCGTGCTTCGGTTAAGCTGGAACGGCAACAGCAATGCAATTTGATTTTCGGTGCTGAACGTTGCTTCTACCGCTTCCTCTTTTTCCTCGGGCACCTCCTTCACCGGTTGTTCTTCCACTTCGGGAGTTTTCACGGGAGGTTTCGGCCGCGAAAAACGCGGGGTACACCCCGCTACAAGCAATAAAAACACAGCCACGAACAGGAGCTTACTCCCACTCAATCGTTGCTGGCGGTTTTGAACTAATATCATATACAACCCTATTTACTCCCTTGACCTGATTGATTATTTCGTTCGATATTTTAGCCAATAAATCGTAGGGCAGGTGGATCCAGTCGGCCGTCATGCCGTCCAGGGAACCAACAGCTCGCAGCGCTACCACGTACTCGTAGGTACGCTCGTCGCCCATCACGCCGACGGACTGTACCGGCAGAAAGATCGTGCCAGCCTGCCATATTTTCTCGTACCAGCCTGACTCACGCAAATTGCGGATATAGACCGCATCCGCCTCTTGCAGTATCCGGACTTTCTCTTCGGTGATGTCACCCAATATCCGGATACCCAGTCCCGGCCCTGGAAACGGATGGCGCCCCAAAATTTTCGGGTCGATGCCCAAGGCGTGCCCTACCAACCGCACCTCGTCTTTAAACAAGGCCTTGAGTGGCTCCACTACTTTCAATTTCATGTAGTCGGGCAAACCGCCAACGTTGTGGTGGGATTTAATCGTGGCGGAGGGTCCTTTCACGGATATCGACTCGATTACGTCCGGATAGATCGTTCCTTGTCCCAACCACTTCACTTCCTCGCCTGCGCCGAGCTCTTCCTGCACGGCGTGGGCTGCCTCATCAAATACATCAATAAACGCGCCACCGATGATCTTGCGCTTACGTTCGGGATCGCTCACCCCGGCCAGTTTTGCATAGAAACGATCTTTGGCATTGACGCCCTTGATATTCAGGCCCATGTGCTGATAGGAATCGAGCACCTGCTCGAATTCGTCTTTGCGCAGAAGGCCATGATCGACAAAAATACAGTGTAGGCGGTGGCCGATAGCCTGATGCAAGAGCATGGCCGCCACGGTGGAATCTACGCCGCCTGATAGCGCCATGATGACGTGGTCGTTCGCTAAGGTCTCCTTGAGCGAGGCGATGGTCGAATCGACGAAAGACTCGGGCGTCCAGTCCTGATCGCATCCGCAGATGCCCACGACAAAGTTTTTGAGCAGCTGCTGTCCGTCCGTACTATGGGTCACCTCGGGGTGGAATTGAATGCCGTAGGTCTGCGTACCGCGAATCTGGTAAGCGGCTACGCGCACGTGGTCGGTACTGGCGATTACTTCAAAACCTTCGGGAATGGATGCAATCGTATCGCCATGTGACATCCACACCTGCGAACCGATGGGAACCCCGTGAAAAAGCGCGTTTTCCCCATTCACGTCCTTGAGATTGGCACGGCCGTACTCGCGGATTTGTGAGGGCACGACCTCGCCCCCGAGCGACTGTGCCATGTACTGCGCGCCGTAGCAAACGCCTAATAGCGGACAGTGCTGCTGCAATGCGCCAAAGTCAATCTGGGGCGCATCTTCTTGCCGCACGGAAAAGGGGCTGCCCGACAGGATTACTCCTTTGACGGTATCGTCAAAAGCAGGAAGGTTATTGTATGGATGTATCTCACAGTACACGCTTAGTTCCCTAACCCGACGTGCAATCAACTGGGTATATTGGGAACCGAAATCAAGAATAATAATTTTTTCGGGCATGGGCCAAAGGTACGGATTAGATACCAAATTCGGAATTGGAAAATCAAGCTCCGCGCCGCAATTTCCTAACATTTCCTGCATCCTTATCGGTAAAAATAAGACCCCTGCGGACCAGCTTTGCTGGGGCCTGCAGGGGTCTATCATCCCGGATTCGGCCTCACGCGAGGCTAGCCGGCAGCTTCGTCCTTTTCCTCATCCCAAAACGGGGCGTTCTTGATTCCCAGTTCCTTCGGCTTGAACACGGGATCTTTGCCCGCTTTGCGCTGCGCATTGTAATCCCGGAAGGCTTTCAGCGCCGGTTTGCGCAACAGGAAGATCGCGATGAGGTTAAGCCAGGCCATCGCCCCGACGCCAATGTCGCCGAGGGTCCACGCCACTTCCGCAGTTTTGATGGTACCGTAAAACGTCGCCACCAAAATAAGCAGCCGCAGCGCCCAAATTGCCCATTTATGCCGGTTCTTCTTGTCCAAATAGCTGAGGTTGGTCTCTGCCATGTAGTAGTAAGCCATGATGGTCGTGAACGCGAAAAACAACAACGCCAACGCAACAAAACCCGCGCCCAAGGCTGGAAAATGGGTCGACACGGCGTACTGCGTGTATTCCGCGCCGATTTCGGCACCCGGAATATACTCCACGATATGCCCGCCGTCCGGATTCTGCACGTTGTATTTTCCGGTAAAAATGATCATGAAGGCCGTAGCGGTGCACACAAAAAGCGTATCGATATAGGTCGAAAACGCCTGAACCAGCCCTTGCTTAGCCGGGTGGCTCACTTCGGCCGCGGAGGCCGCATGAGGTGCTGTACCCTGGCCTGCTTCGTTGGAATAAATGCCCCGCTTGACGCCCCAGGCAATGGCCATGCCGATGATACCACCAAAGGCCGAGTCCAGTCCAAACGCCGAAGAAAAGATCAACTGGAATACGGCAGGGATCTCCCTAAAATTGATTACAATGATGATCACCGACATCAGGATGTATGCGCCTGCCATGAATGGAACAACAATTTCGGCTACCTTGCCGATGCGCTTGACGCCGCCAATAATAATCAGCCCCAACAATATGCACAGGCCGATGCCGGTATAAGCTACCGGGATATCAAAGGCATTCTGCACGCTGAGTGCGATGCTGTTGCTCTGCACGCCGGGCAGGAAAAACCCGGTAGCCAGAATAGTGACAATGGCAAAGAGGATCGCGTACCACTTCACACCCAGCCCCTTCTCGATATAAAAGGCCGGCCCGCCTCGGTATTGCCCGTCCTTCACTTCCTTGTAGATCTGTCCGAGCGTAGCCTCGACAAAAGCCGACGCGCTACCCAGAAACGCGATGGCCCACATCCAAAACACCGCCCCCGGCCCGCCCATGGCAATTGCGGTAGCTACCCCCGCGATATTGCCGGTGCCGATACGTCCCGAGAGGGCGATGGCAAATGCCTGAAATGACGATACGCCTTTGGCCGACGCTCCCCCGCCAAACAACAAGCGCACCATGTCCTTGATGTGCGTTACTTGCAGGAAACGGGTGACGATGGAGAAATAAATCCCCAAGCCCATGCACAGCATGATCATGGCATCGCTCCAGATAATGCCATTGACAGTACTAATAATTTCTTCAAACATAAATATCCAAGTTTATAGTGGTTAGTCAGTAATAGCAGGAGCCGTTAAAACAGCAAGAGACCCCTCCCATACGCGATGAGGTAAGCGTATGCCAAGGGGTCTCTGTTTAAGTTGTCGTGGGACAGCCAAACAACCTATAGTTTGCTATTGGCATCCACCGCGTTCAATTCTTCGAAGGCTTGCTTCAGGCGTGCGACGAAAGCGTCCTCGCCTTTGCGCAGCCATACGCGCGGATCATAATATTTCTTGTTGGGCGAATCGGCGCCGTCCGGGCTTCCGATCTGGCCTTGGAGGTATCCCTCGTTGGCTACATAATAGTTCTTGACGCCGTCCCAGAAGGCCCACTGCATGTCCGTATCGATGTTCATCTTAATCGCACCATACGACAACGCTTCGGTGATTTCCTCGGGCGAAGAGCCTGAACCGCCGTGGAACACGAAGTTGATCGGTTTCTCGGCTGTCAATCCAAGTTTCTCGCGGATATACGCTTGCGAGTTGTGCAGGATAACCGGCTGCAACTTGACGTTGCCGGGTTTATATACGCCATGCACATTACCAAACGCAGCGGCCACGGTGAATTTGTCGCTCACTTTGCTCAGCTCCTCGTAGGCATAGGCCACTTCCTCGGGCTGGGTGTAGAGCTTGGAAGAGTCTACATCCGTGTTGTCTACCCCGTCTTCCTCACCGCCGGTGACGCCCAGCTCGATTTCGACGGTCATTCCCAGGGGCTTCATGCGCTCCAGGTATTTCGCCGAAATCGCGATGTTTTCCTCGAGCGGCTCCTCGGAGAGGTCGAGCATGTGGGACGAAAACAGTGGCTTGCCATGCTGGGCAAAAAAGCGCTCGCCGTGCTCCAGCATCCCGTCGATCCAGGGCAGCAGCTTCTTGGCCGCGTGGTCGGTATGCAGGATAACCGCAACACCGTAGTGCTCAGCCAGCAGGTGCACGTGTTGCGCGGCTGATACCGCTCCCAGTACGCAGGCCCGCAAGTTGTCGTTATTCATCGACTTGCCCGCGTAAAACTGCGCACCACCGTTCGACAACTGCACGATTACCGGCGAATTCATCGCCTTCGCGGTTTCCATCACCGCATTAATCGAGTTGGTGCCGATGACATTCACCGCCGGCAGCGCGAACTGGTTGGCCTTGGCAACCTCAAACAGCTCCTGAACCTGGTCGCCGGTCACCACACCTTTAAAATCTCTTAGACTCATGGTATTTATATTAAACGTTTTATTAACTCACAAATGCGGTAAGCCCTACGGCATTACGATGCCGAAATTAGGAAATATTTTTCGAACGGTTGACTGTAGGGGGAGAAATGTCCGATTTTTCTCAAGCACGGACCCTCTCAGGCCGCATCCCGGACGGGCATCGTGCCGCAACGCGCGAAAAGGCGCAGGGTGAAAAAGGTAGGCCAATACGCACAACCCCTTCAAACACTATATATTAGCAGAATATACGCGAGATAAGGACCATTCATTCATCCGTTTACAGGCTATCCAATGGGCTTTTTATTTTCCTTTTAGTGGCGTCCGTCAAGTGCGTATAGATCAATGTGGTCTTGATGCTTTTATGGCCAAGGAGTTCCTGTACGAACCGGATATCCGTGCCCTGCTCAACCAAATGCGTAGCGTAGCTGTGCCGCAGCGTATGCACGGTCCCAGGCTTATTTATCTTTGCATTGGCAAGCGCACGCTTAAAAACCTGCTGTACGCTTCGCTCGGAATATCTACCTCCGGCCTGCCCCTCAAAAAGATACAATTCCGGTTTGTATTCCTTGAAATAGCCACGTAATAATACAAGCAATTTCTCGGACAATACGACCACCCTATCCCGTTTTCCTTTGCCTTGCCTCACCGTCACGCTCATAGCGGTTGAGTCCACGTCCCGAATCATCAACTTGGTAAGTTCCGAAAGACGCAACCCACAGGAATAAATCGTTGCCAAAATCGCTTTATGCTTCATGTTCGCGCACACATCCAATATTTTCTTGACTTCCTGCTGCGAAAAAACAACCGGAATTTTAAATTCGGTGCGGTCAGGGTAAAGGTAATCCAGGTTAATGTTTTTTCTCAGAACATGGATATACCAAAATTTGACGGCTGCTATGAGTTGCTTTTGATAAGAAACCGAGATATTGCGCTCGGTCACTTGGAAGTTAATATACGCCTCGATTTGCCTTTCGCTTAACGCATCCACATCCCGGCCCTTAAAATGCGTTAAAAATTGGCGAAACGCGTTCGAATACGTTCCTATTGAACTGGAACTGTACCGTTTAACCTCCAAAAGCTGTATGAAAAGGCCTAATTTCTTATCCATTTTCCAATAAAAAAACAAATTTATGGAAGTTATGCGCAATAACCATGATTTTTTCGCAAAATGGTTCCACATAGCAGGTTATGCGAATAGTTCTTGTAAAATTAGGGGATGTTCGTAAATTTGGGTGTT
>CAYUIZ010000119.1:0-9071 GCA_964444885.1 uncultured Sphingobacteriaceae bacterium | reverse complement strand
GATCACGCCGGCCTGTCCTTGAAATCTGCCGGGGACCAACGGCAGCATACCGCATAGCAAAGCCGCATCCCGTCGTGCCGGCCGGCAAGGCCAACCGTGTATGCCCCGTCGCACGGCCTCCCTTTCTTACGCCTTATCTAGTGCCTTATTATTTTTTTTCTTAGGTTTGACTGCAAATTGACGAAACGTGGCCAGACTGAAAATTAGCTATGCGCCGAGGAAGGGAAGCAAGAGCAATAGCTTGCTGAAGTACGGGATGATCCTGGGCAGCATCTTGACCATTGTCTTTTTCCTGCCTAAACAGCCTCGTTTTACCTACGAATTTGAAAAAGGTAAAGTATGGATGCACGAAAACCTCGTGTCGCCGTATAACTTTGCCATCTTAAAAACCCAAGCCGAGCTGGATAAAGACCGTGAAAATGTCCTAGGCTCGGTGTATCCGGTTTACAACCAAAACACCGATTTATCCGAACAACAGATCAGCCAATTCGTGGCGGACCTGCCGGAGAAATGGCAGAATGCTGGGCTGGACACGCTGGGGGAAAACATCGATGCTTACGAAAACGCTGGGCGCCAGTTGCTCCAAGCGGTGTACAAGCGGGGTGTCATGTCCCTCAACAATAAGTTCCAGCGGGGCGAGCAAGCGAACTATAACTTCACGTTGCTAACCAACCACGTCGCTCGCCAAACCAATACGGCCGAGGCGCTAACGATGGAAACCGCGGGAGAATACCTGGCGGGCGATATAGAGCGGCGCAATGCCATCCGGCAGAAGGAATGGTTCAAGGAACTCCTCCAAGACTACGTACAAGTCAGCTACCAATTCAACGAGGCACTGACCAGCAAGCTCGAAGAGGATGCCTTGGCCAGCATTTCCACTACGCGCGGCATGGTGCAGCGGGGCGAACTCATCGTCGCCAACGGCAGCACCATCAACAACGAAACCTACCAGAAAATCGAATCCCTACGCAAGGTATACGAGGAAGAAGCCCGTATCGGCGGTAGTCGCACGCTCATGGTGTTCGGGCAGTTCTTGCTCGTGGCCATGTCCATCACCTTGCTTTTTACGTTCATCTACCTCTTCCGTCGCGATATTTTCAACAATGACCGGCTGGTGTTCCTCATTCTGATCGTCATTACAGGCATGTTGCTCGTGCTGTCGTGGTCCATCAAAATCAAACTGCCAAGCATTTACTACCTGCCCTATTGCATCGTTCCGATTATTATCCGGATCTTATTTGATACGCGACTGGCACTCAACATCCATTTGCTGATGGTTGTTGTAGCGGGTTTTTTCGTGCCGAACGCCTTCGAATTCGTTTTCCTTCAATTCACGACCGGGATGGTGGCGATATACAGCATCAAAACCTTGGTCAAGCGGGAGCAATTCTTGATGTCGTCAGCCATCATCCTGGCCACCTATTTGGTTGCCTTCATCGGTATGGGCCTCATGCGCAACGGTTCCTTTAGCAGTATCTACTGGTCAGACCTGTGGCCTTTCGTGTTCAGTGTTTTGCTCACGTTGTTGGCTTATCCACTGATTTACGCCTTTGAACGGGTATTTGGCATTATCTCGGACGTGACGCTCATGGAGCTGACCAATAGCAACAGCAAATTGCTTCGCGAACTGTCGTACAAGGCTCCCGGGACATTTCAGCACTCTCTTCAAGTAGCTAACCTCGCGGAGGCGGCGATCTACAACATCGGTGGTAATACGCTGCTCGTACGTGCCGGCGCGCTGTACCACGATATCGGCAAGATGGCCAATCCGCAGTTTTTCATCGAAAACCAAACCAAGGGCTACAACCCCCACGATGGACTATCGTTCGAACAGAGTGCGCAGACGATTATTTCCCATGTCAACAAGGGCGTAGAACTGGCTAAGAAGCACCAGTTGCCCGAAGTCATTATCGACTTTATCCGAACGCACCACGGCACCACGCGGGTCGATTACTTCTACCAGTCGTATATCAAGTCGTTCCCGGAGAAGCTCGTTGACGAAGACCTCTTCCGCTATCCGGGTCCCATACCATTTTCGCGCGAAAGCGCCGTACTGATGATGGCCGATTCGGTAGAAGCGGCTTCCCGCAGCATCAAGGAGCCCAACGCAGAGAACATCGGCCAGCTCGTCGATAAAATTATCGCGTCCAAACTGAACCAAAACCAACTGGCGGACAGCCAAATAACGCTGAAAGACCTCAGCACCATCAGCGAGATTTTCAAGGACATGCTGATGAGCATCTACCACGTGCGCATTGACTACGACGCCAACAAACGGGCACCGAAAACGGTGCCTAGCGAGTAATCAGCGTATCGGCAGTCGCCTGCCTTACGCACGTATAGACCGCATCCGATAGGACGCCGCAACGGGACAGTGTGCGGCGCAGCTCGCTACGCATCGTGGGATGCCCCGCCTGGATTTTTCAATCCGCTCTCCGGTTTTCCGTATTAAACATTATCTTCGTTTCTCAGCAGAAAAGATAAACCGACTACATTATGGGATACACGGAGTTAAACCGCAGAAAATTCATACAACGTACGGGGGCCGCCCTAGCACTTTCCATGTTGCAAGCGAAGGGAATGGTTGCGTCATCCTCGCCTGCCGCGATGCGCGTGGGGCTGATTGGTGCGGGCTGGTACGGGAAAAGCGACCTCTTCAAACTCATACAGGTGCGCGATGTCGATGTGGTGGCTATCTGCGATGTAGACCGTAACCATCTTGAAGAGGCGGGTCGGCTCATCAGCCAACGGCAAGCCTCCGGAAAAGTGCCGGCCTTGTACGGCGATTACCGGCAAATGCTGGACAAACACCAATTCGACCTCATGGTCATCGGCTCACCCGACCATTGGCACGCCCTGCAAGCCATCGATTCCATCAAAGCCGGTGCACACCTATACCTCCAGAAGCCCGTGAGTGTCGACGTGCTCGAAGGAGAAGCCATCCTAGCCGCCGCCCGCAAACACAACCGAAAGGTACAGATCGGCACCCAGCGGCGAAGCACACCCCACCTCATCGACGCCAAGCAACGCATCATCGACCAAGGTTTGCTCGGCAAGATATCCCATGTCGAGATGTACTGCTACTACCATATGCGGCGCGATGGCAATCCGCCCGTGGAACCGGTGCCTGATTTTCTGGATTACGATATGTGGACAGGTCCGGCTCCGCTCCGCCCCTACGATGGGCTGCCGCACGGCGGCTGGTGGCGGACTTTCATGGAGTACAGCAACGGTATCACCGGCGATATGTGCGTGCATATGTTTGACACGGTTCGCTGGCTATTGCAGCTTCCATGGCCCAGGCGAGTGAGCGCAACTGGAGGCATCTACGTGCAACAAGGAGGTAAATCCAATATCGCCGACACGCAAACCGCTGTTTTTGAGTACGACGAACTCAACTGCATCTGGCAACACCGCAGCTGGGGAACGGCTGCCGACCCGGAATACCCTTGGGGTTTTACCCTCTACGGGGATAAGGGTACGCTCAAGGGCAGCGTGATGAAATACGAATTTATCCCGGCTGGACAAGGCGAGCGCATAGTGAAGGACGTCGTGTATGAGCGCGAGGAATTTCCCGAAGACCTCCATGAGCATCGTATCGAATTACATACCGCCCCTGCCACCCGCGGACACATGCTGGACCTCCTGTCTGCCATCGAAAAAAATCATTTGCCTGTCGCGGATATCGAAGAAGGCCATATTTCATCGGCAAGCTGCATTCTGGCTAACCTGTCTATGCAACTTGGCCGGCCGTTGTCGTACGATCCGGTGCGTAAAATCTGCCCCGGGGACGCCGAAGCCACCGCACTCTTGCGCCGTCCATACCGTAGCCCGTGGAAGCATCCGTTTAACGGCTAAGTTGAAAAAAACGGGAGAAATCCGAGTTGCTGCTTGCGCTTGTCGACGCGAATCTGCGCGCGGGCTAGGCTCGTACGCTCCGGACAAAAGCGGGGCAAGCAAGACAGGTTAGCGCCAATCGTGCCAAAAGCGTTTGCCAGACTAAAACAGTTCCCGGCTAAGAATATAGATCCCCATGGTGAGCAGGAACCAGCCAAAGCCACCCCGGAGCCTGTCGCCTGACACCCGCCTGCCGAGCAGGCTACCGGCAATCACACCCGCTATAGTGATTGAAAGAAAGGACAGCAAGAACTTCCAGTCGATACGCACTTGGCCGATGTCTCCGGCAAACCCCACCAACGAGTTGATCGCAATAATTAGCAATGACGTGCCAATGGCGCGCTTGATGGGCATTTGGGCCAAAATAACCAACGTCGGTATAATCAAGAACCCGCCGCCCGCGCCAAGCAGGCCAGTCACTAGGCCAATAGCGACGCCGAGCATCCCAAGCTGCAGGAACACATACTTTCCTTTTTTATTGCCGTCGGCGCGGTTATAGCCTAGAATCATCGACACCGAAGAGGACAGCATCAATGCAGAGAAGAGAATCATGATAGCGGTGGAACGGAGAACGGCAAAACCAGCCACGCGGAACAATTCCTCGGGAATAACCGGAAGCAGGTATTTTCGCGTGAGGAATACCGTCAGCACGGAGGTGATCCCAAAAGCTACGATGGCCCGGAAGTCGACGTTGCCTTTGGTGGCCTGAAAGCCCGCACCTGCCAAACTGGTCACCCCTACAATAAACAACGAATAGGACGTAGCAATGGTCGGATCCAAGTGAAAGACGTATACCAATACAGGAACGGCGAGTATGGAGCCGCCGCCGCCGATCAATCCCAACACTACACCAATAAAAACCGCAAGGGCATACCCTAATACTTCCATGGGAACCAGTCAAATGGACGCTTTAGTCCACGCCTAGCTTATACGAAGGCGGGGCTACTACATTATTTTTGCGCCATAAAACAAATTACGCGTTAATTGGTTGATTTATCAAATGGCCGGGTGCTATTGCTGGCGCGTGATTGCTAGCAAAGCCAGCGCCCGTGCATGACATAAACTCTACTCATTATGTGTGCGAAAACTAAAATAAAGAACACAGTAGCCAATACAGCGGAAGAAGCGACAAATCGCATCAAAGAGGCTATGACAAGTGAGAAAGCAATGGAACTGATTGCCACGGTGCGCGACAAATACGAATTTGCGAAGGAACGCCGCAATATCGTCACGTCAGAACGGGCGGTTTCCATCGCCGCTGGCGCTTTCATCTTGTACACTGGAGTTAGCAATGCATTCCGGTCGCCATTTTCCGCCTTGCTGGAAGTTGTTGCCGGAAGCGCACTATTGCTGCGGGGCGCCACGGGCTACTGCCCCATCAAGGAACAAATGACTGGCGTGCGCGACATCACCGTCGTGGAGCCTAAGCGCGTGACACTCCCTTCCGAAATCGTGTAAATGGTATCAGCGACGGCAGACAAGCCGTTGCTAGGCCAATACGGTTGCCAGCTGGGCGAGTTGATGGTCGACGAGTTTTTGGAGCGGGCCAGCGGCCAGCATCTTCATCATCATATTCAAGTCCGCGTCGATGCGCAACGTCGCTGTCGTCTGCCCGTTGTCATGGGGTTCCAGCACCCACCGGAGCGTCACGTCAAACGGCGCCTTTTCCGACGGAACAAATACCACTTCCCGATTTTCTTCGCGATGGTCTACTTTCAAGGCTAATTTAGCCATGTTTTGGATGGTGAACCGCGCTTCATCACGGGTCGACGACCAGTTGTAGATATTCTCAGGCATCAGCGCCTCGTGGTTGTTGCAGTCCGCCAGGAACGCGTACACCTGCGGAGCAGGATGGCTGAGGGTAACCGAGTTTTGGATCGTTGTCATAGAAGACCGGGTGTTTAAAAACAGTGGGCTGTATGCGCCTTACTGTCCCCAGGTGCTGGGGATAAGCCGCCACTCGCGGAGCAACTCGGCGTCCACCTGCTGTACGTAGTTATGTTCAATGGCAAAATCAATCAGGGAATCGTAGGTACAAAGGCTGATCAACCGGCATTTGGCTTCGGCAAAATTCCGCGTAGCCTCCTCAAACCCGTAGTTGAAAATCGACACCAGTCCTACCACGTCACAACCCGCTTCGCGCAATGCCTTGACAGCACGCAAGCTGCTCATTCCGGTAGATACAAGATCTTCGATCACCACCACGCGCTGGCCTTCAACCACTTCACCTTCGATCTGGTTTTGGCGGCCGTGCGCCTTCGCATCGCTTCGCACGTATGTAAAAGGCAGCCCTAACTCCTGCGCTACCAGCACGCCTTGCGGAATGCCAGCCGTAGCGACGCCCGATATCATCTGGACGGAACCAAACTCTTCCTGAACGACTTCCGACAACTTCTGCCGGATGTACGTCCGTATAGACGGATGGGACAGTGCAACACGGTTGTCGCAGTAGATCGGCGACTTCCATCCAGAGGCCCAGGTAAAAGGTGTTTTAGGTTGTAATTTTATTGCTTTAATTTGCAACAGGGATTCGGCAACTTTTTGTTCAACCTCTTTCATACTATTCATGGCGCAAATTTATAAAATTTATATGAACGAATCGGCTCTCATTTTTGCCGATTTCTCCCCAGCCCCCGACAAAGGAATACAAGCGATTGACCATCAAGAGATTGATCTCGAAAAACTCTATAAAGCCACCAAAAACAGCAAAAAGACGGTCGATTATTGGGTATTGACAGCCGATCCCAAAGCTTCGCTCAAAAAGCTGGCCGACAAGTTCACGGCAATCGTCGCTGGCGGCGGCTTGGTCAAGAACGGCGAAGGCGACTACTTGCTGATCTTTCGGTTAGGAAAATGGGATCTGCCCAAGGGAAAGCTCGATGAAGGCGAGAAAATCAAAGACGCCGCTGTCCGCGAAGTGGAGGAAGAATGCGGCATCAAGGTGAACTACCTCGGCCCGAAAATCCAAAAAACCTACCACGCCTACACGTTGCGGGGCGAACTGGTGCTCAAAGCCACGCATTGGTTTGAAATGGGCGTCAACAAAGTACCCAAGCTAAAACCACAACAGGCCGAGGATATCACGGATGCCGTTTGGCTCCCCAAAGACCGCTTCCCCAAGATCCGGAAGAACACCTATCGCCTTATTGAGGATATTCTAGACACCGTGTCCTAGCGGCTAGCAATGGTTTACGCGTCGCGCTTGAGCTTGTACTTCTCGATCTTGCTATAGAGGTGGCTGCGTTGAATATCAATCTCGTCCGCCGTTTTCGATACATTCCAGGCATTCTTCTCCAGCTTGTACTGGATGTATTCTTTTTCGGCAAAGTCCTTAAAGTCCTGGAAGGATTCAAAACCGTCGTAATTTAGCCCCGTACCCCGATTGGTGGGGCCGGCCGCCGCAGGTTGGGCAGCAGACAGCGTAACCGAAGCGGGATTGGCATAGGTGATGACGTCTTTGTCGGTGATCGACTTATCACTGAGGATAATCAACCGTTCCACCATGTTGCGCAATTCACGGATATTTCCGGTCCAGGACAAGGTCTGCAGGGCAGCCATTGCTTCTGGCGTGAACGTTTTGACCGGGATGCTATATTCGTTGCAGATCTCCTCACAGAAATGCGCCGTCAGGATAGGAATATCCTCCTTTCGTTCGGTCAATGCGGGCACGTGAATGACAATGACGCTCAACCGGTGGTAAAGGTCCATCCGGAAGTTGCCCTCATCGATTTCCTTCACCAAATCCTTGTTCGTCGCTGCCACGACGCGTACGTTTACCTCGATCTCCTTTTCGCCACCTACCCGGGTAATTTTATTTTCCTGCAGGGCGCGCAACACCTTAGCCTGGGCCGACAAGCTCATGTCGCCAATCTCGTCGAGGAACAGCGTGCCGTTATGCGCCTGTTCAAATTTACCGATACGTTGCTTCACCGCCGATGTAAATGAGCCTTTTTCATGGCCAAAGAGCTCACTTTCTATCAATTCCGATGGAATAGCCGCACAGTTCACCTCAATCAAGGGGGAACCGGACCGCGAAGACTTCTCGTGCAGCCAACGCGCAACAAGCTCCTTGCCGCTCCCGTTGGCGCCGGTAATCAGCACGCGGGCGTCGGTCGGCGCAACACGTTCAATGGTATCTTTAATCCGCGCCACGGCGTCCGAGCCACCCAAGATATCCCGCGTCTTACTGACCCTGCGCTTCAGCACCTTGGTTTCGGTCACGAGCGTACCGCGCTCCAGCGCATTGCGCACGGTAATGAGCAGACGGTTCAAGTCGGGCGGTTTCGAGATGAAATCATACGCACCTTTCTTGCTGGCCTCTACGGCCGTTTCGATGGTGCCGTGACCGGATATCATAATGAACGGCAGGTCGGGTTTGATGGCAAGGGCCTCGCTGAGCACCTGCATCCCGTCCATTTTACTCATTTTAATATCACACAAGACCAAGTCGATCGCCTCTTTCTTGATAATCGCCAAGCCGTCGATACCATTATCCGTATCCAGCACTTGGTAATTTTCGTATTCCAGAATCTCTTTCAGCGTGCTGCGGATCGCACGTTCGTCATCGATAATTAGTATTTTTGTCATCTATAGTATAGTATAGCGTATTGTCAGTAAAAAAGCAAACCCTATAAGCCGGATTCTGTAGCCGCTCCGCCGAAACGAAGCAACCTTCTATCATTTATCTAGGCGGGCCATCACTGGCCTGCTCAAGCGGCCTACCCGTCGCGGCCGCCAGCTTGCGCCAGCGGGAAGCGCGCAACTCCCTGGCATACCGCGACCTATTTGGCCTTGCAACCCCCGGGGTTTACCGCGATGCGTGTCGCCACGCAAAGCCGTGAGCTCTTACCTCACGTTTTCACCCTTATCACGCCAATAGGCGTGACGGTATATTTTCTGTGGCACTTTCCGTATCCGCCTATCGGCGAATCCTTCCCGTTAGGAAGCGGGGCGCGCTGCGTTGTCCGGACTTTCCTCCCTCCCGCTAAGGCGGGACAGCGATAGAACAGGTTTGCTTTGGACGCAAAGATAGTGTTTTTTTGGGATGGCTCATGGCCAATGGCAAGGAGGCACAGGGAAGTCGCCTTTAAATTAAGCTCCGATTAAAAAATGGTTGTTTTTTTTTCCTAATCAGCTGTTTTGTCACAAATTTCGCTTGCCTGGTCGGTTTCCCC
>CAYUIZ010000118.1:0-9075 GCA_964444885.1 uncultured Sphingobacteriaceae bacterium | reverse complement strand
CATGGTAGGCTTTCGCCAGACGAATGACGTTCGTCTCCCCACCACCCCGGTCGTCAAGCGTCGACAGAAAAGGCGGCTTGTTGATGACAATCAGGTTCTCATCCTCGTGGATGATCAAATCCACGAATTTTGGTCGCTTGGCAGTACGGGCTACGATCTCACTCATGCTTGCAAAGGTAAGAAAATGGGGCGGGAAATGGAGGGAAGACGTGTACTTCGGGTCAGCGTTCACTAGCCCGATACGACGCATGAAATTGAGGGAGGATAGCGTGTTCGTGACGCACTGCTAGGGTTGACCATGCGGAAACAGCCCTAGGAATGGTTACTCGTTCCAATCTATTAGAAAAAGAATGGGAATTTATTGATTAGTCCATGGGACTCCTGTTGCTAGTCCCCCGCTACACTCGCCACCCTTTCAAACATAATATCCGGGGGCTTGTTACCTCGCTGTGTCATCAATACCCATAAAACCCCGCCCCCGACTTCTTGCCCAGCTTGCCGGCGGCCACCATGTTGACGAGCAAGGGACAAGGCGCATATTTCGGCTGGCCGAAACCCTCGTGCAGCACACGCAGGATGGACAGGCACACGTCCAGGCCGATGAAATCGGCGAGTTGCAACGGCCCCATGGGGTGGGCCATCCCCAGTTTCATCACGGTATCGATTTCCTCCACGCCTGCCACGCCCTCGTAAAGCGTATAAATCGCTTCGTTGATCATCGGCATGAGTATGCGGTTGGCAACAAATCCGGGATAATCATGGACAATAACGGGCGTTTTTTCCAGCCGTTTGGCGAGTGCCACCACGGCTTCCGTGGTTTCGGGCGCGGTCGAGTACCCGTTGATGACCTCCACAAGTTTCATCACCGGAACGGGATTCATGAAGTGCATGCCGATCACCTTTCCCGGCCGGTTCGTGGCCGCCGCGATACGCGTAATGGAAATCGAGGACGTGTTGGTCGCCAGAATGGCTTCGGGTGGGCAGTAACGGTCCAGGTCGCGGAATAGATTCAGCTTGGTGGTTTCGTTTTCGGTAGCCGCTTCCACCACCAGCGTAGTTTGGGACACCCCTTGCGCCAAATCCGTGCTCACCCGGATGCGCCCCAGAACGGCTTCCTTGCCTGTTTCGTCGAGCACGCCTTTTTTTACTTGCCGGTCGAGGTTGGCGCCAATAGTCGCCAAGGCTTTATCCAGTACGTCCGCATGGATGTCGACTAAGGAGACGTCGAAGCCATATTGGGCGAAAGCATGCGCAATCCCATTGCCCATGGTACCCGACCCGATCACGCTGATATGTTGCATGGAATGTTGGTAGTTGGTTATCCCACAAAGATAGAAAAGCGGGGATGAAAACAAAAAACGCCCGCCCGTTGGGACAGGCGAGGCGTTTTCATCATCAAACTTAACCAAAAATATGAATCACTCTTAACCTTCGTATTTAGTTTTGCGAACCGGCCGGAGACCTACGGCTCCGTTGTTCGCCGCGATCACGCTGCCGCCTGTCCTGCCGGTCTCCGCGCCTCTCCCGCATCGCCTCGCGCCTTTCGGCTCGTTGCGCTGCCAGGGTTTCGCGTTGTTCCTCCGTTAGGATTTCATCCAATTGCCGTTGCAGGGCAGTTTGACGTTCGCGTTGCTGCTTCATCGCTTCGCCCCGCCCTTGCCGGGCTTCGGCCGCTGCAGCTCGGCGTGTTTCGAAGTGCTTGCGCTGCCGGGTTGCCTCTTCCAGCTGCAATCCGTAGACCGCTTCTTTTTGTTGGGCCGTTAATCCCAGCTGCGTGGTCAGGTGCTCCGTCCGTTGCGTCGCGATTTCTTCCGGAGTCCGCTCGGGGCGTTCCGCGCGTCGTTCCTGTGCAGTTGCGCTCAGTCCCAAAGCGCCGATTAGCAAAGCTGTTGTAAGTAAATTTTTCATGGCCATCCTTTTTTTGTGTTATGTATATCGTTCAATCGTTGTTGTTTATTTGTAAGGTAAGAGCGTTCCGAGCGGTAAAAGTTTAATCAGCGGGTATGTTAAAATTTGTTAAACACAACCCAAACCACTTATTATTACATTTTTACCCTAAAACCTTTGCATCGATATCCCCACCGTTGCCGGCAACCGCCCGCCGGGCAAAAAAACGTCCGCCCGGGCGTTCACGCCGCTATTTCGTTATCCGCTGATTATTTAACATTTTTTTATACACTATTATTCAACAAGTTAAGACCATAATGCCGCGCGGCGAACCCATCATGACGGATAATTTGCTAATATTGTACATAAACCAATTAACGAACCAATTATGGAACCACTCTTTACTAAAAAAGGGCTTGGGCGCTTGGTATTGCTTCCCTTGCTTTTCCTGCTAAGCCATGCGGTTTATGCACAAACCGTCGTGACGGGCACGGTCACGAATGCGGCTACTGACGCGCCGCTCATCGGTGTCAGCATCCACGTCAAAGGACGCGTGGTGGGTACCACCACCGATGCCGCGGGCCGGTTTTCACTGACGGTAAACGACAGCCCCCCGATAACCCTGGTGTTTTCTTCGGTGGGTTTCGCTACGCAGGAGGTCGGCGTTACGGAATCGGGCGCGTCGCTCGACGTAGCCCTTAATGAGCAGTCCTTTATGGCGGAAGAAGTCGTCGTATCGGCTTCGCGCACGGAGGAAAGCCTGCTGAAATCGCCGGTTTCCATCGAGAAACTGAATATTACCGCGATACGCGAAAGCCCGCAACCCTCGTTTTATGACGCGTTGCGCAACATGAAAGGTGTCGAGATGACGACTCAGTCCTTTACGTTTAGCTCCGTCAACACGCGGGGCTTCGGTGCCAACGGCAATACACGCCTCGTGCAGCTGGTAGACGGCATGGATAACCAAGCTCCGGGCCTTAATTTCGCGGTGGGCAACGTGGTGGGCATGTCCGAGCTCGATGTAGAGAGCGTGGAACTCCTCCCGGGTGCGGCCTCCGCGCTCTACGGGCCCAACGCCATCAATGGGCTCCTGCTCATGAACAGCAAATCGCCCTTCGAATACCAGGGGCTTAGCGCCTACATGAAGTCGGGCGTGATGAGCGCGGGAAACCGATCCACGCGCAACACTTCGTTTTACGATGTGGCCGTGCGCTTGGCCAAAGCGTATAACGACCGGTTTGCCTTCAAACTGAACTTTGCCTATTTGACCGCCGAGGATTGGCATGCGACCGATTACCGCGACCAGAGCTTCGTCGGGGAATCGACGCTTGAAAACAACGTCGGAAACGTGCGTAATAGTCCGTTCTACGACGGCATCAACTGGAATGGCGACTTAGGCACCAATTTGCCCTTGTATGACATGCTCTACGCGAACGGCATGCCGGGCGACGGCTCCGACGGTACCTCGGGAGCCTTGGGTGCGATCTTCACCACGCCCATCCCGCAAATCGGCGGGGCTACCCTCCCCCAGTTTATCGCTGGAGCGGACCAAATGGCGCAGATTGGCGCGGCACGCGCCATCCTCAATGCGATGGTGCCCGAAACGTATTACCAAAACGCACCCGGCTATGCCGAAAACCAACTGACTGCTTACCCCACGAAAAGCTTGAAATTCAACGGATCCCTACACTACCGACTCAATGACCGCGTCGAGGCTTTAGTCCAGGCCAACTGGGGCAAGGGTTCTGCAGTATACACCGCTGCTGACCGCTACAATATCCAAAACTTCACGATGGGGCAGTACAAAGCCGAAATTCGGGGAAGCAATTTCTTCGTCAGGGGATACACCACGCGCGAAAACTCGGGCGATGCCCACGCGCTTGGGGTGCTGGGAAGCCTGATGAGCCAGCGCTACTTGCAAACGGCCTTGGGTGCTGGCGTTCCGAACGTGGTGGCGCACAACTACACCCAATACGCGGGCGCATTCCTCCAAGCTTACCAAACGGCCATGATGGGTGGTGCGGCGCACCCGGACGCCATCACCGCGGCGCAAGCGGCCGCGGGTACGCACGCCTCGGCCAACCGCGAGGAATGGGTGACCCAAGCCCTGGCGCCGGCCTTGGCTACGGCCGACGCCATGTACCTGCCCGGCGGCACGCACTTCGATGAAGCGATCGCCGATATCAAAACCCGTGCGATTCCCGCAGGCGCCAATTTCCTCGATCGTACAAACATGTACCACGCCGAAGCGATGTACAACTTTAACCAAGTGATCGACCCGTCGGTCGTGGAAATCGTCACCGGTGCCAACTACCGGGTTTACGACCTGAATTCCGAGGGAACCCTCTTCACCCTGCAACAGGATGGTTCGGAGTTTGACATCCGCGAGTGGGGCGCGTATCTGCAGGCGGCGCGGAGTTTTGCCGACGCATTCCGGCTGACGGCGTCAATGCGCTACGACAAGAACGAAAACTTCGAAGGGCAGTTCAGCCCACGCGTTTCAGCGGTGTACACCGTCGCGGACAACCACAACTTCCGCGCGTCGTTCCAGCGCGGGTTCCGTATTCCGACTACGCAAAACCAATACATCGACCTGCTCACGCCACAGGCAAGGCTGGTTGGCGGATTGCCGCTGTTTCGCGATAAGTACAACATGAACAGCAATCCGGTTTACGCGCTTTCGGATGTCAACAACCAGAATTTCACGCCTTACGAATTCAAGGAGTGGGAGCCTGAGCGCGTGGAGACCTACGAGGTCGGCTACAAAAGCCTGATCAACGGCAAGCTGCTCGTCGACCTCTTCTATTATTACAACCGCTTCCTCAGCTTCGAGGGCTCCGTGGTATTGCTCCAGCGCGCCGATCCGGAAGGCCCAATCTCCGATTTGGCTAATCCGTCCGCCCGTAATGTGTACAGCATGCCGGTGAATGCCTCGCAAGTGCTGAAAAACTCGGGCTGGGGCATCGGCCTCGAATACGCCATCGGCAAGGGATTCATCCTCAGCGGCAACGCGACGCAAAACGAGCTGCTGAACGACGACGAATTGCGCGAGGAGGATCCTTCCTTCCTCACCTTCTTCAACTCGCCCAAGTACCGGTTTAACGTCGGATTCGCTAACCGGGATATCGGCCGGTCGGGATGGGGCTTTGGGGTCACCTACCGCCATCAGACGGAGATGATCTGGCATGCGAGTATCGCCACGCCCGCCGCCAATATCGGTCGCCATACATTGATTCCGGCCTTTTCCACCGTGGATGCGCAGATCAGCAAAAAGATCCCGCAAATCCAATCGATTATCAAAGTTGGGGGAACCAACATCGGCAGCAAGCTGTACACCACCGGATGGGGCAACCCGTCTGTCGGTGGCTTATACTACATATCGATCACGTTTGACGAATTGTTGAATTAAAGCTGCCGGAAAAACTCCGCAACATAGGGCTGCCTGCCGTTCCGCGCAGGCAGCCCTATTTCCTTTTCACGCCGACACAACTGCGACGACGGAATCGCCTGCTTGGCCGGTCGGCAGGCAGGCAATGACGAAAAAAATTAGATACGTTTGCCCTGAGGGGCGAATTGCTATCTTTCTCATAATGCCCAACATTGTGTAGCTTTGCATCAAACCCTTTTACTATTATGCAAAAAATCAAGAAATATGTAGCGGATAACCAGCAGCGCTTCTTGGATGAGCTGTTTGAGTTGCTCCGTTTTCCCTCGGTCAGCGCCGACCCCAAGTACGCCGCTGATGTAAAAAACACGGCCGAATTTGTCGCGCAGAAACTTCGCGATGCCGGTGCTGACAACGTGGAAGTATGCCCTACGGCAGGCCACCCCATTGTCTACGGCGAAAAGATCATCGACCCCGCCAAACCGACGATTCTGGTATACGGGCACTATGACGTGCAGCCACCTGATCCGCTCGAACTCTGGAAAACACCACCCTTCGAACCGACCATCCGCGACGGAAAAATATATGCCCGCGGGGCCTGCGACGACAAGGGACAGTTTTACATGCATGTGAAGGCTTTTGAACTAATGACCAACGAAGGGCTGCTGGCCTGCAACGTCAAGTTCATGATCGAAGGCGAAGAGGAAGTCGGGTCAGAAAACCTCGGCATTTTTGTCAACGCCAACAAAGAACGCCTGACGGCCGACGTGGTCCTGATTTCGGATACAGCGATGATCAGCTTGGACACGCCATCCCTCGAAACGGGCTTGCGCGGCTTGTCGTACGTAGAAGTTGAGGTCGTCGGCCCCAACCGGGATTTGCACTCGGGCGTTTATGGAGGGGCGGTAGCCAACCCGGCGACTATCCTCGCCAAGATGATAGCCTCGCTGCACGACGAAAACAACCACATCAACATCCCCGGTTTCTACGACGATGTCGTGGAGCTGACCGATGACGAGCGCCAAGCCCTGAATTCGGCACCCTATGATGAAGACGAGTACAGGCAGGATTTGGGCGTCGAGGAGCTTTGGGGCGAAAAGGGCTATTCGACATTTGAACGCACCGGCACCCGGCCCACGATGGAAGTCAACGGCATCTGGAGCGGCTATATCGGTGAAGGCGCGAAAACCGTGCTGCCATCCAAAGCGAATGCCAAAATCTCGATGCGCCTGGTCCCCAACCAGGACTCCCAAACGATCACCAAGCTCTTTGCGGACCATTTCGCCAAAATAGCACCGCCGTCCGTTACCGTCACCGTCAAACCGCATCACGGCGGCGAACCGGTTGTAACGCCAACGGACAGCGTGGCATTCCAGGCGGCTGAAAAAGCAATGGAAGAAGCATTCGGCAAAAAACCCATCCCGACACGGGGCGGCGGCAGTATTCCGATCGTGGCGCTCTTTGAGAAAGCATTGGGCATCAAGACGGTGTTGATGGGCTTCGGGCTGGACAGCGATAACCTGCACTCCCCCAACGAAAAATACGACATCGCCAATTACCTGAAAGGGATTGAGACCATTCCGCTGTTCCACAAGTACTTTGCGGAATTGAATTAGCCTATTTTGGCACACGCATTGGCAAAGAGGTCGCTATCGCTATGCCCACCACATCGGGCATCGGGTACGGCCTCTTTTTCATGGGGCTTAGCTGCGCCGGCACACGGCCGCAAGGTTGTTTCATTTGCCCCGTTTCCATACCTTTGGTGCATGAAGAGACTGTTGGGAAAAGCACATCGTTACCTCTACTTGGGGTCGGTACTCCTCTGTTTCTCAATTTTTTACCCCCTATTAGCCTACTGGGGCCGTTCGCCCCAGCGCCATTTCACCCGAATGGCGCGCTGCCGCAAAGTCATCAGCTGGTGCAGCTCTGCCTTGGTGGGCTTCTTTTACCGCTTTGAGGCGGAGGAGCCCATCGACTGGACCAAGCCGTACATCCTCTGTCCGAACCATACCTCATACCTGGACATCACGGCCATGGTACTGGCCTGCCCGCCCAACTTTTCATTCATGGGCAAGACTGAGTTGCTCAATAACCCGGTGACCGGACTGTTTTTCCGCACCATAGACATTCCCGTCGACCGCAACAGCAAGATGTCATCGTTCCGCGCACTTAAGCGCGCGCAGGAGCGTCTAGCCGAAGGCCGCAGCGTCGTCATCTTTCCCGAAGGACTCATCGGCGATGAATATCCGCCACGCCTGCACGAATTCAAGAACGGACCGTTCAAACTAGCCATCGAAATGGGCGTCCCCGTCATTCCGGTTGTCATCCACGACGCCTGGAAGCTCTATTGGGACGGAGCCGAGCAATTTGGAAGCCGACCGGGCATCACCCATGTATCGTTGCTGAAGCCCGTCCCGACCGATGCGCTGACCCTCGCGGATGCCGATGCCCTACGCGATCAGGTCTATGCCACGATGGAAAAGCGATGGACACAGACCAATAACCTGTAACAAACTGGCGCCAGCGTCGTCTTATAGTAAATTTAGTAGCGATATGCCCACACCCTCCCTTATACACATCACGGATATTGGCCGGAAATACGTTATAGGTGCGGAAACCATACACGCCTTGAAGTCGGTCTCCCTGACGATTGATAAGGGAGAATTCGTGGCGCTGATGGGGCCCTCCGGTTCGGGAAAATCCACGCTCATGAACATTCTCGGTTGTCTGGATACGCCCACACGTGGCGAATATATCCTTAATGGCATTAACGTGAGCGAAATGACGGACGACGAGCTGGCTGACGTACGCAACAAGGAAATTGGCTTCGTCTTCCAGACCTTTAACCTCCTGCCACGCTCCACGTCGTTGGACAACGTAGCCTTGCCGTTGGTGTACGCCGGCGTGAGTAAACAGACCCGAAACGAGCGTGCACAGGCTGCATTGGAAAGCGTCGGGCTGGGCAATCGGGTAGACCACAAACCCAATGAACTATCGGGCGGACAGCGCCAGCGCGTAGCCGTGGCGCGTGCGCTGATCAACAACCCGTCCATCATCCTGGCCGATGAGCCTACCGGAAACTTGGACACCAAGACATCCATCGAAATCATGGGCCTGCTTGAGGAAATCCACTCCCGCGGCAATACGATCATCCTCGTTACCCACGAAGAGGACATCGCCCAACATGCGCACCGGATCGTGCGGATGCGCGACGGATTGATTGAGCAAGATTACATGAATGCGGATGTAAAAAGCGTGTCGCCCCGCTTATCCGCCTTACGCGAAAAAGGAAGCGATTTCGAGAAGTTCTAAGCGAACGCCGTCATTCCTATTGTTTCCTGGGTTAGAATTTGCCTTACCCGCGACATAGGGGAACCCCTACCCCCAGTAGCTGCTGCGCGACGAACGTATTGCTACGCACACACCCTTGCCCTGAAAAACCCTTTCGAGCCCAAGTAAAAGCACACTACCTAATATTTAAATCACTCACCATCAGACACTTATCATTAATAAAAAAAATGATCTAAATAATTCTCCAAAACATAAAGGAAATGTTATATTTTTGCCGAAAATTGAGAAGAACTAAAATTAAAAAATAATAAGGTTATGTATTGGACATTAGAGTTAGCATCCCATTTGGAAGACGCACCTTGGCCAGCCACGAAAGATGAGCTGATCGACTATGGTATCCGTTCCGGGGCTCCGGTGGAAGTTATTGAAAACCTGCAAGCGCTGGAAGACGATGGCGAACCTTATGAAAACATCGAGGAGATCTGGCCGGACTACCCGACCAAGGATGACTT
>CAYUIZ010000117.1:0-9106 GCA_964444885.1 uncultured Sphingobacteriaceae bacterium | reverse complement strand
TTCTAAGACACAATCCGCCCGATCAGCGTAGCAGACGTACAACGTTCGCCCAGCACCGTCACGTAGTCTCCTATTTGGTAACGCTCGTCCACGGGAAATACGACCATTGCATTTTGGTCGTTTCGGCCGCAATAGTCTTTATCCGAGCGCTTCGAAAAGCCTTCAATCAACACGGTATGTGTCTTGCCTACGTATTGCTGTAAACGGAGCAAGCTGTGTTCGCGTTGCCTGTTCACGACCTCGGTCAGACGGCGCTTCTTCACCTCTTCAGGCACATCATCGGCATAGCGCTTGGCTGCCAGTGTGCCGGGGCGCTCCGAGTAAGCAAACATATACGCGTAGTCGTACTGGACATAATCCATCATACTGAGCGTATCCTGGTGGTCCTCTTCGGTTTCCGTACAGAAGCCCGTGATTACATCCGTGGATATCGCACAATCGGGGATAATCCGCCGGATGGCCTCCACGCGTTCCATATACCACGCACGGTCATACGTGCGGTTCATGAGTTCCAATACCCGCGAACTGCCTGACTGTACGGGCAAGTGGATGTAGTTGCACACGTTATCGTATTTCGCTATGGTGCGCAGTACCTCGTCGGTAATGTCCTTGGGGTGCGAAGTGGAAAATCGGACGCGCAGAAGCGGATCGACTTGGGCAACGAGCTCCAGCAGATTTGCAAAGTTGACCACCGGTGCGGGCTCGTCACCTTCAGCGACCGTTGGCGCATATTTATACGAGTCGACGTTTTGCCCCAGCAGGGTGACCTCGCGGTAGCCCGCTTCGAAGAGCTGCTGGGCTTCGCGAACGATGGACTCAGGATCGCGGCTCCGCTCCCGCCCGCGGGTAAATGGCACGACGCAAAATGAACACATGTTGTCGCAACCGCGCATGATCGATATGAAAGCAGTAACGCCGTTGGTATTCAGTCTCACGGGGCTGATGTCGGCGTAGGTTTCCTCGCGCGACAGCAGTACGTTGACGGCACGGGCGCCATCATCGACTTGTTCGATCAGGTTTGGCAGATCGCGGTAGGCATCTGGGCCTACTACGACGTCTACCAGCTTCTCTTCTTCCAAAAATTTGGCTTTGATACGCTCGGCCATGCACCCCAACACGCCGACGACCATGCCTGGGTTTTTGGCTTTGGCCGATTCGAACTCCTTCAGCCGGTTGCGTACGCGCTGTTCGGCATTTTCGCGGATCGAGCACGTATTAATGAACACCACATCCGCCTCGTTGAAGTCGCTCGTGGTTTCGAAGCCTTTATCCAACAGGATGGAAGCGACAATTTCGCTGTCCGAGAAGTTCATCTGGCAGCCGTAGCTTTCGATGTATAATTTGCGCCCATTGGACTTTTGGGGATCCTTTTCCAGCAACAAAGCTTCGCCCTGACGGGTCTCGTCGTGGGATTTGGTATCATGAGGTACGTCAAACATAAGTCGTTCGATTTTTAAACGACAAAGATAATAATAAAAGTTTGGAATATGTGACAGATTGGCAGTCTTTCCAGGGGAATCTCTTATAATAATACAATTGGATTTTGACGGATTTTGTCCGCTACGCAACAAAAACACCCGCCAAAATCTCCGTGGCCGTTGGCCCAGCCCCCGGGTTGAAACCCAAGGCTAGCAATAGGACACTCCGTTCCGGCGTTTGAGACGTTTTAAAAACTCCCGCCGTTTCATAGCCCCATTCTACCCTCGTACCATTCACGCTTCGGTGTCTTGCACTATACCCGACCTGGTCATTCCGAGCCTTGGCGAATAGCAAGCCGGGATTCTGCTAACTTCAACCCACCAGCAGTTTATATCCCTTGCCATGGACGTTCACGATTTCCACGTTGGGGTCTTCCCGGAGGTATTTGCGCAGCTTGCTAAGGAACACGTCCATGCTGCGACCGTTGAAGTAGTTGTCGTCGTGCCAGATTTTGAGCAACGCTTCCTCGCGGGTGAGCACGTCATTTTTGTTGAGGCAAAGCAGGCGTAGTAGCTCGGCCTCCTTGGTGGATAGCTTCTGCTTATGCTCGTCGCGCGTGATCACTTGCGCGGTATAATCGAAGGTATACGAGCCGATTTCGAAATGGGTGGGCAAGGCTTCCTCTTCGACGGTATCTTTGGCTGCCCGTTTCAGCAAGGCGTTAATGCGGAGCAGCAGTTCCTCTACCCGAAACGGCTTGGTGATGTAATCGTCGCCGCCCAAGCCAAAGGCTTCGGCTTTGTCTTCAATCATGCCCTTGGCCGTGGCAAAGATGATCGGAATATCGGGATTGGCATTCCGAATATCCTTTCCTAGCGAAAAACCGTCCTTTCTGGGCATCATGACGTCGAGGATGCAGAGGTCAAAACGTTCCTTATTGAAAAGACGCAACCCCTCCTCCCCGTCCTTAGCCAGGCGGACATCAAATTTTCCCTTGAGCTCAAGATAGTCTTTCAGGATATCGCCCAGATTGGGATCGTCTTCGGCTAATAAAATCTTTTGCATGGTTTGATCTCCTAATTCAGTCAATTAATGGTATATGTGCCGGCCCCGGGCAACCAGGAGGGCAAGTCCGTTGCCCGCGCGGGGCACGGATAGCGGTTACGAATTATCCTTGTGCAACGGCAAAACGACTTCAAAAGTCGTACCCTTTTCTTTTTCGCTCTTGACGAGCACTTTGCCGCCCAGTCGTTTGACCATGTCACTAACATACGACAGCCCCAAACCGAAACCCTTGACATCGTGCCGGTTGCCTGTCGGAACCCGATAGAACTGCTCGAATATTTTCGAAAGCTGGTCGCGTCCCATCCCGATTCCGTTGTCCGATACGATGATGCTGATTTGCTTCGGGGTATTTTTTGTGGCAATCGCTATTTCAGGGTTTTCCCGGCTGTACTTGATCGCATTGTCGACGAGGTTAAAAAACACGTTAGACAGGTGAAGCTCGTCTCCGCGCACCAACGCTGGGTCGGCCTCCAGCGACATGCTCAGCGTGACGTTATTTTTTTTGAACTGAAGGTCCATACTCTCCACGACGGCTTTCACCAATTCGTTGACATTTACCGTTTGCCAATCCAGGCGCAAGTTTTCTTTTTCGATGCGGGCGATATTCAGTACCCGCTCAATATGGTTGCCCAACCGCACGTTTTCGTCATAAATGATATTGGCCAGGCGGCTGATGCGCGTTTCGTCGGCGACGATTTCCGGATCGCGCAGCGTTTCGCTGGCTATCATGATGGTCGCTACGGGCGTCTTGAACTCGTGCGTCATGTTGTTGATGAAATCGCTCTTCATCTCCGACATTTTTTTCTGCCGGAGCACGATGAAGAGGGTATAGGCAAAACTCCCGATCAAAATCAGCAGTAGGGCACCCGATGACAAGAGCATCATCGACATGTTGCTCATCAGGATAGCGTCCTTATTGGGGAACGACACGGTCAACAAGCCGGTGGAGCGGTCCAGATCCTCGGGAAATAGCCTGGCGGAATAACTGTTTTCGGCGTGTTGTTCCGGCGATACCCCCGGCCCAAACGAAGCAAACTGGTACAGAATGGTATTATCGTCGCGTACCTGCAGGTTGAAGGGCGAAATGACGCCCCTGCTCCGCAGCTCGTCAGTGAGCTCGTCTTTGATGTAGCGAATATCGATTCGTTCGGACAGCGGTTTCTGCGCCAGCTCCACCCCGATGGAATAATCATGAAACAGTGCTGGATTCTTGCCGCCCATAACGGCAATGGTATCCAGAAATGTTTGTGCCTGCAACAACGCCAGCTCTCTTTCCAAACCCCGGATTTCGCGCTCCAGGCGGACATCCACCCGCGGCGGCAGCGCTTTGATATCAAAATCGAGGGTCAACGGACCATAGGGATTGATGCTCCGAAACACCAAATAGCGCAAGCTGT
Source organism: uncultured Sphingobacteriaceae bacterium (assembly GCA_964444885.1). Classification (GTDB taxonomy): domain Bacteria; phylum Bacteroidota; class Bacteroidia; order Sphingobacteriales; family Sphingobacteriaceae; genus CAYRGQ01. The sequence goes on along the minus strand of CAYUIZ010000117.1, from coordinate 5,225 downwards.
CGTCCTTTGCACGCACCGTATGGGCGGCCGGCCGCGTAGCAAACACCTCAATATCATGCTCCACCATGCCGTCGCCAAACCGCACGGGTTGGAAGGTGACGGTCACCAGATCGCGGTTTTGCGGTATATTAATATAGGTTTCAAAAAAATCATTCTCGATGGGCACTACCCACGGATATTGTCGGTTAAGGTCGTATTCCTGTTCGCTGAATACCTGAAGCACGTCATCTTGCTCTTTCCGTTTCCTTTCGATCTCGGTCTTGATCCGCCATTGGTCTTCCAGTTTGCGCTGCTCGCGTTCAAACTCCTCCCGCTTTTTTTGCTGGGTGCGCGCATATTCGCTCACCTCGCGCTTCTCGGCTTTAGACGCAACGACAGTCAACGAGGCACGCACGGATTCATCAAAAAGCTGTGATTTTTGGGCGTAGGACTGCCGGATGAAATAGTACTGCATGGCCATCACCCCCAACAGGGCAACGGCCATCAATCCTACGATCAATGCGATGTTCCGGCGCTTCATTCCTACAAATCTACGAGAACTACATCGTTAGGGCGACCATTTAACAATTTTTAACACGCGTAAAAGGGCAAATAATCGCCAATAACGGATACGTGGACAAGGTTTTTTCGAGATTGGCCGGAAACGCCATGCGGTTTCCTAGGCATTTTGCCAAGTCGGGACAGGTTAAAAAGGACTTCTCTCTTTTGCGGACTACCTCAGCCGCTGTAACTTTATCGTCAGCGACTCCAGCACACCGTTTCGGCTGACGATCATCGGCACGCGGCGGCGGCCGTACATCAGCAAGCGCTTATACTCGGCAAAGTCCTGACTGACATTGTTGTCGACGGCGATGACGATGTCGCCCTCGCGCAGGCCCGCAATATCCGCAGGCGACCCCTTCACGACCGAGCCTACCGCAATACTGCCGTCGATGGCATACAGCTCCAGACCGGAATAGATGTATGAAAACGGCTCGCGGAAAAGGCTATTGGGCTGGAGGTGGATTTCGCGTGCGGGATAATTAAGGACAAGGTTGAAGCGTTTGAGAATCTGGTTGCCAATCAAACCGCCCAGATAGGGATACGACGTCACATTAAACTCATCGTCGAAGAGCATTGCGGGCACTTTTCGAAACCGGTAAGGCCCGATTTTGAAATTGCGGACAAGCGTCAAGTCCATGTGCAGCCGTCCGCCCACGCCATGCGCATGGATGGGGAACCGCTTCCGCCCCCTCCGCAAGACCGCGCTGTCTGCGACAAAATCTTCTGTCAGGATCAACGGCAGGCCGGCGCCCACATCGAAGAGAAAACGCGCTGAAATCGGGCGGTTGTCGCGAAGTTGGGCAGTATGCACCGGAAGCGTGCGAATAAACGGCCGCAGCAGATGCCCGCCACGGGGATAACGAAGGGTGCCGATGGTGTGCAGTTCCATCGTCATGCTGTCGTAATTCACTTTCACAATATACCGGCTGAACAGCCCATAACCGATCACGCCGTCGATCCGTTCGCCATAGACGTAGGACAGGAATTCGTAATCGTTAATATGGAAATTGAGGCTGTCGATCAGCTCCTCACCGAGCTGTAGCTGCTGGTTATAGAGGAAGAATGCCTTGCGGATGCCCGCAATGCCGCGTATGCTGATTTCGCTCGGTTCGGGAACCAGGCCCAAGTGGCTCGCGACAGTCGAGTCCAACGAAATACCGCTGCTGCCCGTATCCAGCACAAAGGACAGGGTATCCGTGTGGCCCAGCAGAAGTCCTTTGACCAAAACCACACTCTCGGCAACGAACCGGAAAGGCACCGTGGTCACATGCTGGGCGGGCGGAGGCGTAAAAATTTCCTGAGCGCGCACCCCCGTTGGGCATGCACACAGCATCAGCATGGCGTAAATGAATCTGAGGGTCGTCATCGAGCCCTCCTTTCTGTTTAATTGGTTTCCGTACTATCAAATATACGGAAAACATCCAGCCGCACCAAGCTTGCGGCAGCAAAATGCGACCCTGATTTTGTGGATATTCATACACGAGCCACCGTCTGGGATGTCAAAAAACAAGCCCTTTGGGGGCGGTCAAGGCCCGCATCGGCATTTCGAATAACGCGCAGCAATCCTTATCTTCACCGCATATTTCAATCTATGCGCATAGACGAGCATCCAGGGTTCAACGGCGGGCAGTATACGGTACAGCCCAACCATCCGGGCGTATCCCTTATCCTCCTGCTGTTTTTGATGGCCGTGGGATATTTCGTATTCGGCGGACTGTCGATTTTCATTGCCTTGGCAACGACCAACGTGGCGAGCCTCAGTGACTTGATGGCCACCATGGAGGGCGCAGGCACCAATGCCGCCGCACTGAAGGTCATCCAGGCCGGATCAAGCATCGGCATGTTTGTCTTGCCTCCCCTGCTCTTGCCGTTGCTAGAACGGAGGCGAAGCGTCTACTTGAACCATACGGCACCCGTGCCCCCCTCGCTGTGGCTAATCGTCATCGCCCTCATGTTTTTCGCGGCGCCGATTATCGAACTGAGCATACAGCTGAACGAGGCCATGCGCCTGCCTGCAGCACTTGCCGGCCTAGAGGCCTGGATGCAGGAGCAGGAACTAAAGATGGAAAAGCTCACGCACCTTTTCTTGGCAGACACCACCTACGCTGGCCTGCTGATTAATTTGGTAGTGATCGCCGTCATCCCCGCTATTGGCGAGGAATTTCTGTTCAGGGGGTGCTTGCAGGGCATCCTGATCCGGTGGTTCCGCAGTCCGCATGTCGCCATCTGGGTTTGTGCCATCATATTCAGCGCCATACACATGCAGTTTTACGGCTTTTTGCCTAGGATGCTGCTGGGTGCCCTGTTCGGTTATCTCCTGTTTTGGGGAAAGAATATCTGGCTGCCCATTTTCGCCCATTTTCTGAACAACGCGGCGGCTACACTATCGGCTTTTTACCTGCAACGCCAGGGCAAAGGGCTGGAAGAGATTAATTTTGGCGATCAAATCCCGTTTTACGTATACTTGCTGAGTGTAGCCATGGCAACCGTATTGTTGTACCAATACCGTAAGACCGCGCAGACCCAAAGAAATTAATTATGGAAAAGAACTGGAAGAAAATTTTGTCGACGACCAACCTGATGGAAGCCGAAATCATCAAGCAGATGCTGTTGGAGAATGAGGTGCACGCCGTGCTGATGAATAAGCAGATATCACCTTACAATATCGGGACGGTAGAGTTGTACGTTCACGAGCAACAGGAAGAAACTGCATTGCGATTAATGGCCGATAACGGCACAGCCTAGCCCCATGAAAGTTCGCGCGATAACGGCACTCTTTTTTGTGGCAGTCATGTTGGCTGCCGTATTGGTCAGCGCGCATGCGTTCACCGTCTTTTTCCTCCTGCTGAGCGCTTGGTGCGCTGGCGAGTTTTACCAAATGGTATCGCCTCGCATCTCGATGGCCGGCCGTTCATTAGGGATTACCTTGGCCGTGGCGCTTTTTGGGACGGTTGCCGCCTACCAATACGGATTGATCTTTTCCCTCGCCTACTTAATTTGGCTGATCCCCTTATTCCCAGCGGTCTTTATCGCCGAACTGTTTGGCAAATCGGCAAAACCCTTTTCCAGCATCGGTTTCACGTTTTTAGGACTGGTCTATGTTGTCTTGCCGTTCATCTTTTTCCTTGCGCTGGCCTTTGTTGAAGGCCGGTACAACTACCGCATACCCTTGGGCTTTCTGCTCATTCTCTGGGCCAATGATACGGGTGCCTACCTGGCAGGGCGTACGTGGGGCAAGCACAAGCTTTTTGAACGCATATCGCCCAACAAAACCTGGGAAGGCCTAGTGGGCGGCATCGTCCTGGCGCTCGTGCTGGCCGTTATCGTCCAGCACTATTTTGCCGTATTCACCTTGCCCCAGTGGCTGGTAATTGCCGTGCTGATTTCCACGTTCGGCACACTCGGCGATTTGGTGGAGTCGATGTTGAAGCGCAGCTTGCAAGTGAAGGACTCGGGCAATATACTGCCCGGGCATGGCGGTTTGCTTGACCGCTTTGACGGGCTCCTGCTGGCGGCTCCTTTGGTATACTTCTACGTCGTCCTATTCATTTAGCTTCACGCCTGCCTGCGCCGCCGCCATTGTACGATGTAAAGGCCTGTGAGCACGAGGATAACTCCCACCCACGTATGCCAGGTGACGGGCTCGCCCAGCACGACCGCCGCAATGGCAAAACCCGCTATCGGACAAAGAAACAGCCAAAACGAAGCTTTGACGGGATGCTCCCGCAAGAGGTGTTGCCACAATAGGACCGCTACCACCGACACGGGTAGTGCCAGCCACAACGTGGCCAGCCAGAAGCCAGCATCGTACACATTGCGGGCTGGCTCAAAAACCAGCAAAGCGATCGGCAGAACCGACAGTCCGCCGAATAGAGTCTGCCACCCATTGATGACCAGCATATTTAGTCCATTCCAGGAGGTTCGCGCAAAGTAAATTGCGCCAGCGGAATAAGAAGCCATGCTGAGCAATAAAATGGCCAATCCGCCGGGCGTCGTGTAGCTCGCTTGCACCAACGGCACCGCCACGATCAGCAAGCCAAGTATGCAACAGGCAATGCTAAGCGCCATCCGCCCGCCAAAAGGCTGCCGAAACCATAGGGTACTGATCAGGCTAATCAGAACGGGATTCGTGGCGACTAGTAACGCTGCCAGGCCGGCAGACACGTTCTGCAACGCGATGACATACAATCCCAAGTAGATACCTACATTGAGCAGTCCGTACACAAACAGCAACCGCCACTCTTGCTTGCGCGGCAATCGATACTTCAAAAAAACATGTGCCAACACCAACATCAGCGTGGCGGCCATGGCAAAACGGCTGATAGCAATCACAAAAGGCTGAGCAGACTCCAACCCGATCTTCGTGGCGGTAGACGCAGAACCCCACAAGACGGCAAACACTAACCCGGCAATGACCGTGCTGGCCGGGGCAGACAACGGATTTTTTAACATTCGCGTCAAATCAGTTGGCTAAGGTAGTTAAACATTCTTTTTTGTGGAAGGCAAGCAGCACAAGTGGGAAACAAAATACGTCGATCGAGGTAGTGTGCCCCACGGTCACGCCCGACCTAGCATATTAATTTTCAGTCCACGTTATCCGCTTCGCACAAATCCGCTATCTTTGCCTTGTGAAACAAAATGCATTGAAATCACTGTGGCTTAGCGCGTTGGGAATTACCCTT
>CAYUIZ010000116.1:0-9119 GCA_964444885.1 uncultured Sphingobacteriaceae bacterium | reverse complement strand
CCGCCCGTGGCGGGCTGGCGTATAAACGGGACAGCCCTGCCATAAGGTGGCAAGGCTGTCCAATTATCCGATGTTCAGCGTCGTTTTAGTGCGCTTCTTCTTCTTTGAACAGTTTGGCGCCCAGGTATTCGCGGTTGAGGCGCGCGATGTTGGTCAGGCTAATTCCAACCGGGCATTCCGCCTCGCAAGCACCCGTATTCGTGCAGCTTCCAAACCCTTCGGCATCCATTTGGGCCACCATCGCCTGCGCCCGGCTGGCACGCTCGGTCTGTCCTTGCGGCAACAACGCAAACTGAGATACTTTGGCGGCAACGAACAGCATCGCCGACGCATTCTTGCAGGCCGCTACGCACGCACCGCAACCGATGCACGTGGCTGACTCGAAGGCCTCATCGGCGACCACCTTCGGAATTGGGATGGCATTCGCATCCGGCACGCCTCCGGTATTGACGTTGACAAAGCCTCCGGCCTGCTGTATGCGCTCAAAGGAGCTGCGGTCTACGGTCAGGTCTTTGATGACGGGGAACGCTGCCGCACGCCAAGGCTCAATAACGACGGTCTGCCCGTCGTGGAAACTGCGCATGTGCAACTGGCAGGTCGTCGTCAGCTCCTTGGGTCCATGCGGACGGCCATTGATATGCAGGGAACACATCCCACAGATGCCCTCGCGGCAATCGTGGTCGAAGTGAATCGGGTCTTCCCCTTTCCTGACCAGGTCTTCGTTGACCACGTCCAGCATCTCCAGGAATGACATGTCCGGCGAAATGCCTTTCGCATCGTACGTCACGAACTTGCCCCTTTGTTTGTTATTTTTTTGCCGCCATACTTTCAGCGTCAGGTTCATGTTTCCGCTCATGGTGTTGTTATTTGGAATCAGAGTGGTGGTGGTGAGCAAATGAGTAAGCTTGCTCCGACACCTAAAATATCCAATCCGAAGTCTTCAATCTTGAATTACTTATAGCTCCGTTGTGTCAATGTCACATTCTCAAACTCGAGTGCCTCCTTATGCAATACCGCCTGCTGGCCATCGCCTGAGAACTGCCATGCTGCCACGTAGCGGAAGTTCTCGTCATCGCGCTTAGCCTCGCCTTCTTCGGTTTGGCTTTCCTCGCGGAAGTGCCCCCCACACGACTCGGCACGGTTCAGGGCATCATCGACCATCAGCTCGCCCAGCTCCAGAAAATCGGCCACCCGACCAGCCTTCTCGAGCGATTGGTTCATCTCGTCGTTTTCACCCAATACCGTCGCGTTGGTCCAAAACTCTTCGCGCAATTCGCGAATCAGGCCTTTGGCTTTCTGCAGGCCTTCGGCGTTGCGCGCCATGCCGCAGTATTCCCACATGATGTGGCCGAGTTGCTTGTGGATATCGTCTACCGTTTTGCTCCCTTTCAGCGCAAGCAGCTGGTGTACGCGGTCCTCCACCTCTTGGCGAGTTTTCTCGAAATTCGGATGATTCTTGTCGACTGGATCAAATCCGAGACCGGCCAGGTAATCGCCCACCGTGAATGGAATGACGAAATAGCCATCGGCCAAACCCTGCATGAGCGCGGAAGCACCCAACCGGTTTGCGCCGTGGTCAGAGAAGTTACACTCGCCCAGGGCGTACAAGCCCGGAATGGTCGTCATCAGGTTGTAATCGACCCACAGGCCACCCATCGTGTAGTGCACCGCGGGATATATCCGCATCGGTTGCCTATACGGGTTTTCGTCCGTAATCTGATAATACATATCGAAGAGGTTGCCGTATTTGGCCCGCACCGCGTCTTCGCCGAGACGCTTGATGGCATCCTCGAAATCGAGGTACACAGCGACGCCTGACGCTCCTACGCCACGGCCCTCATCCACCACCTCTTTGGCATTACGTGAGGCCACGTCCCGTGGCACCAAGTTGCCGAAAGAAGGATATTTGCGTTCCAGGTAGTAATCCCGGTCTTCTTCTTTAATGTCTGAAATCTTGATTTCGCCTTTGCGGAGCCGTTGGGCTAGCTCAGCCGTTTTGGGCACCCAAACGCGTCCGTCGTTACGCAGCGACTCTGACATCAGCGTCAGCTTAGACTGGTGGTCGCCGGTGACCGGGATACAAGTCGGGTGAATCTGCGTGTAACAGGGGTTGGCGAAAAAAGCACCCCGCTTGTGTGCGCGCCACGCCGCGGTGACATTGCAACCCATCGCATTGGTAGACAGGAAAAACACGTTGCCATACCCGCCGGTGCAGAGCAGGACAGCGTGTCCTTCGTGCGACTCGATGTCGCCGGTTACCATATCGCGGGTGATAATGCCGCGCGCGTGTCCGTCGATGGTTACGACATCCAGCATCTCATGCCGGTTGTACATCTTGACCGTACCTTTATTAATCTGACGGTTGAGCGCCGAATAAGCGCCCAACAAAAGCTGTTGTCCGGTTTGGCCCCGGGCGTAGAACGTACGGGATACTTGTGCGCCGCCAAAAGAGCGGTTGTCGAGCAGGCCACCGTATTCGCGGGCAAATGGCACACCCTGCGCTACGCACTGGTCAATGATATTGACGGACACTTCCGCCAAGCGATGTACGTTGGCTTCGCGAGCACGGTAATCACCGCCTTTGATGGTGTCGTAGAACAGGCGATACACGCTATCACCGTCGTTTTGGTAGTTTTTTGCCGCGTTGATACCGCCTTGCGCCGCGATCGAGTGCGCCCGGCGCGGGCTATCCTGGTAGCAAAATGCCTTGACGTTGTATCCCAGCTCACCAAGGGAAGCCGCCGCGGATGCCCCCGCCAAGCCTGTGCCAACAACGATGATCGTATATTTACGCTTGTTAGCAGGGTTTACCAGCTTGAGGTTAAACTTATGCTTCGACCACTTCTCAGCCAATGGCCCTTCCGGTACTTTTGAATTTAACATACTGTGTCAATTATTTTTGTACGCACGACTGATATAAAGCGTCCGTAATCGCTTACTTGAAAAAATAGAAATACAAGGGCATCGCCGCAAATCCGATCGGGACGGCTACGCCAAAAAACCAAATGCCAATGCCACGGATTATGCCTATATAGCGTCTGTGATCGAAACCGAGTGTCTGAAACGCACTCTTAAACCCGTGGATCAGGTGGAACGAGAGCGCCGCCATACCCACGAGGTACAACAAGACGAGCGGCAGGTTTTTAAAGGCAAAACCCACTTGCTTGTACAGGTCCTTCGCCCGGATTACTTCGACCCCGTTTTCGGTGTACGACACGTGCCCATTAAACTCACCGGCTACCAGCTCGACACTCGTCGTCTGCCCGGTGCTGAGGTCTGTGCGATACTCGATGTACGGCACTTGGTCGTTGTGAAACTTCCACCAGAAATTGCTCATGTGGGTGACGATGAACACCAACAGAATTGTACCCAGTATGCCCATATTGCGCGAGCTCCAAGGACTGTTGGCCGATCCGCGGTACATTCCATAGGAAACCGGGCGCGCCTTGCGGTTGCGTATCGTGAGCACCAACGCGTAGATTGCATGTACTATAATGGACGCATACAACAGATAGGAGACAATCTTAATGGGTGCAAAGTGGGTCATCGTGTAGGCATAATCGTTAAACGCCTTCCCTTCGTCAGCATAGAATAGCTGCAGGTTGCCAACCAGGTGAACGATGAGAAACACACACAGGAACAACCCCGTCAGGCTCATGATCAGTTTCTTCCCGAGCGCGGACGATAACACATGCTTAGATGTACTCATTGTCGTAATAGATTATTTTCGTGATTTTTGGTAAGCAAATCTACCAATAGATTTAATATAGGTGGTTATGAAGCAAGGAAAATAAGCAATTTAGAACAGTTCTAAGCTGTCGGCCGCACGATTCGGGACGGCCAGACAACACCTCCGCGGATGCTGAAAAAAGCACGCTTCGGCGGCTGCCTGCACCCCCGACGAAGTAAAAAAACCTATCTCTTTCGGAAGTCTCCCGCTTGGCGTATCCTACGCGCCGTCGAATCCGGACACGCGGGCACGGCCTTCGCTAAAAAAGACGGGCTTGTCATAGACAAACGGCACGCAAGTTTGTCCCGTCTTATCGATGCACCCCCACCTGTTACCTCGTTTTACCGTGGCCAGACTTTCGTCAAAACCATGGCCGTCTTCGTACTCGATGGGCACGGCGGCAGTACCCTCCCGGTCGGCAAAGCCCCACCGCCCGGCGCGCTCCACGAGCGAAAGACCGTGTTCAAAGTGCGACGCATAGTCAAACGCCGGTGCAACGGCCCACGTATCGTCAGGGCGTAAAAACCCATAACGGCCCGCCTGCTGCACAACGGCCAGCCCGTCGCGAAACAGCAACTCCTCTTCATGACGAAACGGGATGACTTCATTGCCATACCGGTCTATGCATCCCCAGCGCTCGTTTTTGGAAACGGCCAGCAATCCTTCCGAATACAAACCGATGTCGTCATACTGCGGCAACACAACCATAGACCCGCTTCGGTCTATGCAACCCCAACAGCCTCCCACGGCTACCGGCGCCAGATCTTTCACGAAAGGAAGCACGTTTTCATAGCTTGGGAGGATGGTTTCCTCACCGGAGCGATCCACAAACCCCCACATATTGCGGTAGGACACCATTGCCATCCCTTGTTCAAAAGAAAACGCATGCTGGTAGCGACATGGAATGCGCAATATGCCGCCGCGATCCACGTACCCCCACAGCCCCTCGATGCTAACCGGGGCCAAGTCATCGGCAAACTCGCCGACGTCTTCAAACTGGGGCGGGATGCATTCGTTGCCAAGCGCGTCGACAAATCCCCATTCATCACCACGACGCACCGCGGCCAGCCCCGACGACATGCTTCGCGCGCCCTCATACCGCAAGGGCACCGCCGTCGTGCCCCAGCGATCAATAAGCCCGTACTGTCCGTCAGCGGCTACTACAGCGACACCTTCGCAAAAAGGCTCGGCAATCCGGTACCGCCTCGCGATGATCAACTCACCACGCGTGTCGATGTAGCCATATAGTGCTTTATTTTTCATTGGTTATGGTGAAAAATGCGCTTTAGGTTTCGGAGGTGGGCTCGTTCCGGATTGAAGGCTCGCGCCACGCCGCCTATCGGCTTGGTTTTCTGAAACGAAAATAGAAAAAAATAAACAATCGGTCCAGCGAATGGATACAAAAGGGAAACGAAAGATCCGCCGCAACGAAAAGAGGCGGTATCAAAAGCAGCATTTCAAACGCGACGAAGCAACGTTGAGAAAACTAAAATACTGACAATTAGCGACTCCTGCTGTTCTCGAAATGATAAAAATGATGGATTTCCGGCTTTCGATACCTCGAATCAATACAGCAACCTAAACTTGATCGTGTTTTCAATCTGTCGAAGCTGTTTAATCAGTTGGCGACCGTAGGTGGTTTCCACGTCGGTGACTGCATAGCCAATACCATGGCGCGTTACCAAAAATTGGGAGACGATATTGATCTCGTTCTCGGCAAACACCTTGTTGATTTGGGCCATGATGCCCGGCACGTTCTTGTGGATATGGATCAGGCGGTGCGCCTTGTATACCTTGGGTAGGATCAGGTTGGGGAAATTGCGGCTCATATACGTGTCGCCTTTGTTGATAAACTCGGCCATACGGCGGGGGATAAACTCGGCGTTGCGTTTCTTGCCTTTCTTATCGTCAAATACCACGATGCCCTTCTCGTTGGTCAGGTCGCGGTCGACAAAGCTTTTGCTGTCGCCAAGGTAGCCGATGGTTTTTAGCTTGTCCGCCTGCCGCAACTGTTCCTTGTCCAGCACCACGCCATTGCCCAGCAAGAGCATGCCTACGTCGCGCGTGTACTTATCTTCAAAGGTGTCCTTGACGCGGACCGAAAACCCTTCGCGCTGGAGCAAGGCGACGGCCACATCGGGTACATCGCCCACGATAAGGCAAAGGATCCGGTTTTTAGGATAGGATATCGCCCGCGGCAGGTCGTTGACATAAAGAAACTCATCAAAGCTAGGCGTCACGTGGTCTGCTTTCTCCAACACGCTTTTGCGCTCAATATTTTCGGTAAAGGCGAAGAATCGCTCAATCAGCCCTGACTCCTTGAGCTGGAAATCCGAATACCCGTCGCCAATGCCATAGATACGGCCCGGCAACTGCAGTTGGCGCAACAGCTTGACTTTGCCGCCTTCCTCAGACAGGGGATTGGTGTCATCATAGCCGATGATATTGCCGCTCTCGTCAAAGAGAAAGGTGTTGGCGTAGATATTCTCCCGTTTGATGTGGTAGGGAATGACCACAGGCGTGATGAATTCCTTGAAGCCGCCCGACACGATGAGCACGCTGTCTGCATTCTTGATAAAGAATTCCCTGTTGCGCGAGAAGGAAAGTGACACTTTCTTTTTGAGCACCCACACCAGTTTAGCTAAGTGGTCGCGGTTGGCCGACAATAGCTTGACCCGTGCCGAGAGGCTCTCGCGAAACGAGAGTTTGCCGTCCATGGCCAGATTGGTCAGCCGTTCGATTTCCTCGTACACCAGGCTTTTTGCCGGGTGGTTTTCCAAAGAAATGCGTGCCAGTTCGTCCAAGGCCTCCACTTGGGTGAAGGTACTGTCAAAATCGATGATATAGTAGTTATCCACGTTTGTTTTCGTTCAAAGTGAGCGCGAGGCTAATCCTGCGCAGCGTGTGTTCTAAAGGGGTAAATTCCATGCCGATGGCGGCTTGGAGTTTGCGGTTCGAAAAGCGAAGCTTTCGGGCCGAAGCCCGGACAGACTCTCTGGTGAGGAGCGGCGGCTTGCCGGAAAAAAGCGAAGCCACCCAGGCGCCACGCCAGGCCAGGCCCAGCATTGCCCGCGTAGCCTTGATGGTTGGGGCGGGGCGGTCGATGAGGCTGCTATAAGCCGCAAGCAACGCTTGGTGAGTTTTGTTTTCATTGCTCACGATAAAGCGCTCGCCGGATATGGAGCGGTCATCCATGAGCAAAACCATCGCCTTGGCCACATCTTCCACATCCACCAACCCCACCGATCCGGTAGCGTAAAACTTGAGGCCGCGGTGTACCAGCGAAAAAACGGAGCCGCTCCCTTTGTCGCCGGCCGCCGCACCGATGATTAGCGAGGGATTGACGATAACGGCGTCGAGCCCTTCGGCGACGCCCCGCCATACCTCCATTTCGGCATCGTGCTTGGCGATCGAATAGCCGGATTTCTGCCGGTCGTATTCCCACCAGTCTTCTTCTGTGGTATCTTGCCCGGGCTTGGGTTCGCCCAACGCCGTGATCGAGCTCACATGCACCAAGCGTATATTCTCGTCTAATGCAATGTTCACGACATGGGCCGTTCCCTCCACATTGGTGCGTATCATCGCTTGCTTGTCGGCGGTTTGGTAAGACACCATTGCCGCGCAATGGTACAGTTGGTTCACACCCTGACAGGCGTCCACAAGGGCGAAATAGTCGGTGATATCCGCATCCACCCATTCCAACAACGCGCTAGGCACCGCTAGGGACTCGGGTATCGTCGAAGACGCGCGCTTGGTAGCACGGACGGGATGCCCGGCACTGATCAATTGCTTGATCAACGTGGACCCGAGAAAACCTGTTCCGCCTGTTACTAAAATCACTGCTTATATTCCGTTGGTGCGTTGGATGCGCCCAAAAATAAGGCAAATAACCGATATATGGGCAAAAATTTCGCTTTGGCGAGATGGCTCTGGAATTCCGGCCAACGGGTAGCGGACGATGGGGGCAAAGACGGGCAAGCAGGGTGCTCCGCAGCCGTAGCCTCACGTCCCCGAGTACCCGGATTGAGGGAATATCCACGCGCTGACAGACCAATGCAACCGCCCCGTCCTGAAGCGTTGTCGCGCCGAAGGAAGTGTTTTTTGAAAGGCTCGTCTTCCAATACAAGGGCTTTTGCGTAAGTTTGCGGGACGCTGGTCCAAGACAGTCTGGCCAGCAGGCTCAACGCGCTAATATTCAACGTACATGTCATTGTCAGATTTCTTCTCGCCGGTCAGGCTTAGTGATTTTGAACCCGAATCCGGGTTTTTCAACACCCAGATGGGTGAGGTGGTGGACATCTACGCTGAGCGGTTCCCCGATTTGGAAGAAAATACGCCCCACATCGCCATTTTCGGCGTGCTGGAAGACCGGCAGGCCATCGGCAACACCGGAACCGCCGCCGGACCGGACGTTATCCGCAAGCACTTCTACCAACTCTACCATGGTGATTATCGGGTTAAGCTTGCTGACTTAGGGAATATTTTGGCGGGCAGCACCGTCAAGGATACCCACGTGGCCGTCAAGACCGTGTGTGAGGAATTGATGAAAGCCGGTATTATCCCCGTTATTCTAGGCGGCGGACAAGACCTGACCTACGCCCAGTACGCGGCCTACGAAAAGCTGGAACAGAAGGTCGAAGTCGCCATTATTGACCCCGGCATTGACATTGACCAGCAAAACACGGAATCCGCACCGCTGACTTCCCAGACCTTCCTGAACCATATCATCCTGCACGAGCCCGACTACTTGTTTTGCTTGAGCAACTTGGCGTACCAATCGTATTTTGCCAGTCCGGAAGCCATCAACATGTACGACAAGCTCTACTTCAACACCCTACGGCTGGGCATGATGACGGGGAAGATTGACCACGCCGAACCGTTGATTCGCGCGGCAGATCTCGTTAGTTTCGATATCGGGGCGATTCGTGCTGCGGATGCGCCGGGCAATGCCAATGCCTCACCCAACGGCCTGTACGGCGACGATGCGTGCCAGTTGTGCCGGTATGCTGGCATCAGCGACAAGCTGACCTCGATCGGCTTCTACGAATACAATCCGCAGCTTGACAACCACGAACTAACCGCCCAGCTCGTCGCGCAGATGGTGTGGTGCTTCGTCGACGGGTATTACAGCCGCAAAAACGATGCGCCCCCAATCCCGAAATCCTCATACATCACCTACCGTACGGCGTTGGAAGGCGATGCTTACGAACTGGTTTTCATCAAGAGCAAGAAATCCGACCGCTGGTGGATGCAGGTCCCCTACTTCGGGTCAAAATCCGTCAACGAGCGCTATTACCTCGTCCCCTGCCGCTATGAGGATTACCAGCAGGCAGTGGCTGGGGAAATGCCCGACCTGTGGTGGAAAACGCACCAGAAATTGCAGTAGGCT
>CAYUIZ010000115.1:2642-9131 GCA_964444885.1 uncultured Sphingobacteriaceae bacterium | reverse complement strand
GTCGTCAGGATGACAAAATGATTTTTGTAATGAAGGGGAAATCTGTCGTGCACCCGATGGGATTAGTCCAGACGACGGACGTCCCTAATTAGACAGGGCTGCGAAGCTGGCATCGAATACCAAACCGAACCGTTCGGCAATGGCTGGATTGTAGACGCGCTTGCGGACTTTGAGCATTTCTACCTGCATGCCGGACGTCGAGCCGCTGTTTAAGTAGCGTGCCGCCTGTGCCCCGCTCTGGTAACCCCATTGGTAAATGTCCGCACCGAAAGCGGCTACCGCACCGCGGGCGACTAAGCCCGATTCGCTGGTGAATATGGGGACGCCACGCTCGTTGCAGTTGCGGACGATCGTTTCGAATGCGGCGAAAACTGTGTTATCCGGATTGGCAAAAAAGGCGTCGATATCCCGTTGCAACAAGGAACGCACCACCAGCTGGGCTTCGGCCGATGCCTGCAAAGGCTGGGCCACGAGTTCGGCACCTAAGGACTGCGCTAGGCTGGCCAAACGTTCGTAAGCTTCTACCGACTGGGGTTCGGCCTGGTTGTAAATCATGCCCACCCGCAGGCGTTCGCCTTGTGGTTTGACGGTTTCGGCAATGATGGCAAAGGCCGTGTCGATATAGTGGAGGGTCTCGCCTGTTCCGAATAAATTGGCGGGCGGCACGCCCTCTTTGCTGGCCAATCCGATAATGTCCGGCATGGCAGTGACGGATTGGAAAATGGGCGTATCATGAACCCGCTGCGCGGTTGCGAGCGTTGCCAGCGTGGTGCTCGTGCCAATGAGGCTGATCGGCCGGCTGCCAAAATAGTTGACGATCTGACTCAGCGTGCCGGCGTCGCCCTGCGCATTACGGTAGATGACCCGTAGCGTGCCGTCATCCTCGCTGTAGCCGCCATGGGCTAAGGCGTCGATGAATCCGATGCGAGCCTGGGCAATCGTAGCGTCTTCAAAAGCTTCGATAAATCCGACGGTCGGGACGCCCGTGTCCCGCTGGCTGGATTGGCAGGACAGCAGTGTGGTGCCGATGAATATGGCCAAAATCACGAAAGGACTGATGTGCTTCATATTCGCAAATCTACTGTTTTTCAGCGTATCATGGTCGCACGTGCGGATCATGGATTTTGTCGAGCCTGGCCCTACCCTGCGCTAGGCCCGCTCAGCTACCCTTGTTTCAGCAAACTATTTGGTTATGTTTGCCGTTTTGATGGGGAGATACCGGTGGCATTGGGATTGCTCCTTGTTTTTTATAGCGCGCAGGTGATCGAAATGGCAATATATGGATAAAAGAGACAACAGCTGGAAGTCATTGCTTTCGGGATCAAACGGCATTAAAGCGGTTTCCTTGGCGGGCGGCGTAGGACTGCACGCAGTGAACGTTTTTTTGGCGACTACGATTCTGCCTTCGGTTGTCCGGGATATCGGTGGTTTTGCCTTTTTCAGCTGGAACACCACGTTATTCGTCGTCGCTTCCATTATCGGCTCCGTCCTATCCGCGCGTTTGCTTTCGCGGCGCGGCCCCAAGCGGGCCTATCGGCTTTCCATTGTCATCTTTGCTGCGGGCACGCTCCTTTGTGCGCTGGCCCCTACCATGGCCGTGATGCTTGCCGGACGTACCGTGCAGGGAATCGGCGGCGGACTGCTGTTCGCCCTCTCCTACTCGATGATCCGGCTTGTCTTTGAAGAGCGGTTGTGGTCGCGGGCAATGGCTTTGCTGTCCGGAATGTGGGGGATAGCGGCCTTGTCGGGACCGTTCATTGGGGGAGTTTTCGCCGGACTTGGCGTTTGGCGACTGTCTTTTGGTTCTGTGCTGGTGATTTCCGTCGCCTTGTTCGTGACCATCAGCAAGGTGTTGCCCAGCGGTAATGCCACGGCAGGATCCTCGCCACCGCCGCCTTTTTTTAAGCTATTTTTACTAACCGCGGCTACGATTGCAGTATCCATGGGTAGCCTCGCGGAGGATCTGCGCTTGGCCGTTGGCGGGATCCTCGTGTCGGTCGTGCTGATATTGGTGTTGGTCCGGCTTGAGAAAAACGCCGTGAACCGTTTACTTCCCAACGGCTCGTATCGCGTTTCATCGCGGCTGGGAGCAACGTATGCGGCTATTGCTTTTTTGCAGGCGGCTACCGCAGTGGAAATTTATATCCCCTATTTCCTTCAGGAAATACACGGTTATTCTCCGTTAAAGGCGGGCTACCTGACGGTGATGATGGCCATTGGCTGGACCGGCTTTTCCATTCTTTTTTCGGGGTCATCCGGCCAGCGCATCCTCCACATATGGCATCTGGGTCCGGTAGCCATGGCGAGCGGTCTGCTGGGGCTGGCTTTTGCCATTGTCAACACCAGTTTCCATCCATTGCTGACGCTGGTCCTTATCAGTCTGTGTTTGGTACTCATCGGCGGGGGCATCGGCATGGGCTGGCCGCACCTGCTCGCCCGGGCGCTGTCATCGGCCAATGCGGGCGAAGAAGACCACGCTGCGGCATCGCTCACCACGATTCAGTTGATTGCCACGGCCTTCGGCGCCGCGGTTACGGGCGTGGTAACGAGTATGGCCGGCATTCATGAAACGGCTAATCTTGCACGTACCAAGGATGCGGCCTGGATCCTGTTCGCCGTCTTTGCGCTATTGCCGCTCCTCACGTTGTGGGTGGTCCGAAGGTATTTCCTCAAGCAAAACCGGGAACGCTAGTTCCAAAAACCCGCTTATGGGGTTATTTGGAAGATGCTTTCCCCGTCCTTCGTGAGCGTCACGTTGCCCTGGTGCTCAGCATACACGTAATTGTCGTTGCTGTACCGCACACCGGATGCCATGGTTTCCTGGGTGAGGCGAATGGTATCTCCATCCAGAACGAGCGTGGCTGTGCCCGCGGCATTGTCAAAGGCGAGGTCCAGCTTCTGGCCTGCAGCGTCCGTGAGGGAGGTCGTTACGATTTGGCCGGTTTCTTCTTGTTCGATGGCTACCGTGTGGGTATCCTCGTTCGATTGAGTGCCGCTTTGGCAAGCGCCGAAACTACCCATTGCCAGCACGAGGAGTCCGTAAAGAAATTGCGTTTTCATCTTCTTGTATTTTATGACACAAACATACGAAAATGAGGCGGATATACATTCTAGCCCCCGGGTTGAAACCGGGGCTATAAATGGTTGAAACCTGGGGCTATAAATAGTGAAACTCGGGGGGGGGGCTAAAATTAGGCTCCCCCTCGGGATTTTAGACGTTTTAAAAATTTCCCTGCGGTTGCGCTGCATACGGCAGAAAGCGTAGGAATTTTTATGTACATTTATTCGTGAAATAGCCTGAATATGGAAACGCACGAATATTCCAACGGCGAAATTACCATCCGCTGGACGCCCAAAGTTTGCATCCATGCTGGAATCTGCGTCAAGGGTTTGCCTGAAGTCTACGACACAAAGGCGCGGCAGTGGGTAAAGCCGCATAACGCCACCGCAGCACGATTAACCAATCCAGTCGGCCAATGTCTTTCTGGCGCACTGAGCATTAAAGAAAAGTCCTATGGAAACTACGAAACTGGCACTTAACGGACACAACGTCGGGGAATTACAATTGTATACCGACGGTGTCAAAGCGGGAAAAATGGATCTTGCGATTAAAGACGGTATTCTGACGGTATACCACACGGAAGTCGATGAGGCCTTTGCCGGCCGGGGCTTCGCAAAAATCCTACTGGAGAAAGTGGTGAGCCACGCGCGGGAACAGCAGTTGATGATCGCGCCACTCTGCCCCTATGTGCATGCCCAGTTCAGGAGGCACGCCGAAGCCTATGAAGATGTTTGGCACAAAGGGAGTGTGTAGTAACCCGTCTTACTTACGTTTGTTGAACTGATTTAACGCGGCCTCGATCGCGCGGACTGCAATGCCACGCCTTACCCCTCCTGCTTGAGCGCGCCCATGCTGGGGACTTCGCTCAGGTCGTATGGGGTTTCCTGGTACACGAAATAGTTCAGCCAATTATTGAATAGCAAGTTGGCATGGCCGGCCCACCGCACCACAGGCGGGTTGTTTGGGTCATTTCCTTCGTAATAGTTTGCCGGGGGTTCGATCGCATCACCTTTCTCCATGTCCCGTAGATATTCTTCGTGCAACGTTGTCGACGCGTATTCGGAATGTCCGGTCAGGTAAAATTCGCGCCCACCTCGTGAAGCGAGGATCGCCGCGCCGGCTTGGTCAGAGGCAGCGAGTATTTCCAGTTCATTGGTACGGCTTATGTCCGCTTCTGACAGCGTGGTGTGTCGGCTGTGGGGAATATGGAATTCGTCGTCAAAGCCCCGAAACAGCGGGTGGCGCTTGTCCCGTGCCTGATGCTTAAACACACCGAAAAGCTTACTTCCGAGCGGGGTTTTCTGTACACCGTAGAAGTGATACAGCGCGGCCTGCGCGGCCCAGCAGATATAGAGCGTCGACGTTACATGCGTGCGTGCCCAGTCAAAAATCGTCTTGATTTCTTTCCAGTACGAAACCTCTTCGAAGGGCAATAGCTCCACGGGCGCCCCCGTAATGATCATTCCGTCGTAGTAACTGTCCGAAATTTCGTGGAACCCCTTGTAAAAGGCCTCGAGGTGCTCGGCAGGCGTATTGCGCGGCGTGTGGGTGTCCAGGTGTACGAACTGAATCTCCACCTGCAACGGGTTGTTTGACAGCAGTCGTATAAAATCGGTCTCCGTCGAGATCTTGAGCGGCATCAGGTTGAGAATCACCACGCGCATCGGTCGTATGTCCTGTTGGTTAGCACGCAACTCATTCATTACGAATATATTCTCCTTCTTCAGCAGCTCAATGGCAGGCAGGCTATTTGGAATCTTTACTGGCAAGACGTCTCTCCTTTTTTTTATTGATTACGAAAATACGGATTTTTTGCGGGCTGGTAAAAATCAATTTCGTGTGGTTTCGATTTCGATATAATTGGATTTTGTCGATTCGTGGCCGTCACCTTTCGCGGGGGGCGTTGGCCAAGCGCGATAATTATGACGCAGTTTCCGGGTTAAATACGTTTTATCAGCGATTTTCTTGACTCGGGACGGTCAAAACCGGATGATCACATTGACGACTCCCTTATTGAAAAAAGAGGGTTCGAAGGACTCAATTAATCCGTCTTTCTGGTACACGCGGAGTTCGTGGTACACGCGTTCTTTGAGCGTGCCGTTGCCCAGGCCGTGGATGAAGCGAATTTCTTTGTCGCCGCGCTGTACGGCTTGGTTAAGTGCCGTGCGCATCCGATCGATACTGTGCGTGACGAGGTCTTCGGGATAGAGCCCGGACGTATTCCGCAGGAATGCGGAGGTATGGAGATCAATTTCGGAGACGCGAGCCATAGTGGCAAAGATAAGAAACCTGGGCACAATGCGGGCGGATAAAGCTCCCGGATTGAAACCCGGGACTAGAAATAGTTGAAACCCGGGGCTAAAAACAGGCGCCGCTCCGGGGGTTAGCGACGTTTTAGCGTCGATTCCCCAGTTTCTTTCACTATGTTTGTAGGAACGAATACACGAGCTAGCTATGCACTTCAAAACCCACCTTGTCGGAGAAACGGATATCGCGGAATTATTTGCGGATAGCACGGTGATCCATCAGGAACAAGACGGGATTGACCTCATCGGGAACGTTTATTACCAAGGTTTTGATCGCGTGATTATACATGAACACCAGCTGACACCCGCCTTTTTCGACCTCAAGACCAAAATAGCCGGGGAAATCCTGCAGAAGTTTTCCAACTACCGCGTCAGGCTGGTGATTGTCGGTGATTTCACCAAATTCACGAGTCCGAGCATCCGCGATTTTATGGCGGAAAGCAACCAAGGAAAGCAAGTCAATTTTTTGCCCACTGTCGAAGCAGCGTTGCACGCGCTTTCACGCTAGGGAATCGCGGTATTGACGTCCCGGACGATCAGCCCACCGTGCTGTCCGTGTATGCCTTTTTCGTTTTCGGAAGAACCTTTCCCTCCTACCCCTGTTCATACGGTAAAAAAGGGGCTATCCCATGGAACAAGCAGAAAAATCATTCGAACTCAGTATTGCGGGTCAATTTGACGGTCGGTCGGTGACCATCGAACCCGACGAAACGACGGACAGCGTACCGCTGTACTACTGTTATTTGAACGGCGCGGCGATCAGTCAGTTGCGGCACGATCCAGTTGAGGGCTGGGTGCAAATTTGGGGCGACTTGCCCGCAGACGCCGTGCGGCAAGTCGGCGAAGCGATCGCGGATTACGTTGGATAGGAAATGTGGCGGCCCTGCCCGTGGTAGTCGGTGGAATTTCCCAAACCGCCCATGTAGGGCTCTTGATTTTGGTCGACGATGTCACTGTTTTTTCGGATTCCTAGACCATCAAGGTGTCTTCCCTAGGGAATATGGTCATTCTTTCCTAATTAGTTGTTTTGTCACAAATTTTGCTAAAAAGGGCAAAATTTCCGCCAAAACGATTGGTTCTTCATTTCTAGCCCCCGGGTTGAAACCCGGGGCAATAGGACAT
>CAYUIZ010000115.1:0-2542 GCA_964444885.1 uncultured Sphingobacteriaceae bacterium | reverse complement strand
AACGATTGGTTCTTCATTTCTAGCCCCCGGGTTGAAACCCGGGGCAATAGGACATCCCTTCGGGGCTAGCAATAGGACATCCCTTCGGGGTTAGAAACTTTTTAAAGGCAACTGCTTTGTCACTAATTTTGCCTGCCTGTTCGGTTTTACCATATATTCGCCAAAACGATTAGTTCTTCTTTCCTAGCCCTCGGGTTGAAACCCGGGGCTATAATAACGACACCCCTTCGGGGTTAGAAACTTTTTAAAAGCAACTGCTTTGTCACTAATTTTGCCTGCCTGTTCGGTTTTACCATATATTCGCCAAAACGATTAGTTCTTCTTTCCTAGCACTCGGATTGAAACCCGGGGCAATAGGACAGCCCTTCGGGGCTAGCAATCGAGAGCCCTTGGGGGGTATAGACGTTTGAAAGCGATTTCCCTACCTGTTTAGGCCTGTTTTCTTGATTAAAACACTATTTTTGCGGGATGATCGAGCTGGATGGCATATCCAAAATCTACTACCGAAGCAAACAACCATTCACGGCATTGGACGGGGTATCGCTCAACGTACCGAAGGGCAAGATATTTGGCGTCATTGGTGCTTCTGGAGCCGGCAAGAGCACGCTTATCCGTTGTGTAAACCTGCTGGAGCGTCCCTCCGCGGGGCGTGTGTGGGTAGATGGTGAGGAACTCACTGCCCTGCCGGCCGCTAAACTTGCGGTAGCCCGGCAGCAAATCGGCATGATTTTCCAGCATTTCAACCTGCTGTCATCGCGGACGGCGTTCGGCAACATTGCATTTCCGTTGGAAATAGCTGGGTTTTCCCGGGCTGCCATCAAGCAGCGGGTCGACGAACTGCTCGATCTGGTCGGCCTGCAGGATAAAGCGCAGGACTATCCGTCCAGTTTGTCGGGTGGGCAGAAACAGCGGGTCGCGATCGCGCGCACGCTGGCCAATAATCCCAAAGTATTGCTCTGCGATGAAGCCACCAGCGCATTGGACCCCGCAACCACCCGGTCGATTCTGGCGCTGATCAAGGATATCAACCGGAGGCTGGGCCTGACGGTGCTCCTGATCACCCATGAAATGGATGTCGTGAAGGCGGTGTGCGACGATGTGGCGATTATTAGCCAGGGGAAGCTCGTGGAGCACGGCTCGGTGGCCGCGGTTTTTTCCAATCCGGAGACTGAGCTCGCAAAACAGTTCATCACGACGGCCCTGCATATCGAAATTCCGTTCGCCTACCGCGAACGCCTGTCGGTCGAACCGGCCGAAGGCAAGCGGCCGTTGCTTCAGTTGGAAATAGCTGGAGGTAAGGCTGACCAACCGGTGCTGTCTGCCCTGGCGCGTGAAATGGCGATTGATTTTCAGATCGTCAGCTCGCAGATCGACTACGCCGGCGGTGTCAAATTCGGACTCATGCTGCTCGAATTGTTCGGCACGCCAACACAGTGGTCGGAGGCAATTCGGTTTATACAAGAACGTCAAATTAAGGTCAAGCTATTGGGATATGTCTGAAGCCATGCTGTGGATGTTGGTGCGCGGCACGTGGGAAACCATCGTGATGACCTTCGTGTCGGGTTTTTTTGGATTCGTGATAGGCTTACCGGCGGGTGTCATGCTTTATTTGACCCAAAAAGGCCAATTGCTCGAAAACCCCGCCTTCAACCGTTCGCTGGCCTTATTTGTCAATGTGTTTCGTGCCATACCGTTCATCATCCTGATCGTGTGGATGATTCCCTTTACGCGGATGCTCGTGGGTACGTCCATCGGCGTGCAGGCTGCCTTGGTTCCACTAAGCGTAGGCGCAGCGCCTTTCGTGGCGCGCATGGTCGAAAACAGCCTGCTGGAAGTGCCGCGCGGGCTGGTCGAAGCGGCCCGGGCGATGGGCGCAACGCCGTTCCAGATTGTTCGCAAAGTCCTCCTACCCGAAGCCATGCCTTCCATTATTAATGCGGCCAGCATCACGCTTATCGCTTTGGTCGGCTATTCCGCCATGGGTGGTGCCGTGGGCGCGGGTGGTTTGGGCCAGATTGGTTACCAGTACGGCTATGTGGGCTACGATGTCGTGGTCATGAATACGGTGCTGGTGCTGCTGGTGGCATTGGTTTTCCTCATCCAATTTTTGGGCGACACGCTGTCGAAGCGGTTTGACCATCGAAAATAAATGACTTCATACACTTTTTACATGCATACAACGCTTATCATCCGGAAAGCCAGCCTTTGGGTCTTGGCCTTGTTTATTTCAGTGACCATCGGTTGCGGAAGCGCCCGCAATGATAATCCGAACTACATTAAAGTTGGCGTACAGTCCGGACCCGAATACGCCCTGGCGCAGGCCGCGCAGGAAGTAGCGAAGGAACGCTTTGGCCTCGACGTGGAGTTGGTGGCCTTTAATGATTACGTGCTGCCCAACGAAGCCCTTCACCAAGGCGATATCGATGCAAACGTCTTCCAAAACAAGCCCTACCTCGACGTACAAGCCGGGCAGCGCGGTTATCAGTTTGCCATTGTGGGCAATACCTTCGTTTTTCCGCTTGCCGGGTATTCCAAGAAAATC
>CAYUIZ010000114.1:0-9243 GCA_964444885.1 uncultured Sphingobacteriaceae bacterium | reverse complement strand
GGACTATTATTGGCAAGCTGGGATTGTCCACGGGGAAATGGTTTGAAAGAAAGAATAGACAAATCCGGATTACATCCATTAACTGCATTGACAACGCTCACAATAGTGGAAAAAACAAAGTTATTGGATGAAGGCATTGTGCTTTGCAAAGAACTACACGAAAACCCGCGCTTATTGGAGAAAATAGGGGTGCCCCAAGCAAGATATAAAAATATTCTCCAGGATTCAGCAGAATTATGCGCCACAAATTAACAACATGAAATGAAAAACGATAAATAAATATAAAAATCTTAAATCCATTGTTATGAAAAAATACACGTGCCCTATGCACCCCCAGATACTAAAAGATGAGCCGGGGAAGTGCCCTTTATGTGGGATGGCTTTGGTGCCTTTTGGGAAGGCCGGCAGTTCGCATCATGGTCATGACCATCATGATCACACGGACGATCACTCGGGACACCATCACGACAAACACGAAGGCCATCATACACCTGATTTTCTGCAAAGATTCTGGGTCAGTTTGATGATTACCGTGCCTATTTTGGTGCTGTCCCCGATGATCCAAAACTGGTTCGGTTTCAGCGTGGAATTTACAGGGGATCAATACGTGCTGCTTGCCCTTGGGACGTTGATTTACCTGTATGGAGGTATGCCGTTTTTGAAAGGAATGGTGGGGGAAATCCGGGCGCGGGCGATCGGGATGATGACCTTGGTCGCCATCGCCATTTCGGTGGCCTATTTCTACTCCACGGCAGTCGTTTTTGGCTTGCCCGGCATGGATTTCTTTTGGGAGCTCGCGACACTGATTGTCATTATGCTACTTGGGCATTGGCTCGAAATGCGTTCGCAAATGGCCGCATCCAAAGCCCTTCAATCACTGGTAGCGCTCTTACCAAATGAGGTGACGGTCGAAAGGGATGGGGAAGCCTTTAAAATAAGGCTGGCTGAATTGGTCAATAACGATATCGTCATTATCAAGCCCGGAGAAAAGGTGCCGGCAGATGGTGACGTGATAGAAGGGCTTTCCTACGTAAACGAAAGTATGCTTACCGGGGAAAGTGTACCGGTAAAAAAGGAGGCCAAAGCAAAAGTAATTGCTGGTTCCATCAATGGCGATGGGTCGTTGAAAATTAGGGCGAAAGGTGTCGGAAAAGACACGTATTTGAATAGAGTTATTAACCTGGTTCAAGATGCACAAGCAGCCAAATCGAACACACAAAACCTGGCGGACAAGGTGGCCAAATGGCTTACGTTCATTGCGCTCGGGGTCGGGGTAGCCACCTTTGTTTATTGGTATAACTCGAGTGGGGAAATTGCATTCGCACTGGAAAGGATGGTCACCGTCATGGTCACGGCCTGTCCGCACGCTTTGGGCGTAGCCATCCCGTTAGTGGTCGCTATTTCGACAACGCTTTCCGCTACCAATGGACTACTTATCCGGAACCGGACGGCATTTGAGATCACCCGAAATCTAACCACCGTTATTTTTGATAAAACTGGAACATTAACCGAGGGTTCACATGCGGTGCAACGAGTGATCGCGTTAGACCATTTCACCGAAGATGAAATCATCCAATATGCTGCGGCCGTTCAGCAACACTCCGAACACCACATTGCGAAGGGGATGATAAAACTTCTTAAAGAAAAAGGGCTGCAATTA
Source organism: uncultured Sphingobacteriaceae bacterium (assembly GCA_964444885.1). GTDB lineage: Bacteria > Bacteroidota > Bacteroidia > Sphingobacteriales > Sphingobacteriaceae > CAYRGQ01. The sequence goes on along the minus strand of CAYUIZ010000114.1, from coordinate 7,583 downwards.
TGGAAGTCTGATAATTTCCAATACATGCAGGGAATCGGTGTAAAAGGTCGGGTAGATGGAAAAGAAGTCGTCGCTGCGGGACCGAATTATTTTACGGATAACAAAATAGATAGACCAGCCGTCCCTTTGGAAATTGACCAAGATACGGAAACGGTGAATTATGTGTTTATTGACGGCCAGGTAATCGGTATGATCACCCTTGCTGATCGAATCAGGGAAGGATCCCAAGAGGCCATAGCTAAACTGAAGGCGATGGGAATAAAATCCTTTCTTTTAACGGGCGATAATGAGAAGATCGCAGCCTCGGTGTCCAATGCATTAGGAATGGACGGGTTTTTAGCGAATGTATTACCGCATGACAAGCAAGAAAAGGTAAAAGAATTTCAAGCGAAAGGTGAGATTGTCGCCATGACGGGCGATGGTGTGAATGACGCCCCCGCTTTGGCCCAAGCCCATGTAGGTATCGCAGTGGGATCAGGAACTGATGTAGCAGCTGAAACAGCAGACATAATTTTAGTAAACAGTGACCCACGGGATGTCGTAAAAATGATCGATTTTGGGAAGCGGACCTATCGAAAAATGATCGAAAACCTCGGTTGGGCGGTAGGTTATAACGTAGTGGCCATTCCGCTTGCGGCGGGCATTTTGTATCCGAGCTTTATTTTGAGTCCGGCTATGGGAGCGGTTTTGATGAGTGCCAGTACGATTGTAGTGGCCTTTAATGCGACCTTACTGAGACTTAATAGGAAATAGGATCGGTTTAGCGAGTAAATCATGTCGGATCAGAATTTATGGTGCTATAAGTTGAACTGTTCCGCACCTCCTCTAATGCCATAGCATACATTTTGGCATTAGGGTTTTTGAGGAAAAGAGACATAGGGAATAAAGAATCAGCGCGAGTTGACAGGAAATTCCAAACATTGACGGATAAACCTACAGCGATTAGCGTGATTTGTGCAGAAAGTACTTTCCATTTTGATAGCAAGTCGAGCAATACGGTGACGGAAATAACGGGTTGTATGCCCCAATACTTCCAAGCAAATATGGAGAAACGGAATTTTAAAAATGATTGAAAGTAAATAAAGCAGGTATGGAAAGAAACCTCCCAAATTCTGTCAAGTTGCAAAAGCCCATCACTGTAAAGAACAAAATTAAAACGACTGAGCTGATCAAGGTTGCGCCGTTTAGAAAGGAAGTTCGGAAGACCAAACCGCATAAGCACAACAACTATTTGGAGGTCATTTATTTGTCGAAAGGTCGCGGTACACATACCATCGACCACTCCCAATTTCCCATTGAGGCCCCGACTGTCTTTTGCGTGCGTCAGGAGCAGGTCCATCATTGGGAGATCACCGCTGAGCCCGACGGCTATGTGCTGTTGCTCAGGAAGGGATTTGTGGAAAAATCCTTGGATGGCGCATTGAAGAACCTGATATCGCGATTGAGTGCCCTCAATTGCCTCCATTTGGAAGAGAACGACACCATCGAAACGTTGTTTCAGTTGTTGGTCAGGGAAGCTGATTTTGTGGTGATCGAAGGATTATTGAAAGCATTGTTGACTAAAATCCTATCGATTGCCAAGCCGATCGTATTGAAAAAACACCAGACCAATGACTTGATATTGCTCTTCAGGGAACTGCTCAGCGAGACCGATAGCCTGCGAAACCAGGTCGCCTACTATGCCGAAAAACTGAATACCACACCCCAGAACCTAAACGCCGTTTGCCGGAAGGTGCTAAACCAACAGGCATCGCAAATCCTTGCCGAATACATCATCAACGAGGCAAAAAGGCTATTGGTCTACACGGACAAAAACGTGTCACAAATAGCCAGTCGGTTAAATTTTAACGACACGTCCCATTTTACAAAATACTTTAAGCGTTATACGAACGTTACGCCACGGGCTTTCCGCAGTACCAACGCGACCTACCATATTTTCAAATAGACCATTAAATCACGGACTATTGTGCCATCTTTGGCTATTGTTACCCTTACGTTAAATGACACATGCAATGAAATACTTATTCGTAGTACTCATAACCGTATTTTCCCTCTCAGCCTGCCAGCAGTCAGGCGGTCGCGAACAGGCATTACAGCACCAAATCGACAGCCTGCAACTTCAGGTTGAAAACAGCTACAAGCCCGGTTTCGGGGATTTGATGGGAAGTGTCCAAATCCACCACAACAAACTGTGGTTTGCAGGCACGAACGAAAATTGGCCGTTGGCCGAGTTTGCGATGCATGAAATCGAGGAAATTTTCGAAGACATGCGCGTATATCATCCGGATCGTGCCGAAACCCAGGTGTTGCCGATGATTGACCCTGCATTGGCAGCCATGCATACGGCAATCGATGGACAAAACAGCGAACTTTTCAAGGAAGGGTACCTCACGCTGAGCAACACATGCAATACCTGCCATGCAGCGACGAATTTCGAATTTATAAAGATCGTCGTACCCACCACGCCTGCATTTAGCAACCAGGACTTTAATCCCGAACATTAACCAGACGCTCCACCATCCAGCCACACCATTTCTTAGTTAGCCCATGCCACACAACACCCTGATCGCGAAAGCCAGCCTCCTCGGTATTTTATTCTTATTGTCCAGCAGCCTGTTACATGCACAAGTGACCGGGTCTGTCTCTGGCCGGGTGGTCGACCGAGCCAGCCAAGCGCCGATTGAGTATGGATCGGTGGCGTTGTTTGCCAGCGGGGGCACCACGTTGGTGTCCGGGGCGGTGACCGATGCGAATGGCTATTTCGAATTGAAAGATATCGCTGCCGGCGGCTACCACCTCGAAGTCCGGTTTATCGGTTATGAAACATATACGAGGACGAATATCCAGGTCAGCCACACACACGGCAAGGTAGACCTCGGCGATATCCCCTTGGTGCTGGGTGTCGAGGTACTCGGCGAAGTGGAGGTCATGGGCGTTCAAAACGACGTGCGGCATACCATCGAGAAACAGGTGTACCGGGCCGATCAGTTTCAGGCTGCCGTGGGCGGTACGGCAGTGGATGTGCTCCGGAATATGCCTGCCGTGTCTGTCAATGCCGATGGCGAAATCCTCATGCGGGGGTCATCCGGATTCTTGGTGCTGCTGGATGGCCGGCCGGTGATGGGGGATGCAGGGACAATCTTAAGCCAGTTGCCAGCCAATGCCATTGCCGACATCGAAATCGTCACCGCACCCTCGGCCCGGTATGACCCCGACGGCAAAGCGGGAATCATCAATATAAAAACCAAGCAGGGGAATACCGAAGGGGTGTACCTATTGGTCAATGCACAACTGGGCGCGCCCAGCATCGAAACCTTCGGCAATGAAAAGATAGCGCGGCGATTTGGTGGCGACTTCACGTCCAACATCAGGCGGGGTAAATGGGACGTCTCCCTGGGAGCCGACTACAAACGGAATGACATAACCGGCTACCGCGATGGCATCATCAGCACGACGCGCAACGGCATACACACCGCGTTACCCTCCGTAGGCGAGCGCAGCCACCGCCGCGAATCCTACTCGGCACGCGCGTCAGCGAGTTATGCGGTAGGCGAAAGGAATACCCTGTCCGCCTCGGTGTTCGGGGGCAAACGCTCGGAATTGCGGACGGCCGATCTGCTATACACGCAGACCCGGACCTTGGAAGGACAAAACACGCCGTATGAAACCTTTGCGTACTTCAATAAAAACCTGCGCGAACGGCGGGGCGACTTTTTCATCGCCAGCCTTGACTACCAAACTGTCTTTGCCAACACATCCGCACTGACGGCATCGGCGTTGTACGAACGCACGGAACTGGGCGGACCCACGAACAACCTGAATGTCCTTCCGAACAATCACCTGGACACGCTGGAACACCACACCATGGACGAATACAATCCATTGGACGGTTTTCGGATGAGCCTGGATTATGAATTGCCCCTTGCCAATGACGCAAGCCTGGAAGCAGGCTACCAATACCGGTACCTGATGCACGTAGGCGAATTTGCGTACCGCGAGAAGCTCGTGGGAACGCCTGACTTCGCCGCCATACCCGAATATGGCGGAAATATCGATCTGCAACGAAGCATCCATTCGGTTTTTACCCAATACAACAAAACAGGTGAAAAGTGGAGCTACCACGCCGGCCTGCGATTGGAACATACCGATCGAGTACTCCAGGAAGAAACGGGTTCGGAATATTCCCTCAACCAATGGTACCTGTTTCCGTCCATCAATGCCATGTATGAGCCGGGTAGTGGTTACCAGTGGAAAGCAGGATACAGCCGGCGGATCGAACGGACCACCACCAGTATGATGAATCCCTTTATGGCCCGGAGGCACTCGGAAGTGCTGGAGGAAGGCGACCCGGATTTGTTGCCGGAACTCGTCGATGCTCTGGAGTTTGGTGTTGTCAGGAAATTTGGCCAAAATTCGGTTTTCGCCAATGCCTATTACCGCCATACGGCAAATGCCATCAACCGGGTGAACAGTGTATATAACGACTCCACCCTGTACAGAGCCTATACCAATACCCGTTCGGCACAAGCCTTTGGCATGGAAGCTGGTGTAGAACTGCACCCCGTGAAAGGATGGGAGGTGTATGCCGGGGGCACAGTGTACCAGTTTTCGGTGGGGGGGCGGATATTCGATCAGGAGCTGGATCGGAGCAGCCTGAACTATTCGTTTAACATCAATACGACGGTCACGCTCACACCCACCCTCAACACCCAATTCAATTTAAACTACCTGTCGCGTACGGCGACTGTCCAAGGCGAGGACTCGCGGATGTTTTCGCCAAACCTGAGCATTAGGAAGTCCGTATGGAACAACCGGGGAGCATTTACGCTCCAATGGATGGGCATGAGTATGGGCTGGCTCGACGCCAACCAGCAACGACGGATGACCCAAGGACCTGATTTTTATTTCTCGACGAATTATATCAATGAAGTGGATATGGTCATGCTGAATTTTACCTACCGGATAAACGAACTCGGCCGGTTATTGAAATTTACGAAGAGCGAGTTCGGGGATAAAGAGTTCTAACGGATTCTCGCTACACGGGGAATCGTGGACTATCTTTGCGAATGGATGAAAAGAAATCACGATGACGACTGACCACCTGCCTGATCACCTGAAAGGGCTGACGGAAGCCCAAGTACAGCTTTCCAGGAAACAATATGGCTACAACCGAATGGGCGCAGTAGGCAAAAGCACTTGGTTGAACATGCTTTTGGACATCGTAAAAGAGCCCATGCTAGTCCTGCTTTTTGCCATTTCAATCATCTATGTGATTGTGGGTGATTATGGCGAAGCATTGTTTATGTTTTTAGCCATTATCGCTGTATCCGCTATTTCGTTTTATCAGGATGGTCGCAGTAAACGAGCCTTAGCGGAGCTGGAGAAACTGAACGAGCCATTGAGTTCGGTGATTAGGGAGTCGGACGTCGTCCAAATTCCTACGCATGAGATTGTGGTGGGTGATTTGTGTATCACGGAAGAAGGAAAAATGATCAATGCTGACGGAAGGATCGTGCACAGCAATGATTTTTCGGTCAATGAATCGGCATTGACTGGTGAAAGCTTTTCGGTTTTCAAGAACAGTGAGGCTGGGAACAATCAGGTTTTCGGCGGTACAATCGCCGTTTCGGGACTGGCCGTCTTCGAGGTTGAACACATCGGGGAACAAACGCAAATCGGCAAGATCGGCCAATCCCTTTTGACGATCAAGGGAGAAAGTTCACCCTTGCAAATCCAGATACGGAAGTTTGTAAAATGGATGGCAGTGGCTGGCGTCATCGTTTTTCTGTTGGTCTGGGGATTCAGCTACCTGCAGACCGGCAATCTGATGGATAGCCTGTTGGTTGGCTTGACCATGGCGATGTCCGTGCTTCCTGAGGAAATTCCGGTAGCGTTTACCACCTTTATGGCGTTGGGTGCTTGGAAGTTGATGCGCGATGGTGTGATCATCAAAAGAAGCAGTATCGTGGAGACCTTGGGAAGTACGACGGTCATCTGCTCCGATAAAACCGGCACCATCACGGAAAACTCCATGCAGTTGAAACATTTGTATGATTTTCGTGCCGACAAAATATTTGATGAACACGAGTTCGGTGATCCAAGGCTTTCCGGCTTGATCGACCATGCGATGTGGAGCAGCGAGCCCGTTCCGTTTGACCCGATGGAAAAAGCGCTTCACAAAGCGTATGAACAGACACAAGCGAACGACACACGGAAAGATTACCGGATGTTTCACGAATATCCATTATCGGGCAAGCCGCCGATGATGACACACCTATTCGAAAACGCAACAAACGAAAGAATCATCGCGGCCAAAGGAGCACCTGAGGCGATTCTGGCCGTTTCGGTGCTCTCGGCGGCAGAAAAAGACAAGGTCAGGGCGGTGATCACCGATTTAGGCAAACAAGGGTACCGTTTACTCGGCGTGGCCAAATCCGATTTTGACGGAGACGATTTTCCCGAAAAACAACAGGACTTTGCATTTGATTTTCTCGGCTTGGTGGTGTTTAATGATCCCCCTAAAAAAGGGATCCGTGACGTCTTCCGCCAGATTTACGAGGCTGGTATCCAGGTAAAAGTGATCACGGGCGATAATGCGGATACGACGCGCAGTATCGCCACCCAGGCAGGTATCACCAATGCGAACAAAATCCTGAACGGAGACGATCTGGCAGGTTATTCGGAAGAGGAACTGATACTGGCAGCCGACCGTACCGTCCTGTTCACCCGGATGTTCCCCGAAGCGAAATTGGACGTGGTGAATGCATTGAAAAATAAAGGTGAAGTGGTTGCTATGCTGGGCGACGGTGTCAATGACGGCCCCGCGCTCAAGGCTGCCCATATTGGGGTGGCCATGGGCAACAAAGGTACGGAGATTGCCAAAGCCGCCGCTTCGTTGGTTATTACCAACGATGACCTGCAAAAACTGGTCACGGGCATCGCTGCCGGGCGAAGGATCTATACCAATATCAAAAAAGCCATTCAGTACATTATCTCCATTCATATCCCCATTATACTCACCGTTTCTTTGCCCTTGTTTCTGGGGTGGGTATTCCCGCATATTTTCACGCCTGTGCACGTCATTTTTCTCGAGTTGGTGATGGGGCCGACCTGTTCCATTGTGTATGAAAACGAGCCGATGGAGAAAAACACCATGCGGCAGCCGCCCCGGGCAATGACCGATACTTTTCTGAATTTGAAGGAACTCACGATCAGTATCATCCAAGGGTTGGTGATCACGGCAGGTGTGCTGTTTGCCTATCAATGGGCGGTTCAAAATGGTGGCAGCGAAGAAAAAACAAGGGCAATGGTTTTTACGACGCTGATTTTTGCCAATATCTTATTGAGTCTAGTGAACCGCTCCTTCTTTTATAGTATGTGGGACAGTTTCAAGAATAAAAACGTCCTATTTCCATTGATTATCGGGTTGACATTGGCGGTGCTTTTTGCCATACTGTACGTGGATTCAGTCGCTAATTTCTTCCAGGTCACGGGCTTAAGCCTACAGGAATTAGGAATCGCTTTCCTGATTGCCGCAGTATCGGTGCTGTGGTTTGAAGGCTACAAATGGATGAAGCGACAAG
>CAYUIZ010000113.1:0-9386 GCA_964444885.1 uncultured Sphingobacteriaceae bacterium | reverse complement strand
TTTTGTGGGTCTTTTTTCGTTTATATAAGCTGGGCGAGAAGCCTGTCCCGAGGCAGACTCGGGAAGCCCAGGTAGGCGCACATCCTGAGGATAATGCAAACTCGTACCTGCAATCCCAGCTACGACTTAAGAAGCGGCTTCTCGGAATCATAATATTTCTTTTTTAGCCAAAGACTGACCTGTACCAACAATATCAGTACGGGCACTTCGAGCAACGGCCCGATTACACCGACAAAGGCTTGGGGTGAGTGAATGCCAAAAACGGCAATAGATACGGCGATTGCCAATTCGAAATTATTGCCCGTTGCCGTAAATGAAATTGCCGCGTTTTTATCGTACGGCACGGCCAAGGCTTTATTGACAAAAAAACTGATGAAAAACATCAGCACGAAGTACAGAATAAGCGGAACGGCGATCTTTAAGACGTCCATGGGCAATTCAACGATTTTATCGCCCTTTAAGCTAAACATCAGCACGATGGTAAAAAGCAACGCGTATAGGGTAATGGGTGAAATTTTAGGCACAAATTTTCGATTATACCACGCTTTACCTTTTGACCTCGTCAAGAAATAACGGGTCAGGAATCCAGTCAGGAAAGGAATACCCAAATAGATCAGGACACTCTCCGTCACGTCTCTCATAGATACGTGCACATCAAAATTGGCTAAACCCAATTTGCCCGGTAGCACATTGATAAACAACCAAACAAAAAAACTATACGATAAGATTTGGAAAACACTGTTCAATGCAATCAAAAGTGCGGCATACTCCCGGTTACCCCTTGCCAGGTCGTTCCAGACAATCACCATCGCTATACACCTTGCCAACCCAATCAGTATTAAGCCCGACATATAATCCGGGTCATTCCTCAAGAACAGGACAGCAAGACCAAACATTAAAAGCGTCCCGATGATCCAATTCAACAGCAAGGAAATCGCTATTGTTTTTTTGTCTTTGAATGCAATGGGGAGCAATGAGTAATCTACTTTGGCCAGCGGTGGATACATCATCAAGATTAAGCCAATCGCCAACGGAATATTGGTCGTTCCAATTGACAAACCGTTCATCAAACTGGAAATATTGGGGAAAAGATAACCTAAACTGACGCCTAGGATCATGGCAAGGAATATCCAGAGCGTCAGATAGCGATCAAGAAACTTTAATTTTGGTTGCATGGCTGACTGATGCGTGAAAATACATAGAACATTTCGGCGGCTATCTGTAAACTTCTTTCCGCATATACTTGTACCTGCTCCGGTGTGTTGTCCGAAATTTTAGGATCTTCAAACGTGATAGGTATCCTTGTTTCTGCGCCCGCAATAAACGGACAGCTCCCGTCTGCCTGCGAACAGGTCATTACAGCTACGAACGCTGATACAGGATTGAATGGGCTATCATATTTTTTTGAAAAGCCGATTATAGGTGAAGCGTTATCATCATACTTTAGGGCATATACGGGATTACTGCTTTCTGCAATTTTGAAAACACGAAACCCTTGATTTGACAATGTTTCTGCTACTTTAGGGAATAAAGCGGTTGCTTCTGTGCCGCCAGAATAACAATATAGATTTGGAATACTAAAGTATGCTGCTGCAACGCGTGCCCATATTTGTGCTAGATGGCTTCTTCGCGAATTATGCGTACAAATGAAGTTAATCCGTACTGATTTTTGATCGGCGACTTTGGTTTGAATATAGTCGACCAAAGGCTGAAGTACCTCTTTCCTTTCACCTGAAATATCGGTTGGCTCCAATGTGCCAACAACGCGCTGTATCTCTAGATAAATGTTGTTTTTACTCATTTTATTATTATTTAAGGTATATGGAAAGACCGGACTTACCGTTTACTAAATGCTCTTTTAACTGTTGTTCATCGTTATAATCTCCTCTGTTCTGATATCTATACGGCAGTGTAGGTGCAATTCCCAAGGATGCCAGTCTATGTTCAAAAGCCGTAATCTCCTTGTTAAATCGTTCTTCGGTTAAACCATACAGATAGCTAATTGCTTATATTTTTAAGCACCGCGTTTAAGGACTCCGGTTCAGGATGTGCGTGCACAATAAAACATTCATATTCAGCATTTAAGATATTAACAACCATCACTATGGGGAGAGCAGCAAGAAGAAGCCTGCGTTTCAATCACATTTACATGCTGCTTTTGTACAGGAATCCCGCATGCATCTTCTGCCAGGCATGCGGTTTGCTTGTTTTCCAGCACGAAATGGGTGCCATTGAAAGTCAGGCCATATTTACCGATTGTCTCCGCTTGGTATTCGACTTCAATTTCTGCATCCTCGATCCCCAGCCGCTCTTCTGATAACCGAATGATATTCAAAAGCTTACTTGGCTTCAGCCGATGCTCGTAATCATCCGCATTCCAAAGCTGGAAGCTGACTGTTTTTTCGTCCCGGATCACCCCACCGCAATCGATGAACTTCTTATGGATCTGTCCGACCTCGGTCACATGGAAGTGTTCGGGCACGAATTGTCCGTTTTCCAATTGAAACTCCACATGAGTCAATGCAGGCAGAATGGTTTTGATTTCTGATAATTTCATTTTTTGTTTATTTTAATGGTGATTTCAAGTCAATATCGTAAAACAACGATATGCATAGGTAAAAATTTATTTTTAACAACAGGATTGATTAATCTCCACTTCCGTAATGGAGGAAATGTAATCTTGAAGCTTTTTAAAGGCGTTCGCATCCAGGCAATAACAGATGGCATTGCCCTCGATCGTTCCTTTGATCAGCCCTGCTTTTTTCAATTCCTTTAAATGTTGGGAGACCGTGGACTGCGCTAACGGCAGCTGATCGACGATATCATTACAAATACAGGAATTTACTTTCAACAAATGCGCAATAATCGCAACCCGCGCAGGGTGGCCTATTGCTTTAGCAAGCTGGGCTATCTCCTTTTGCTGCTCGGTAAACCCGTTTGTTTTCATGATTTCCATTCAGTGATTATTACCTTAATCGTAAAACTACGATATAACGTTTAATCAGGCAAAAATATTTAGATAAACTTTCGGGACAGCTGGCTCCTTTAAGCCTAAAGACCGCAAAGGCTCGTTAACCGTAACCGAAGCACGCCAGACTCCACATTTCGGGTTTGCATTTCAGGATCAGAAAAAATAAGTTTGCCGGACAAGCTGACGCAAATGAACCTGAATACCCTACGTTTATACGCCCACAACCTCCTGGCTTTCCTAAAAAAACCAGGACAAGACGCCACAGAAATGGTATCGCAGCTTTCGCGGGGTGCGCGGTTCTGGCTAGCATTGCTGCCCAAATTTTGCGTCGCGGTGGGCATCTCGGCTCCACTCCTCTTTCTGGTCGACCGGTTTGTGCTCCGGCTTCGCTTCAGCTCGTCCATGGACGCCACCCAAGATTTATTTGTATTCATTGTAACTGCGGTGATTATCGCACCCGTGCTGGAAGAGTTGGTTTTCCGATACCCGCTTAAGTTCGTTAAGCCTAAATAACTGAAATTCGCCGTTTATTTTTCGTCGATTGCTTTTGGGCTGATTCATTCGGTGAATTACGAAAACGGCCAGCCCCTGTTCTACGCATTGCTTCCCATCATCGTCAGCTCGCAGACGCTGGGTGGATTGGTTCTCGCCTACCTCCGCCTGCACGAGGGGCTGCTGTGGTCCATGTTTGCGCACGGACTCTTTAATGCCACGGTAGGACTTCTAAGCCTCTTACTTCTTCAGGGCTGGGTCGCGCTGGATGAAAAAGAAGACCATTACCGACTGACCGTGACGGAACATGCCTTTAAAACCGATAGGCCGAAGACGCACATCTATCGCAATGGGGAACGCATCGACTCCATCATGTGGCGACAAGCATCCTTGCAATCCCTAGTAGATTCACTGCATGGCGAAGGGCTTTTGGCAGACCAAACGCTCGTCGACGTCGACCTCAAAACCACCCGCCCACTCACCGCCGACAGCGTTCTGGCCATGCTAAAAAAGGAATTTCGAATCGAATGAGCGGTAAAGAGACATGGACACTCAAACGCTACCCGGCGCTTAATCCAGCCCGCTCACCCCGCCCGAGACAACGAGCTTCATGGCATCAGTCGCGCTCATATTCAGTTTGGACACCCGCTCGGCGCGGGCAATCACCACCTGTCCCGCGACAGAATACGCATAGGGAAAATACACCACCACGTGGTCGTCCAAGCCGATTTTCTTCAGATCACTGTGCGTGAGGAAGCCCACTTTCTGAAGGCCGGTCTCGTTCACTTCGACCAGCACCGGCTCGGTAAACTTCTTAGCATCGCCGACAAAAGCCTCCGTGAAGTCCTTAATGGAAGAATACAGGGTATTGAACAGCGGAATACGGTTGACCAAGCGGTTAAACCAATTGTAAATGGGTTCGGTGACCACGGTGGTGAACACGAAGCCTACCAAAATGAGCACCAACAGGACCGTCAAAATACCCAATCCGGGCACATAAACGGGTCGGCCTTGTTCGTCGGTCCAAAACCAGTTGCTCAGGTTCAATGCACTATCGATGCTGGCAACGATCCAGACCATCAAAAACAGGGCTCCGGCGACCGGCAAAACGACCAACGTGCCTTTGATGAGGTAATTGAACAGTTGCCTTAAGGGTTTGCGTAACATAGTATGGCAGTCGTTTTGGGTTAGTCAATTCTAGTTCGTAACGGGCACGTTGCCCGCTTATTTATTCATAGTAGTACACGCGTTTTACACGCTGTGATATGCCGGCCAAGATCTCGTATGGGATGGTTCCGATGGCCGCAGCCATCGCGGCCACGTCGCCGAATACGATGACCTCGTCGCCTTCGGCAACTTCCACATCCGTGACATCCAGCATGCACATGTCCATGCAGATGTTGCCGATGGTAGGCACAGCGCGGCCCCGGATCCGCATCCGCCCTACCCCATTGCCAAAGCGCCGGTCGTAGCCGTCGGCGTAGCCCACCTTCACCGTGGCGATGGTCCGGTCAGTCTCCAGCACGACATCCCGTCCATAGCCGACGCTCTCCCCTGCGGGTACCTTCCGGATTTGGGAAATAGTCGATTTCATTGTGCCCACCTGCTCCAGGCTTGCCGATGATGTTCCGATACCGTACAGACCTATGCCCAAGCGCACCATATCAAAATGAGCCTCCGGCCAGCGTTCGATGGCCGCGGTGTTGGCGATATGTCGCAAAAACGGGTATGGGAGCACCGCCGCCAGTGTGGCTGCTGCAGCCTGAAACACGTGGAGCTGTTGCCGTGTGAAATTGTCGTGCTTGACCTCCCCTGCGGCGGCCAAATGCGAAAACACGCTCGCCACGCGCACCTGCGGGACATTCGCCAAGTAATCCGCGAGCTTTTCCGTCTCCGCTGGGGCGAAGCCCAAGCGGTGCATACCCGTATCAATCTTGACATGGATGGGAAATGCCGCGACTTCCTGTTCTTCCAGATAGGCCACCAAAGCGTCCATTACCGAAAAACTGAATATTTCGGGTTCCAGCCGATAGCGCAACAGGGTTTCAAACGCGAAGACATCCGGGCTCATAACCACAATCGGCAAGCTGATGCCGGCCTTGCGGAGCTGCACGCCTTCGTCCAAATAGGCTACGGTCAGGTAATCCACCTGATTGAACTGCAGTACATTGGCGATTTCAAAACTGCCGCTTCCGTACGAAAAGGCCTTGACCATGGCCATCAGCTTCACGTGGCTAGGCAATGTTGCCTTGTATGCTTTCAGATTGGCTTCCAGGGCATTCAGGTTAACTTCCAGCACCGTGTCGTGTTGTTTTTCGGTAAGCAGTCGGCTGATGCGCTCGAAACGGTAACGCCGTGCACCTTTGATCAACACGGTTTCATCGCGAAACGAAAGGTTGGCCAAGTCGGACACCAACGCGTCCGTATCCGGGAATGCGTGGTGCTCCGATAATGCGAATTGCGCACCATGCGCGGCCAGATCGGGACCTACCGTCACTAAGCGGTGAATACCGCTATCGGCCAGCAGCACGGCCAACCCAGCGTAGAACGCGGTGTCACCCACCGATACACCTGGAAAATCGGACAGAATCAAGGTCCGCTTGGCATGCTGATTCTGCTGTTTCAAAAAATCGATGGCAATAGCCAACGACGCCATGTCATTGCTGTAGGAATCATCGATTACCGTACAATTATCGACGCCCCGCTTGAGCTCCAAGCGCATGCCTACCGGAAGCAAGGAACGCATGCGTTGGGCTATTTCGTCCGGCTCGTACCCCAGAGTAAGCATCACCGACCAACAGGTGACAGCATTGTCTACCGACGCGGTATCCGTAAAGGGAATGACGATGGATACGTGCTGCCCGCGGTATTCGGCGGTAATTTCCGTCTCTCCTGCCCGTGGCTCATGGCGTCCTTGGAGCCTCAGCGCGGCCGATGCCTCCGCTCCCCACGCGAACGCGCCCGGCGGCGATGCCACGGCGTCGCCGGCATGAGCCGGGGAATAGATAACTTGCTTCGCGCCGTCAAAGAGCTTCCATTTTTCCTGGATTTTCTCCTCCCGCGAGGCGAACCCCACGTCGTGTGCCGGCCCGATACCGGTAAGCACGCCGACGGTGGGACGTATCATTTCCGTCAAATGAACCATTTCGCCGGGCTGGCTAATGCCCGCCTCGATGATGGCCAGCGTATGCCGGCTTTCCAGTTCCCAAAGCGACAGCGCCACGCCCAGCTGCGAATTGTAGCTCTTCGGACTGCGGTGTATCAAATAATCGGGCGAAAGTAACTGGTAAAGCCATTCCTTGACGATGGTCTTGCCGTTGCTGCCTGTGATCCCGATCACCGGAATATCAAAACGGCGGCGGTGATACGCCGCCAGAGCCTGCATTGCCCGTAGTGTGTCGGGCACGAACAGCATGTTGGCGTCCGGATAATCGGCCGCCGTAGCCAACCCGGGCTGGACGACAAAATTGCGCACGCCCGCCTGATACGCGGCCGCCAGAAAAGCATGGCCGTCCCGGCTGCCCTGCAATGCGAAAAACAGGGCGCTGCCAGGCTCCACCAGCTTGCGGCTGTCAAAGGCCAACGCGGTTATCACTGCATCCGAATGGGACAGGATTGCTTCCATTGGCGACAGCACTTGGCTGACTAAGGCAATCGAATACGGATGTGCGTGCATAGGGGGCTAATTTCAACATTTTTTATGTGTTGTAAGAATTTTTTGCGATTTTGACGGGATGGAAAGCCGGGAAAAATCAACGCGTCAAACACCGCTCACGCCGAGGCAGGCACAAGCCAAAGCCGAGTCGTATTGCGCCTTCCAGGAACGTTCGCAGCAGGAAGTGCGGAACAAACTGTACGGCTGGGGATTGCGGGGAACGGAAGTGGAAGACACCATCGCCGAGCTGATCGCAACAAACTACCTCAACGAAGAACGCTTTGCCCTCGCCTACGCCAGCGGCAAATTCCGCATGAAGGGCTGGGGAAAGATCAAGATCCGGCAGGGTCTGGCCTTCAAATCCGTTTCCGAACCGTTGATCCAAATAGCCTTACAAGCCATCGACCCGACGGAATATCACAACAAACTCCTGGAAACCCTGACCAAAAAAGCTGCGCTGACGAGCGAAAAAGATCCCTACATCCGGAAACATAAGCTGGCACGCCACGCGGCCTCGCGCGGGTTCGAACAAAACCTCGTTTTTGAGGTGTTGAGCGACAATGACTTATAAAAAAGCCGCATTTTGTTTGAAAATAAATTTGGCATCAATGCAAATGTGCGTATATTTGCATCCACAATCGCAAGCGAAAGTAGCTCAGTTGGTAGAGCGCAACCTTGCCAAGGTTGAGGTCGCGAGTTCGAACCTCGTCTTTCGCTCCAACAGGAACCCCTCCCGACACTTTCGGAAGGGGTTCTTACTTTTTAGGATGCATCCCAAGCTTGACGCGGGGATGGAATAAAAAATGAGTTTTCCGTTGCCATGTAGGCAAAACAAACTATATTTGCATCCTCAAACACGACCCTTGCCCCTGTGGCTGCTGCCGCAGCACGAGGCAAGCGCATCACCCGCTCGGATGGTGGAATAGGTAGACACGCAGGACTTAAAATCCTGTTCCCGTTAAAGGAGTGCGGGTTCGATTCCCGCTCCGAGTACTTCTAAAGGAAAGTCGAACTTACAGACTTTCCTTTTTTTGTTGAATCCGTTTTGAGTTAGCGCTATTGCCCCTCCAATATACGGATCAAATCCTCATTGATATAAAAAACTTCCCGCCCGTCTTTCGCTGATGTGAGTATTTGTGCCGCTACCAGTTCATTGAAATATTTAGTTAATGTCGTTCTGGAGGATATTTGTAGGGCATCACCTATCAACTTTGGTTTGATATAGGGTTGGCTAAACAATAATTCGTTTACTTCTTTAGTATACCATTTGATAATTGATTTACCATATTCCAATGTGCTTTCCATTTGATATAATATATTGCTGATGAGCTGATTGGTCAATATCGAGGTTTTTTCAACAGCATCCAGCATATATAGTATCCATGGCTTCCAAGCCCCGCGCTGGGTGACGGCACCTAAATTATAATAGTAATCATCTTTATTGACAATGATGTATTTGGAAAGATACAAGACAGGTTGCTCTAAGAGACCTTCATTAACCAAGTAGAGCAAGTTTAATATCCGCCCTGTACGACCATTTCCGTCGGGGAAGGGGTGTATGGCTTCAAATTGGTAATGGGCAATACACATTTTAAGTAAGGGGTCTGTGTCGGATAGCTTATCGTCATTTAGGTAGTCCAATAGATTGTCCACTAATCGCTCAATAATGCCGGTTCCTCTCGGGGGTGTATAGATAATTTCTCCCGACCTAAATTCACTTTGTCCACGCTGAATGACCGTCAATGTATGAGGTGGCCGTATACTGCTTGATGTATTTTTGATTTGCCGGAAAATGGCAATTATACTTTGCAGGTCAATACCGTTCTTTTCCTTTATGCGTTTATATCCCTCCCAAAGTGCTTCCCGATACCGCAAAACTTCCTTTGTGGCAGGATTGGCATTTTTTTCCTGAACAGCGTCCGAAACGGCTTTATAAAGTTCATCCTCTGTCGTAAAGATATTTTCTATAGCTGATGATGCTTTTGCTTCTTGAAGAGCAATAGTGTTGATTAACATATAGGGGTTGGGCAAACGTTGTACATTGCTATTTACCCCTGCCAACGCTCTGGATGCCGTGACCAATTTTTTCAGAATATCCACATCGTCATCAATGGACCCGGGAGGGAGCAGTGGAAGGTCATTGAAAGGTTTTGATCTATCGTATGCCATATATGTTCAAATTTAACCCCATATCGGACGTATGCACAAAGTAATGAAAGAAAATGGACATATTTATGGTATTTGTCCATTTTTGTGTAAAAAATGGAC
>CAYUIZ010000112.1:0-9402 GCA_964444885.1 uncultured Sphingobacteriaceae bacterium | reverse complement strand
AGTTTTTCGGAATGTGTCATCACGGATTCATTGTTTATTCGGGATGCAAGTTATAAAAATGAAATGAAATGGGGGTTACGCGATGCGCGCGGCGCAATCCAGCGCTCTTTGTTCTCCTGGGCTGCGGCGACCCCTCCTACCGTCGGGATGACAAAGAATGATAGTAGCAGGAGGAACAAGGAGCAGAGAGGCAAGAGCGGAGAACCAAGAGCCAAGAGCGGAAAGCAAAGAACAAAGACTTCCCATTGTCTCGGCAGTGTCCCACTAAGTGTGTAAATTAAAATACGGAGTTCAGCTGTTAGCCTTACAGTTGGCTTTCAGCACAGCATCGTCACTTGGGAACGATAGTTTGTTCTTGGTGTACTTACGGATCTTACCGTTCATGTTCTCGATGATATTGGTGGTATAGATGATCCGGCGTATCTCCAAGGGGAAATCATAAAAGACGGTCAGTTCATCCCAGTTGTCCCGCCATGACCTCACTGCATAGGGGTACTTAGCTTCCCACTTTTCAGCAAAACTGTCCAGTGCAGCCTCGGCAACCCCTTTGTTGGGTGCATCATAGATAGGCTTCATATCCGAGGTAAAAGCCTTCCTGTCCTTCCATACCACATATTTGCAGGCATTGCGGATCTGGTGTACTACGCAGACCTGTGTACTCGATTCGGGGAAGACACTCCGGATGGTAGCGGCAAAGCCGTTCAGGTTATCGGTGGCCGTAATCAATATGTCCTCCACACCACGGGCTTTCAGGTCGGTGAGGATGCCCATCCAGAAGCTGGCACTCTCGTTCTTGCCCAGCCACATCCCCAAAACCTCCTTGTAACCCTCACGGTTCAGGCCTACTGCAAGATATACCGTCTTGTTGACCACCTTGGAGTTCTCCCTGACCTTGAAAACGATACCGTCCATCCAGACGATCAGGTAGACACTGTCCAATGGCCTGTTCTGCCAGGCCACCACATCCTCCGCTACACGGTCGGTAATCCTCGAAATGATGGACTCCGAAAGCTCAAAGCCGTAGACCTCGCGCATCATGTCCTCGATGTCCGATACGCTCATGCCCTTGGCATAGAGCGACACGACCACGTTCTCCACGCCGTCCACCATATTCTTGCGCTTGGGAACGATGATGGGATTGAAACTGCCCTCACGGTCACGGGGAACCTGTATCTCCATAGCCCCCTGGTCTCCACGGACCTTCTTTGTCGTATGGCCATTGCGCGAATTGCCCTGGTCGCTACGTTCGTGCTTGCCATACCCAAGATGACCGTCCAGTTCGCCCTCAAGCATCTGAGAGACGGCTCGAGCCTGTAACTCCCGGGAAAACGCCTGAAGTTCAGCTCCGTCCTTGAAACTCTTCAAGAACGTCTTGTCGTTTAATAATGACTCCCTGTCAATCATAGTCTTATAAAGTTAAGTAAATGAAAAATGCAAAGTCCTCTCAAACTCCGCATTTTTATTACTTACACACTTTATGAGACAGTGTCTGCTAATTGCCCTAATGAAGAATGTGGCCTCTGATTGTTGTACATCCATGCCCAAGCGTTTGCGTATTTCCTGACGTCTGAAAGTCGTTCGAACATATAGCTGTCCAGCACGTCTTGGCGGAAAGTCCGGTTAAAGCGTTCAATCAGACTATTCTGGGTAGGCTTACCCGGTTGGATGAATTCCCAATCAATCCCATTTTCAGTACACCATTCCCTCATTTTTTCCGATATAAATTCAGGACCGTTATCAGACCTGATTTTCTCCGGTTTGCCCCTCCATTCAACCAGTTTTTCCAATTCCCTAATCACCCTGTGGGCCGGAAGGCTGGTGTCCACCGTAATAGAAAGTGCCTCACGGTTAAAGTCGTCGATTACATTCAATGTCCGGATCGTCTTGCCGCTGGCTAGCGTATCGTGCATGAAATCCAGGCTCCAGGTAATATTTGGGCCGATTGGACACAATAAAGGAGCTTTCACTCGCGCAGGTAAGCGCTTTTTGCGTTTGTTCCTCAAATTCAATCTCATAGCAGTGTAGATACGATATACCCGCTTATGGTTCCACATAAAATTCAACTTCCGCAACCGATGATACATCATCCAGAAGCCCCATGTACGATGGAGCTCAGCCAGCTTTGATAACTCGTCAATCACTTCGCTGTCATTCTTGCGCTTGGCTTGGTAATAGTAAACCGAAGTACTAATACAAAACAACATACAGGCCTGGCGAAGGCTCATCCTAAACTCCTCACGGGCATAGCCCACCAACTCACGCTTCTCGCCAGGCCCTAAAGCTTTTTTTCTATAACATCCTTTAAAACCGTGTTCTGCAACGTCAGTTCGGCAACAATCTTCTTGTATTGTGCCAACTCCTTTTCCATTTCCTTCATCTGCTTGAGCTGGGAAACGTCCATGCCCCAGTATTTGCTCTTCCATGAATAGAATGTCGCTTGGCTGATACCATGTTCCCGGCAGATATCGGAAACCGACTGTCCCGACTCCTGCTGTGATAAAATCTTGATGATCTGCGATTCGCTGAACTTACTTTTTTTCATTGTCCCTAAAGTATAAAACTACATGAATAATCGTAGCTGTTTTTAGGGAAGATTACAAACTCGATTACTATTACGGTCCGTTTTGTGCTCAAAAAAAGAGGGACAAGAGGTAGACCGCACCGATCGCCACGCAACCCATGATGAACGTAGCAACGGTATACACCCGCAGCATCGCGCTCATGCCGACTCCCGAAAACCGGGAGATTACCCAGAAATAGGAATCGTTAGCGTGCGACACCATCATGGAGCCGGCACCCATGGCCAGCACGGCAAGCACTTTCCCCATCTCGTTATCAAGCCCCAAGGCGGGGAGCACCGGCAGCACCATGGTGGCCGCGGTGATGATGGCCACCGACGAGGAGCCCTGGGCTGTCTTGAGCACAGCCGCCACCAGAAACGGGAAGAAAATACCCATGTTGCCGACCAGGCTGTTGCCCGCCAAATGCCCCGCAAGGTTCGTCTGCGCGATCAATGCGCCGAACGCGCCCCCCGCACCGATGATCAGCAGGATATCGCCTGCTTTTTCGACGGCACTGCGCAACAGGGCATTGAGATCCGCTTGCTTCCACTGGCGTTTGCCCATCAGCGCCAACAATATCCCGATACCCAGCGCAGCCTCGGGGATGCCTGCAACTTGGACGACGTGCAGCGGCAGGGGCGCCCCTTCCGTGGGGGTGAATGAACGGATGCTGATGAGCAGGATCGGTACGGCCACCGGAAGCACCGACAGCAATAGGGAGGGAAGTCGGTCGGGCACCGCCCGGTCATCCTGCCCCTTGGCCTGTTCCCCCGATGCAGGCAGCCTGCGCGCCGCAAAGCGCGCCCACAACCAACCGCTGCAGGCAGTAGGGATCGCCACCAACATGCCGTACAGGATGACGCGCCCAAAATCGGCTCCCAGCGTATCGGTGGCGGCCGCCGCCCCCGGGTGGGGCGGGATAAGGCAATGCACGGCATACAGCCCGGCGGCAAGCGAAGTAGCCATCAGTGCCATTGCCGTCCCCGTCTGCCGCGCTAGGCTGCGGTTCAGCCCGCTCAGCACGATATAGCCCGAATCGCAAAAAATCGGCAACCCCACCACATAGCCCGTCACGTTCATGGCTTGGGCCGCCCGGTGCCTCCCAGTAATCCGAAGGATGCCGTTGGCAAGGACCAGGGTGGCCCCCGTATGTTCCAGGATGATGCCTAGGGCCGTGCCGAAGACAATGATCAGGCCCAGCGAACCGATGATGTTGCCAAACCCCGACTTGCCTGTAGACAATATTTCCCCGAAAGGCATGCCGACGCCGATACCAACCATCAGGCAGGCTAACAGTAAGGCAAAGAATGCATGCACCTTAAACCGGGTAGTCAGCAAAACGATGGCCGCAACACCCGCCAGTAAGGCCAAAAGGCTATGGGTAACGGATACCTCAATCATGCGATACGTTTGCCCCCTCCAATTCCTCGAATTCCAAATCCATCAGGCTGTATTGGTCCCAATCTTGGAAATCAAAATGCCACCACTCGTCGGCATAAACGTTGAATCCATGCTTTGCCATGGTTTGGACCAGCAATTCCCGGTTCCGAAGCACGTCATCCGGTAGATCGGTATACTCCACATGGGCCCGTGGCGTAAATTCGTCGAACGGCGTGGGCATGGCCAGCTCCTCACCGGTGGCCTTGTCGATGAGCGTAAGGTCTACGGCGCAACCCCGGTTGTGCTTGGAGCCCGTGTAGGGCGAGGCGGCAAATGTGGAGTCCAGTACGTGCTCGTAAAACTCCACCGTCACGCGGTAAGGCCGGTAGGCGTCCCAAATCTTCAGCCCGTAACCCATCGTAGCCAATTCGGCCTCGACCGCCCGCAATGCTTCCGCGGCCGGCTTGCGCAAGTAGGCAACCGGTTTCGTGTACACCGGCCTACCCATGAAGTTGTCCGAAGTGGCATAAACAAGATCGAAAACCGACTCCTCCAGGTAGACACCCAAGTCGACCAGTTCCCGCGCGGGGTTTTGCGCGACTTGGCCTCGGTATTCGGAAACGGATGACACAGTGGGCGCACCGTACTTTTGCTCGTACGCTTCCTTGGACGATTGCGGCGTGCACGCCAGGAAAACTACCGCGAGCGCAAAAACGGCTTGCGGGATGGAAAATTTCAATTGTAACATCATATCATCTAAACAGTTAATAAAAGCCCTTTATCTATCAGTATCACAATGCACCGGTATCGTACACCCATTATTCTGGATCCGTGAGCGGAAAACGGAACCGCTGCCGGGCATCGATATCCCAGCTGCTGGCGGCCATGCCGTTTTCGACAACGTTGTAAGCTCCATACAGGTTCACCGTTGGGCAGATGTGGTAGGGAATGCCGTAGAGTACGTCACCCAGTTGGTACCCGTGCCCCTGGGGCGCTTGCAACACCAGGTGTTCCTCGCTCTGGCGGAGTGGCTTGAGCGATGGCGCATTGAGGAAGTGTACCCGCTTATCAATGGCATTCTCCGCGCTGACTGCCTTGTGCCCCAGGTCCACGCAGATGGTGTCCGGCGTAGGCATGGAGATAATCCGGCTCAATAACACCGCCGCGGGCAGGAATGCCTGGTCGGGGCAATCGGTGGCGTAACCGTGGTCCCACAGAATGAACGTGCCGGGGCTGCACTGCACCCCATTCATTTCTGCATAAAAGGGGAACGAGGGCGACCCGCCGACGATAATTTCGGGTGCCGGGTACCCCTGCGCGACCAAACGGCCCTCCAGGACGGCCAGTGGCTGGTAGTTCGCCTCGCATTGGCGGCGTAGTTTCGCCGCGTCGGGTTCGCGCACCTGCCCGTCGTAGGCGTGCAAGCCCACCACCCGCAGGCCGGCAAGCGCATGGCAATGCGCATAGAGCCGCTGGGCTTCCGGACCGATGGGCGTACCCGTACGGCCCATCCCGATATCCAGGTCGATATAAACGTCTATGGCAGCGTCCCGTTGCACCGCAGCGTCCGAAAGCTGCTCCGCGGCGGAAAAATCGTCCACGATGACGGAAAACCGGGTCTCCGGATACAGGCCACCCAGTGCTAAAAATGCGTGCAGGCGCGGCCCCAAGAGCGGGTAAGCCACGAGCACATCGGGTGCGCCGCAACGGCCTAGCATTTGGGCTTCGGCGAGCGTCGCGCACTTGTAGCGGGTAATCCCAGCAGCCAGTTGCGCCTTCGTAATGGCCGACGACTTATGGGTTTTCACATGCGGCCGCAAACGGCCCACATCACCAACCATCGACTTGGCCAAATTGATATTATGCGTAACCCGTTCGGGGTAGACCAAGAGCGCGGGCGAATCTATTTCGTGCGCATTGCCTACGAGGTACCAAGCTTCTTTTGTTGGGGTTTCGGTCTTCATTTTATGGGGTTTGAATAGCTATGCAATCCATCTCTACCAGTACGCCTTTGGGGAGCTCCCGGGCGGCGATGGTGGTCCGCGCCGGGGGCGCAACGGTGAAGAATGCCTGATACATCGCATTCATCTCCTGAAACAAGGCCATGTCCGCCAGGTAACAGGTGGTCTTCACCACGTGGTCCAGCGTACAACCGGCTGCTTGCAGCACATGCTGCATGTTCTCCAGCGACTGCCGGGTCTGGGCGGCAATACCGCTGGGGACCGAGCCGTCCGAAACATCGATCGGCAGCTGACCGGAAAGGAATACAAAGTTGCCGTGCCGAATGGCCTGGCTGTAGGGGCCGATGGCGGCGGGTGCATCGTTGCTTGCTATGACTTGTTTCATCGTGCTGTTTTATGGTTCTCGGTAAATTTAAGGAATTCCATGCGAGTTACTCCCCCGTTCGATACGGCAAACCCGGTGATTTCTCCCGCGCTGCTGCGGTTGAATTCCAGGTCGTTGAATATCCAGTAGGTGCCCTTGAACCTGTCGTGGGCGGTGGGCAACAACCGGACATCTTCGAAACGCTTATGGGTGAGGATCAGCTGCCCATCGCGCTCGGCGATCCGGTATTCGGTTTGGACTTCAGGGTTGTAATATACGCCCACGTAATCCGAAGCAGGGGCATCCGGCTCATAGCGTACCCCGTTATATGGCCGTGACGGCGCCTGGGGTGTAGGGGCCTCCGGCTCGTCCGCTGGCAAATCCAGCAAGATGTCGGCCGTGCGCCGTGCCAGGTCAACCGTATTGCACGAAGCGAGGTTGCTCAGTACGATGATGCCCACGTCCTGCTCGGGAAAATACAGCATGAACGAACGGTACCCGGCGTCCACCCCGGAATGGTTGACGGTGGGCAGTCCTTTGTGCTGGCCGACGCCGACGCCGAGCGCATAGCCCAGCTGGCTGCCGTCATTGAGTTTGCCCGGCGTTGTCATCAACTCGAAGATCCGGGCGTTCCCGACGGACTGCTGCTGGAAATTGGCCATCCATTTTACGAAGTCGTGGACGGTGGTGAATAGGCTGGTAGCGCCCGAATTGGCAAAGCTTAGCACGCTTTTCTTCATCGTACCCGATCGGTCGTCGTAGGAATAGGCCCGTTGCGGGAGGATTTCCTCGTGGTCGTCGTAGAAGAACGTTTGCAGCATGCCCAGCGGCTCGAAAACCTCGGCCGTGGTCCATTCGCGCAGTGTCCTGCCGGTAACCCGCCGCACGATCTCCGCGGCTAACGTATAGTTGGCATTGGAATAATGGTACCGCGTACCGGGC
This sequence comes from uncultured Sphingobacteriaceae bacterium, assembly GCA_964444885.1. Taxonomy (GTDB): domain Bacteria; phylum Bacteroidota; class Bacteroidia; order Sphingobacteriales; family Sphingobacteriaceae; genus CAYRGQ01. The sequence goes on along the minus strand of CAYUIZ010000112.1, from coordinate 2,194 downwards.
GGAAAGTTCAGTGCTTCCTGGTTGAAGATTAGCCCCAACAACTGGTGCTGGGTGATCACGTCGTCCATGCGCCAGCCAGCAAGCGCCGCTACCACCCATTGGTCGCGGAGACCGCTGCTGTGGTTCAGCATCTGCCGGATGGTGATCGGCTCCGGAGTTTTCAGCTCAGGCAGGTATTGATGGATGTCGTCGTCCAGCGACAGCTTCCCGGCGTCATGCAGCGCCGCAAGCGCATAAGCGGCAAACTGCTTTGAAACCGAGGCAATGTGGAACGGCGTGTGGGGCGAAACGGGGATTCCATACTCGAGGTTTGACAGTCCGTAACCCCGTGAGAAAAGCATTTTCCCTTCCTTGACGATCCCCACGGCGACACCCGCCGACTGCGCGACCGTATAGGGCCGGAAAAGCCGGTCGATCCGCGCCAACTTGTCCCCGCCGCCATCGGCCCGGCTCACTGTCAATGTATACGTCCCCGCCTCGTTGATTAGCTCATAGGGCACGCTCCGCTCACCGTCCCAGATAAAGGCATTGTCATCCAGCCCAGTCCGGATGGCATAGCCAGGCTGCGGCGTCAGCTTGATCCGGTGGGTACCGCCTTCGGCCGCATCGAACGAAATCCGCTCCACGGCGTGAACGTGCCGCTGGTTGTCGCCCGCGGCCAGCACGGTGCCATCTGGCGCCACCACGGTAACCCCGATGTTAATGCCCTGCTGTACCACCTCGATGTCCACAGGTTGGTTGGCATCGGATTCCAGCGTATAAATATGCTCCTCATCGTGTTGGATGGGGCGCGAAATCTCGCTGTCAAAGCGAAGCCCCGCGGGCTGGGCCGAAACCGGATGTAAAACAGTGCTCACTGCTAGGGCAAACACGAACATGGGCGTGAAAACTCCTTTTGTCATTTGGTTGTTTCGCATTTGTTTGTTTATTTATTTACTTCGTTGAACGGTGTATTCCCGTCGGTCAAAGTCAATCCAGTGTCTTTAATAATTTGGTGACATGTCTCTGAACAACTAAATGACAACTCTTTCCATGTCGTGCCTTCAAGCCCTTCAAGACTGAACCCTTCTTTAGCTTTCTTTATTATGAAAAGAAAATTGGCGAGATTACTATCTCGTTCAGGTTTGTCTCTTTTTAACGAACTCATACCAAATTGGTCAATTGCTTGTGGAATATTGTCTTCCAACCTAAAAATAAGCACCTTAAATGCACAACCTTTCACACAAGATAGTTTGACTCCATCTATAGTCTTTTCCACCAAAATCATAAATTTTGTGTGTTCCGGCTTGTCTGATTCAGAAAATGTAGAGCTGGATGCCCCCTCATTAAAGCCGTTAAAAGGGCGATCCCTAAAACCTTCATAAGAAACCGAGGCAATGTGGATCCGGTGGGTACCGCCTTCGGCCGCATCGAACGAAATCCGCTCCACGGCGTGAACGTGCCGCTGGTTGTCGCCCGCGGCCAGCACGGTGCCATCTGGCGCCACCACGGTAACCCCGATGTTAATGCCCTGCTGTACCACCTCGATGTCCACAGGTTGGTTGGCATCGGATTCCAGCGTATAAATATGCTCCTCATCGTGTTGGATGGGGCGCGAAATCTCGCTGTCAAAGCGAAGCCCCGCGGGCTGGGCCGAAACCGGATGTAAAACAGTGCTCACTGCTAGGGCAAACACGAACATGGGCGTGAAAACTCCTTTTGTCATTTGGTTGTTTCGCATTTGTTTGTTGCTTTTAATTATTAGATCGAATTTCGCGTGGCTATTCCTATGTTTCTCGTTCTTTTGCGCTACTATCTTCGGGAATAATCACGGACACGTTGCTTTTAACCTGTTCTTTTACCGTCCGCAACTCGCGTGGATGGACAGTATTGAAATCAAACATATTGAAATGATGGCACACTAGGGTGGGTATTTTTGCACGGACACACAAATCCACAGCCTCGTCGATCGTAAAGTTTCCGGGGATGCCATTTTCTTTACGGACGGCATCTCGTCCGTTAACCGGCAGGAAGGCAATGTCGACCTTAAATTTAAGGAGCCGTTCGAGCAGGCCTTCATACGGGATGCAGTCGCCGCTATGGTAAACCGTGCGATTTTCGCTTGTGATGACATAGCCGAGGAACCAGCTGTATCCCTCGTCGGTAAACGTTATTTCCTCGTGTGCGGAAGGGAGAGCGGTCACTATAATGTTGT
>CAYUIZ010000111.1:0-9662 GCA_964444885.1 uncultured Sphingobacteriaceae bacterium | reverse complement strand
TTGGCCTTTTTCCCTACAGCGAAAGGATATTGACGATTCGCATGAGGTTGTCATTTGGTTTTGCATTGTGCTTGATCGCATTGGCAAATGGCGTGTATTTCACTTCGCCGTGGATCAGCCCGGCCATCACGCTCTGCCTTCCTTCCAACAACCCTTCTACGGCGCCTACACCCAAGCGGCTGGCCAACACGCGATCCATGCAGGATGGGCTGCCACCGCGCTGCATGTGCCCTAAAATGGACACCCTAACATCGTAATGCGGGAAATGCTCGCGGATTTTGTCGGCCACAACCATACCTCCGTCTTCGTCTCCTTCGGCCACAATGATGATCCGCGACGATTTATTCTTGCGCGTCTTGTCCATCCGGCTCATCACCGATTTGTAATCGACCTTGACCTCAGGCACCACAACTACTTCCGCACCCGTGCTGATGCCTGTTCGCAGCGCGATTAATCCGCAGTCGCGCCCCATTACTTCGATAACGAAAACGCGGTCGTGCGACTCGGCCGTATCCCGAATTTTGTCAACCGCGGCAGTCACCGTATTGATGGCTGTATCGTAGCCGATGGTGAAGTCCGTTCCCAGCAAGTCGTTGTCGATTGTACCCGGCAGTCCGATAATCGGGAAGTCGAATTCTTTGGAAAATATGCTTGCCCCGGTAAAGGTGCCATCGCCTCCAATGACGATCAACGCGTCGATTTCCAGCTTGCGCAGGTTCTCATACGCACGTTTGCGTCCTTCGGCGGTTTTGAACTCTTCGCTGCGGGCAGTTTTCAGGATGGTACCCCCACGCTGTATGATATTCGCCACAGACTTGGTGCCCATCGAGGTGAGTTCGCCTTTGACGAGTCCGTCATAGCCTCTCGAAACCCCAAAAACGTTCAATCCATTGTAAATCCCGCTACGCACAACGGCGCGGATGGCGGCATTCATCCCCGGAGCATCACCTCCTGAGGTAAGGACAGCAATATTTTTAATAGTGCTCATCTGTTTATTTCTATTTTTTGTTTGTTTTTAAATCTATCTGGCGGACGCGAAGGCCTCAAGCCCCTCGTCCAGAAAATTCACATAGTTTTGAATGTCTTCGTTGTACGCTTGGGCCGGTATCAACTGATTGCCGTCCGTGTCCGTTACCACATAATACGGCTGCGCATTGACGCCAAAGCGGGATTGCTGTAGATCCGACCACTTGCGACCCACCGTATTAATCCGCTTGCCGCTAAATGAAGAGACGTACTGCTCGTCCGGGTCCAGCCGTGTGCGGTCATCCACGTACAACGAAACAAGGACGTAATCTTCGTTGAGCCGTTTTAGCACCCTTGGATCAGGCCACACCGATTCTTCCATCTTCCGGCAATTCACGCAGCTCCACCCCGTAAAGTCGAGCAATAGCGGTTTGTTGACAGATTTCGCGTAATCAAGCGCCTGTTCGTAGTCATAGAATGCATCCAGCCCGTGCGGCGCATGGAACACTTCCCCGTATTTCTTTACCACATTGCGACTATCACCACTGCCCATAGCCGGGATGCCACCGAGGTTGCCGTATCCCACTTGATGCAGGTTGAAGTCTTGCGTGGGCGATGGCGGCAGCCACGCGCTCAATGCCTTGAGGGGCGCACCCCACATGCCGGGAATCATATACACGGTAAATGATAGCACGGCTATGGCGAAAAACAATCGGGGTACAGAGATAAACGGCAGGTCGGAGTCGTGCGCAAATTTCAGTTTGCCCAACAAGTAGATGCCGAATAGGCCGAAGATGACGATCCAGATGGCCAAAAACACCTCGCGGTCCAAAATGCCCCAGTGGTAGGCCAAGTCCACGTTCGACAGAAACTTGAACGCCAAGGCCAGTTCCAAGAAACCCAAGGAGACTTTGACCGTATTCAGCCAGCCTCCCGATTTGGGCATTTCTTTAAGCCAAGATGGGAACACGGCAAATATCATGAATGGAATGGCCAGCGCCACCGAGAAGCCGAGCATGCCCACGGCGGGGCCCATCATCGCGCCCTCTGACACGGCCTCGACCAACAAGTACCCGATGATGGGGCCCGTGCAGGAAAAAGACACTAACGCCAGCGTAAACGCCATGAAGAACAGTCCTACGAGCCCGCCGCGCGTCGATTTTGCATCGATCTTGTTGACGAATCGCGAGGGGAGGGTGATTTCGAAAGCACCGAGGAAGGACACCGCAAAAACGATAATCATCACGAAGAACGCGAGGTTGAACCAGGCGCTACTAGCCGCCTCGTTAAGTGCGGATGCTCCAAAAATTAACGTCACCAGCATCCCTAGTGCGACGTAGATGACAATGATAAACAGGCCGTAGAGCAACGCATTCATCATTCCTTTCGTGCGGGTGCCGCTTTGTTTGGTAAAGAACGACACGGTGAGCGGCACCATCGGGTAGATGCACGGCATCAAAAAAGCGGCGAAGCCGCCGATTAGGCCCGCGATGAATATGCCCCACAGCGTTTGGTTCGCGTGCGCTGGCTCCAAGGTGATGGCTGCATCGCCTCCTTCAGCTTCCTCCGGAATGGGTTCGCTGTCCGAGAATACGACATCGTCCGGTACCTCCATGTATACTGCGGTGTCAGCGCTGTCTGAAAATTCAACACCGTCGAATGAGAAAAGTGTGTCGGTGGCAAGCTCCGTATGGCCATAAACATCGGTTTGGCCGAATAGCAGGATGCTCGCCGAAACCAGAAGTGTAATGAGCCTAGGTAATATCTGCATGTATAATGTTTGGGTAGCCCCTCAAAAAAAAGGCAGTTTTACTGCCTTTCGTGTTAAATGATTGTCAACATGGGTATCCGAATTTGCATGAGAACGCTTATTTGATAGCGATAGCAAAATCGACCTCTTCGGGGGGCAGGCAGGAGCTGGCATCGCACGCCATGTACTCGAGCGTACCGCGTACCACCGCAGCGCCCTTGGTAAGTTTTACGCGTTGCTGGAAAACGACTTCCTTGTCGAAATACGACACATCCATATCAAACACGTCTTCGAATTTGGTCTTTGGTTTAGGCTGGGCCGTTTTTCCCACCACCACGTAATCTTTCGACTCGGCAAACGTAAATGAAGTCTTGATTGGCCCGCCGTCTTCGACATCTTGGGAGTAAATGTGCCATCCATCGTCCATTTTGGCCCGCAAGAACACCACGGCTTCATTTTCATTAATTTTTTTGGCCCCATAAGTCCACTTGACCGGGGTCAGTATCTGTGCGGAAGCGCCGTTCATGACGAACAGGGCAGCTACCACTACAAGAAAAAGCACTTTTTTCATCTTTCTTTCCTTTTTTACGTTCGTAATCCTATGATTTAGGACACCGATTCGGCACCGGGGTTTAACGCCAAGCGCCTATTCATGGCAGGCTTTTACGAAACAAGGTACAAAAATAAGAAATTTCTACGCAAAGAACGAGTGTTTTGCTGCCAGCGCCCTCGCGCCAAGGGGTGCCGCGCCGAATGTTTTACGCCGCACAAGCGCGCTCAGAACACGTAGGCAATCTCTTTGGCACCGAACGCCACCGTGTATCCGTTGAAATCAACTAGCAAATCCCCTAATTCACTAACACCCAATATCTTTCCTTTTACTTCCACGTTGCCTTCTACCGTAAAATAACGGAGTTCATCGCGGGCAAACACCCGCGTATGGTATGCGTTGCGCAACGCACCCTCGCCCTGCCGTTGCAGCAAACCGTAGGCCTTTCCCATATAATGACACAGCCTTGACAACAGCGCGCGCAAATCGTGCGCTGAGCCCGTAACAATTTTGAGGGATGTGGCCCGTTCGGCGATTGTTTCCGCAAAAACATCTTGGTTGACATTAATACCGAGCCCGACGACTGCCGACTTCCAACGGGTGCCTCGCACTTGGTTCTCGATCAGCATGCCGGCAATCTTGCGGTCTTCCACGTAGATATCGTTGGGCCACTTGATGCGAACCGGTGCCGACGTGTACTCCTCCAGCGTCTGCGCGACCGCCACACTAACGGCCACCGTAAGGAGGAACTGCCGTTGTGGCTCGATGAACGTTGGGTAAAGCAAAACACTGCACGTTAGGTTTTTGCCAGCTTCGCTTTCCCATATTGCGCCCCGTTGCCCCTTCCCCGCCGTTTGCCGGACTGCCATTATTACAGTACCTTCGTCTAGTGGCGTAGATTTTGACAGACACTGCTTAAGGTACTCGTTAGTAGAGGGGGTTTCAGACAATGTAATGATATTTTGTCCAACATTTGCCCCTGAAAATGTGTTACTTTGCAATAGAGATATGAGTATAAAGGTAATAGTGCCCAAAACTATAACATTTTAATGGTAAAAAATAGTAGCTCAGGACTTTCCGCCCGTCTATCGGAGGTTGCGGTATATGGGATGCAGGAAAAGAAAGGCAATGAAATTGTGCGGTTAGACCTGCGGAATATACATAGCTCAGTAGCCGATTATTTCGTGATTTGCCATGCCGAGTCATCCGCGCAAGTAAAGGCGCTAGCAAAAAGCGTGGAGGAGGAAGTCTATAAAGCCCTGCAACAAGACCCTTGGCATAAAGAGGGCCTGGAGCAAGGAGAATGGATCCTGTTGGATTTTGTGGATGTCGTCGTTCATATTTTCAAAACCGACACGCGGCAGCATTTCGGCATTGAAGACTTGTGGGGCGACGCAGAGGCGCAATATTATAAAAGCGCGTAGTTTTTAGTTAAAAGAGGAGAAAAAAGAGAAATGCCAAACGGACCGGACGGAATGAAAAAAATTCCAAGCAAGAAAATCGCGCCCAAGCCCCCCCGATTTAATATCATGTGGCTGTGGATCGCGATGATACTTGGTTTTTTTGCGTTGCAATTTTTATTCACGGGCGATAAGCCCGAACGCATCACGTATAATGAATTTGAAACCGACATCCTCAATACCGGCGATGTCGAAAAACTTGTAGCTTACAACCGCAACAACATTGTGTATGCCGAGGTGTACATCAAGAAGGATCGGCTTTCCGACCCGAAGTACGCGGACGTGAGGCCTACGTCAAACAATTTGGCCCTGGCGCCCTCCACCGCGCCGCAATACGAATTTACGGACGGGTCGTTTGAGACACTGGAGCGCAAGCTGGAACTGGCCCAAGCAGACACACCCCAAGAGGATCGGGTGCATATCCGGCTGGAAGACCGCACCAACGCGTGGAGCGGCTGGATATTCTCCATCATGCTGCCGCTGTTGCTGATCATCTTTTTCTGGATATTCATTATCCGACGGATGGGTGGTGGTGCCGGCGGCGGTGGCGGACAGTTATTCAACATTGGCAAATCCAAAGCCACCCTGTTCGATAAGGAGTCGCAGGTCGCCATCACGTTTAGCGACGTGGCGGGACTGGAGGAAGCAAAACAGGAGGTGATGGAGATCGTCGACTTCCTGAAAAACCCAAAGAAATACACCAACCTGGGTGGCAAGATCCCCAAAGGAGCCTTGCTCGTCGGTTCGCCGGGAACGGGGAAAACATTGCTAGCCAAAGCCGTCGCGGGCGAAGCACAGGTGCCGTTTTTCTCCCTTTCGGGATCGGACTTTGTGGAGATGTTTGTCGGGGTGGGTGCATCGCGCGTGCGAGATTTATTCAAGCAGGCCAAGGATAAAGCTCCATGTATCATTTTTATCGACGAAATCGACGCCATCGGCCGCGCACGGGGAAAAAACAGCGTGATGGGCGGCAACGACGAGCGTGAAAACACCTTGAACCAGCTGCTCGTTGAAATGGACGGCTTCGGCACGGACTCCGGCATTATCATCATGGCGGCGACCAACCGACCCGACGTACTGGACTCCGCGCTGCTGAGGCCCGGACGCTTTGACAGGCAGATATCGATCGACAAACCGGACCTCGTGGGTCGGGAGCAGATTTTCAAAGTCCACCTCAAACCGCTCAAGCTGGCGTCTGAAGTAGACGCGAAGAAGCTTTCGGCGCAGACCCCCGGGTTTGCGGGAGCGGAGATTGCCAACGTCTGTAACGAGGCCGCGCTGATTGCCGCAAGGCGCAGCAAGCCTGCGATAGAGATGCAAGATTTTCACGATGCGATCGACCGCGTCATCGGCGGACTGGAGAAGAAGAACAAAATTATTTCTCCGGAGGAAAAGCGCATCGTTGCTTACCACGAAGCCGGACACGCGATTGCGGGCTGGTTCCTCGAGCATGCCGACCCGCTGGTGAAAGTATCCATCGTACCGCGCGGTGTGGCGGCATTGGGCTACGCCCAATACCTACCCAAAGAACAGTTCCTCTACACGACGGAACAGCTGGTCGACGGCATGTGCATGACCATGGGCGGACGAGTGGCCGAGGACATCACCTTTGGCAAGATATCCACCGGCGCGCAGAATGACCTGGAGCGCATCACCAAGCTGGCGTACGCCATGGTGTCTGTATACGGCATGAACGAACGCGTCGGCAACGTGTCCTTCAATGACAGTCAAGAAGCGCAATTCCAGCGTCCGTACTCAGAAAACACCGCTGAGTTAATCGACGGAGAAGTGCGCAAACTGATTGAGGAGGTATACACGAAAACCAAGGAGCTGCTATTGGAAAACCAAGAGGGGCTGATCGCGCTGGCAGAAAAACTGCTGGAGAAGGAAATCCTATTTCAGTCAGACCTGGAGGAAATTCTCGGCAAGCGCCCGTTTGATCATCGGACGACCTACGACGAATACGTCAACGGGCCTGCTGACGAAAGCGATCAGCGCAAAGCAGCCGAAGGGCTCGTACACGAAGGAATCCAAGACAACTCGGATACCTTGTCAAGCACGCCGACCACGGAGAGCGACAAGGCAGACCCGAAGCAATCGGATTGATGATTGCCTGAATAGTAACACCTATGCAAAGCCAGTCGTCACCGGATAGATTGGCTTTGTTTTTTAACATTGATGGAACGTGGCTAAAAACGTTAGAGGGACAACAGCCAAAGAGCAGATGCTCAAAAAAGTGCGGCATGCGCTGCTCCAAAAGCGAGAGCATCCGTACCCCGCTTTCGAGGAATCGCCCATGTACGAGCCGGTAGACGAGTCTGCGCTCGACATCTTGTTTGCCGAACGGCTGACGGCCGTAGCCGGCCATTTTGTCTACTGCGAAGACGAAATACAGCTGGTAGAGAATCTGCTGGCGATGACCGAAAAGGAAAAGCTAAATAAGCTATACGTATGGGACGAAGGCATCCAGCACCTGCTGGACACGTATGAATTCCCTTATTACCGTACCGACACGCAATTTGAGGATGCCGAAATCGGCATTACGGGGTGCGAAGCGCTGATCGCGCGGCACGGCAGCGTCTTGGTTAGCAACGCCGGAAGCGCGGGGCGTAGGCTGAGTATATATCCACATGTACACGTGGTCATCGCCCGCACCTCACAGTTAGTACTGGACATTAAAGACGGTCTTGCCCTGCTCAAGGAAAAATACGGGGACACGTTGCCGAGCTCGATCACGGCCATCACCGGACCCAGCCGCACGGCCGACATCGAAAAAACGCTCGTGCTGGGTGCACACGGCCCCAAAAGCCTGTATGTCTTTCTGCTAGAAAGTCCATAAGTGTCTGTGCCGCTACTTGAATACGCGGTCTTCCTTTTCAAACTCGCGCTGTATGGCAACCAACAGGTCGTCCTTTTCCAAATAGGTCCGTTTTTCCGAAAACGCCTTTAAAGACGCATAGTGCACCGCCTGTACAATCGAAGCGCCACTGAGCTCATACTTATCCGCAAACCACTCCAAGCGCGTGTCTTTGGCTAGCTTGGCCTTTTGGGGGACAATGCTCCGCCAGAGCGCGCGCCGCTCATCTGCCGTGGGCATCGGGAAATGGATGATCGAATTAAACCGGCGGACGAACGCCTTGTCGATATTGTTCTTGAAGTTGGATGCTAGGATGACCAAGCCGGGGAAGTCCTCTACCCGCTGCAGCAGGTAGGAAACTTCCTGGTTGGCATAACGGTCGTGCGCATCCTGGACGCTGGTCCGTTTTCCGAACAGCGCGTCAGCCTCGTCGAAAAAGAGGATCCAATCCCGGTTTGCCGCTTGCTGGAAGATTTTTTCGAGGTTTTTTTCGGTTTCGCCAATGTATTTTGACACAACCTGCGAAAGATCTATCCGGAACACACCGCGCTTAAACTCCTTACCCAGCAACATGGCGGTGAAGGTTTTCCCCGTACCGGGTGGGCCATAAAACAGCGACCGGTAACCGGGCTTGATGAGTTTGCGCATCCCCCACGCATCGAGCAGCGCGTCGTTGTTTTCCAGCCAGGTTTTAATATCCGCTAATTGTGCCGCCGTCTTTTCGGCAAGAACCAAATCCGCCCAATCCAGTTCGGTGCTGATCGGCTTTGCCGGGAAGTCCGGTCCAAATGCCGGCATTTGCTCGCTGCCTATCAGCAACTTGGCTAGCCACTCGGACGACACGACTAGGCGGCCACTCATGGGAGGTTCGCCTTCCTTCACCCGCTCCATGGATAAAATGCCTTCCTTTACCAACCGACCCCCGCCCAACAGGAATTTTTGGGCTTCCAGCCGTTTTTGCAAGTCGTCCCCGGCGATAATAAAAAGGGCGGTCTCGCCCGTAGGCAGGAATCCCCGGTGATTGCCGGTGTTCTTGACCCCGCCCATTTCGATAATGTCTCCGCCGTCCGGCAAGAACTGCTGGATAATGCGGTCGTAGAAGGCGGGCTCGATGTGGGGGGCTAAACTGACCCAAAAAATCAGCTGTTCTTCAATCGTCAGCGAATGTACAACATCGTTAATCAGCCCGTCTTGCGTGTTATCTAGCTGGTCTAATGATGTTTCTGAAGCATCCGGCTGCCGGAAAAATCGGCGCAACCGCGAGACCAAGATGCTTTCAACGAGGCTAAGCCCCTGCTTGATGGATGTCAAGTGCTTCATAATGATTCGTTTCGTAGCAGCATAAACCGACCTTCTCTTGACGCACGTAGGCTTTCGTGATGCAGATAGGCTACAACCCACTTGCGGGCATGGCGATGGCTCGGGCAAATTGCGACGCCGTTCCAGTGTCCGTAAAGGTTACTTTCATACATGGCTATCTAACCCGGTTAATCAGTGAATCCGACCGCCTGATATACCGTTGCAGATAGACGTTGTCGAGCTTGTTATTGGCCTGCGCCGCTTGGTTTTTAGTTGCCTCGAGCGCTTCAATGTGTTGCTCCGTGGGCGCTAACCTTACCTGCTCCATCTTTTGGCGCACGTCCTGCGTGGTGAGGATAGTCGCCCGAAGCAGGTCTGCCCCAGTATTAGCCTGGACTTCTTCCGGAATCTGCTCGAGGGTTTGCAGCGCGATGTCTTCGTTCCCCAATGCAAATTGCGCTTCGGCCATGGTGGTTAATGTTTCTGGCGAACTGATCTGCTTGGATTCCAGCTCGGCCAGATTACGTTCCACCGCGGCCTGCAGCGCCGGATCGTCGGGACTGTCCTCCAGCCTTTCCAGCGTTTTGACGAGATCGACCCCCGAAGCATCAATCTTTATCTTCGCAATAGAGGGCCAGCCCAGCATAATCAAAGGCACGATAAAAAACAGCAGAAGCGGTTTGAGCGGCTTATTGCGCAGGGCAAACAGGATGATCAGAAAGAGCAAGACCAAAAAAAGTAAACTGCCAAATATAAATAACAGTACTTCATAAAGCGCTA
>CAYUIZ010000110.1:8684-9989 GCA_964444885.1 uncultured Sphingobacteriaceae bacterium | reverse complement strand
GGTCAGGCGGTTTGTACATTTCTTCGTTAATAAACCTGATGTCGGGAGTAGATTTCGTTTTGCTGGAACGCTTTTTCTGGCTGGCCATTGAGCTATGTCGCAATTTTCTTTATCTTCGTGCGTTTGTTTTTCAATTCATTGTGAAAGCGTCAATTAGAACCCCATGCTTGCCCGGTATTTGTTATTGATTTTCGGCTCCATTTGCATTGGGACGCCGCTCACCGCGCAGGAAGACCCGGTTATACGCGCCATTGATACGTATGCCAAGCACTTTTCCCATCAAATTTATCAAGGCAAACTATACGGCAGCTACCCCCCGAATGTAAGGGGCCATCAAAGCCACCGCGAGTTGGGGGTTGTCGATGGGAGTTCCATCGTATTTGGCGGCGTACCGTATCAGGATGTTCCGTTGATGTTTGACTTGGTTAGGAAGCAACTGGTGACGCGCCATCCGGTCCACCTGGTCAATATTATCCTGCCGAACGAGCTGGTATCCTCCTTTGCGATTGACGATGACGTGTTCGTATATCTCGACCAGCCCGAACGGAATTTGCAGCCCGGCTTTTACCAGCGAATATCCGAGTCGTCCGGTGTATCATGTTACGCTAAATGGAACAAGGAATACCGGGAGGTTACCCGAGGCACACGTTTGCTGCGCGAGTTCAATGAGGAGGTTGCTTATTTTCTCCTGCGCAACGGCCAAGATACGGAATACCGGACTATCCGCTCGCAGGGGGGGCTGCTACGCTCGTTTAAAGAGCACCGGCGCGAATTGCGCCGGGCGTTGTTTGACCAAGGCCTGTCGTTTGAGGATAACCCCGAAGCGACGTTGGCTTTCGTCTTGGATTACGTCGATAATCATTAATCTGGCTGGGCGCGGCTGCTGCATATGATGGGTACATGGATGGCTTGTAGGATTGAAACAGGAAGATGGCGGGGCGTCAGGGGATGGCTTGTCGCTGTCTTTTTCTTCTCGCTTTGTAGCCGTGCCATCGCGCAGGAGGATCGCGTGTCTGTTCAGGTTGAGGCTGTCAGTATGGAAGTATTCGTGCAGGCGCTGGAGGCCCAAGCCCCGTATCGGTTCTACTACGACCCGAGGACGACGGACACGCTCTCGTTCACCGTATCCGCTGATCGGACGCCTTTGGCAGTCGTCTTGCGGCGCGTGCTGGATCCGTTAGGTTTGCATTTTGCAGTCGACGAACGAAAGCGTGTTTTTATCACCGACGAGTATGCCATCGCGACGGAGGGCCTACGGACGGATGCCGATCCTGTCGGAGGTGAGGCTTTCCTCGCGGATTACGC
>CAYUIZ010000110.1:0-8584 GCA_964444885.1 uncultured Sphingobacteriaceae bacterium | reverse complement strand
GGGATGAAAAGTACGCAACGGAATGTGTTGCTCTATGCCAGCGGGCGTTTGGATATCGAAATGTATGACGAGGTGTACGCCCTTCGGGAGGTGGTCGTTTCGGCGGAGCGCGGCAGTACGATCAGGCGCGCCCAACTGGGGGTAGAGCGGTTGAGTATTGCGTCAATCAAACAGACCCCAACCGTGTTTGGCGAAGCCGATATCGTCCAGGTGCTGTTAACACTCCCGGGCGTGCAGACAGTGGGGGAGGCGGCCAGCGGGTTTAATGTCCGGGGTGGAGCTACCGACCAAAACTTAGTGATGTTCGGGGATGCGACCATCTACAACCCCACTCATTTCTTTGGGCTTTTCTCGGCCTTCAATCCGGATATGGTGAATAACGCGGAATTGTACAAGGCCAGTATCCCAGCACGGTTTGGCGGGCGATTGTCCTCCGTGCTCGACGTGTCCTTGCGCGAAGGAAACCGGAATAAATTATCCGGATCAGGCGGTATAGGGTTGCTAACGAGCAGACTGTCGCTCGAAGGACCGCTCGGCGAAAAAACCTCGTTCATCGCCGGTGGCCGCATGACCTATTCGGATTGGCTCCTGAAATTGATCCCTGACGAGCAATACAAACATAGCGGTGCATCATTTTACGATGCCAATATAAACATCAACCATCGGGCTGACGACCAAAACACGTTGACACTGACCGGATACCTGAGCAAAGATCAGTTTTCGTTGGATAGTATGGTGGCCTACGGCTACCAGAACAACAACCTGAACGTCAAATGGCGGCGTATTTTCAATAGCGGTATGTACGGCGTCGCAGCAGTGGGATTCGATAGTTACCAGTTTCATACCGATGGCGGCTACAATCCGGTAGACGCGTACCGGATGCGTTACGATATCGGGCAGGCTTTTTTGCGAACTGATCTGTATCACCGGATCAATGAGCGTCACAATTTGACCTACGGCCTGCACGTTTTGGGATATCGGGTTCATCCAGGCGACCGGCAACCCGTGACGGCAGAATCGCTGGTGTCGCCCCTGTCGGTGGCGCGGGAGCAAGCGCTGGAATCAGCTTTGCATCTGTCCGATAATTTCCGCGTTACTGACCGCCTGACGGTCGATATGGGACTTCGGTATTCCATGTTTAACGTCATCGGACCGGGCAAGGTGAGGGAATACGCTCCGGGAATGCCCAAAAATGAGAGCACGCAGATCGGCGAGCGCGAATACGGAGCCGGTTCGGTGATCAAGACTTACCATGCGCCGGAAGTACGGTTCGGAGTCAATTATACGATTTCCTCAGCCAGCGCACTCAAGGTCGGGTATAATTCCCTGAGTCAATACATTCACATGCTCTCGAATACCACGGCGATGGCACCGACGGATACGTGGAAGCTCAGCGATGCCCACATTGAGCCTCAGCGCGGCGGCCAGTTTTCCGTCGGGTATTACCAAAACTTTAACAATGATGCGATTGAGACGTCGGTAGAAGCGTACTATAAGCATATGAAAAACCACCTCGATTATAAGAGCGGGGCGGTGCTATTGCTTAACGAGCAGCTGGAAACTGACGTGATCGGAACGCAGGGCCGGGCATACGGCGCTGAATTTCTGGTCAAAAAGCTGACGGGGAAGCTGAATGGGTGGGCTAGTTATACGTATTCCAAAGTCGAGCAGCGTACCATTGACGTCGACGCGAATGATATGATCAACGAAGGCGCCTATTACCCGAGCAGTTTCGATATCCCTCATAATCTTACCGTGGTGGGGAATTACAAGTTTTCGCATCGGTTCAGCTTTTCGCTGAATCTGACGTATCGTACGGGGCGCCCGATCACGTTGCCTATCGGCAGCTTTTGGTACGCTGGTTCGCAACGGGCGTATTACTCGGCGCGTAACCAATACCGTGTGCCCGACTTTTTCCGGGCAGATGCTTCGTTTAATATCGAAGGAAACCACCGGGTGAGAAAGCTGGCGCACAGCTCCTGGACAGTAGGCGTATATAATGTAACCGGGCGGCGCAACCCCTTCTCCGTGTATTTTGTGTCCGAAGCGGGACAGATTAAGGGGTATAAGCTATCGGTTTACGGTAGCCAGATTCCATTCATCACGTATAATTTTAGGTTTTAATGAGGAACAGGGTGCAACAGTGGGGCATAGGCTTCCCGAATTCCGGATTGAAGAACGCTTTTTTATCGGCGCGGCGGCTGTGCATGGGCGTGCTGCTAGCGTGGGTCAGTGTGGGCGGATGCAAAGACCCGTACCTCCCCGAGTACGAACCTGGTGATACCGCGCCCATTCTCATCGTGGAGGGTTTTATCGATATCCACGGTCCAGCGTCCGTGTATACGCTCGGCTTGGCGCGCCCCGTGGCGGACGGGCAGAGTGAGGGCACGAATACTCCCGTCACCGGGGGCAACATCGCGATCGAAAGCGAAGCCGGAGCCATTTATCATTCCCAAGCGGGCGAGACCGCGGGCGCGTATATCATCGCGCATCCCGCATTGCCCCTCAATACGCAATACCGCCTGCGTATACGCGTTGGGGCGGACGAATACTTGTCGGATTTCGTGGAACCGAAGCAGAGCCCAGCGATTACGGCGGTCGACTGGGAAGTCACGCCCGAAGGGTTGCAGCTCTATGTCAGCACGGAAGATCCCACAAATGATTCGCGCTATTATCGGTGGGAGTTTGAGGAAACATGGCGGTTTTCTGCCAAATACATTAGCCAAGTCCTGTTGGAAAACGGGGAGTTTCGCGACCGTAGCACAGCGGAACGCATTTCCATCTGCTTCCAGTCGGATCAGTCCCGTGACTTGCTTATCGGAACGACCGCCGGATTGGCAGCGGACGTCATTCATCGCCACCCCATTCAATTAATAGCCCCGTCGTCTGAGAAGCTACAATACCGCTACTCCATTTTGGTCAAACAGCGGGCCATCAGTGAGGAGGCCTTTATATATTGGGACATCATCAAGAAAAACTCGGAAGACTTGGGGGATATTTTTTCGCCGCTGCCGAGCGAGATCAGGGGGAACTTGCGCCATGTGAGCACGGCCAGCAAGCGGGTCGTCGGCATGGTTGAAGCCGCAGGATTGTCCGAAAAACGGATATTCGTCGATATGACCCATTTGCCAGGAGTTTGGGTGGCGCAGAGTGATTTTAACAATAACTGTGAACTGTTTGAAAACACGGTGGAAAATGCACGGGATTTTCTCCTAAGCAACCCGAATTATATTCCCGTTTTCGGTGATCCTCGCAACCCTGCCTCACCTTATCCAACGCATTATACGTATGCACCAAGGCGTTGCGTGGACTGCACCTTGCGGGGCACACTCGATCCACCGGTTTTTTGGGAAGATTAACGATGACAGCGTACAACATGAATGCCTATAAGATAGTGGTTGCATTTTGCCTGGTGATCGGTTCGCTAGGCCACCTTCCCGCGGCGAGCGTGGCCGAAGCGAAGGCAGACATGGAACTGCGCGAAAAAATCTACCTGCATGTCGATAAGGCTTTTTACATGCCGGGCGAAATCGTTTGGGTCAAAGCGTATGTATTGGATGCACGCACCCATCAGCCCGTTGACGTAAGCCACGTTGTGTACGTGGAGGTAATGAGCCCTAGCGGAGGACGGGCCCTGCAGGCAAAAATCCCCGTTGGTGCGCATGAAACAAACAGTGGGTCCTTGTATATTCCCCCCGATATCCCCACCGGGCGTTACCGGGTAGTGGCGTATACCGCGCTAATGGCGAACCAGGGTTCCGAGTCTTTTTTTCGGACATATATCGATATCGTTAATCCCCTTCAGGAGACATCCTTCGCACCCGAAGCGGATCGGCCCGACGTATTGCAGTTTTTTCCGGAAAGCGGGCAGTTGCTGGACGGCGTCAGCACCCAGATGGGATTTAAGCTGGTAGACAGCCGTGGCAAAGGCCGGGCATTCGAGGCCGCAGTATTCGTGCAGGATACCATCGAAGTGGCGCGGATTCGCGGCAACCGATTCGGTATGGGAAAATTCCCGTTTATCCCCCAAAAGGATGCCGAATACACCGTCCGCCTGACCGAAGGCGCGCGTGGTGGTGCGGGCCTGAGCGTCACTTTTCCGCCGGTCGTGGATGACGGTTATTTGTTCAACATGCAACGAAATTCAAGCAAGGGGTTTCACGTTCGTTTTTCGGCAACAAGTCAGCACGTCAACAGGCGTCTCACGCTGTTGGCGCGGAGCCATGCTGGTCTTAGCCGATCGTGGACGGTGCCGATGGACGCACAAGGGCGAGCAGCGTTGCATATCGGCATGGAGGAGCTGCCGGTGGGTTTACTGTGTTTCACGTTGTTTGATTCGGAAGGCCAGCCGGTCGCGGAACGTTTAGCTTTCAAGCCAGGGACGCTCCAGATACCGCTGCGGACCGCGGTTAGCAAGCCCATGGCTTCCCATCGAATGCAGGTAGACATTTCCGTCCAGGTCCCCGAGAGTCTTCTTGCCGACTCGCCGGACTTCTCGGCCGCGGTGTTTAACGTAGACGCGCTGCAACGCGTGCCGAATGCGCATATAGGGGCGTACCTTCAGCTTCAGGACGCTGTGGAAGGCGAAATTGAAGACATGGCGTATTATGTGAGTTCAGATGCAGACGCCGTACAGGAGGACTTGGATATCCTGTTGCTTACCCAAGCATGGCGAAAAATTAACCCACCAGATACCACCAGGATTCCGGAATATAAGTCGCATACGGTGTCCATACGCTTTTCCGATCAGCGGACCGGCCAGCCGATCCGCAACGAAATGGCTTTCTTGAGTGTGCCATCCACCCAGGGTGCGACGTATACGGCAGTGACCGATACGAACGGTGTGGCGTCTTTTAGCGTTCGCAAGATGTACGGTACGAAGCAGATTATTGCACGTTTGGCTTCGCCGTCATATCAAGCGTACGATGCGGAAGTGCTCAGCCCTTATGCTGCCCGGCATGAAAAGGCGGATGCCTCCGGTTTAGGCTCAGACGAATATCCGTCGTCAGACCTCCGCGCTCGCAGCGTGGAAGCGCAGGCCACGCATGTCTATCATCGGCGGGAACGCGGCCGGTACCGCCCCGTTGATGAAACGGTATTGCCCTTTTACGGCCGTGGGGATGTCACGTATCGGCTTGACGATTACACCCGTTTCGTTTTAATGGAAGAAGTGTTGCGCGAGTACGTGTCTGAGGTCACCGTGCGACGGAGCAGGGACACGTACAGTCTCCACGTGCTTGACGCGGATAATAACGTTTATTTTCAGGGGCAGCCCTTGATCGTTTTGGATGGCGTCCCGATCGTTCATGCCAATGAAATTATGGGCTACGATCCCCTGAAAGTCGAAAAAATAGATGTCGTGACAGGGAAGTATTACTACGGAAAGGGAATATACGACGGAATCATAAGTTTGTCGACCTACGGCAACCGTCTTGATGAATTTGAACTGGACAGCCGACTGAAAGTTTTCAATTATGACGGCCTCCAATACGAACGCGAATTCTACACGCCGCCCTACGGCGATGCACTGGAAAGCAATGCCAGACTGCCTGATTTCCGTAATGTGTTATACTGGGCGCCTCGTTTGGTGTTTGACGAAACCGGTGCGGCGTTGTTGCCGGTAGTGACGTCAGACCTTTCCGGAAAGTTTGCGATCGTGGTACAGGGTGTAGACAAGGAGGGACGCACGGCGTACCTTATCGATTATTTCGATGTCAATTAGCCCGCCGAATCCCTAAGGCGCTTTTACCTGTTCCTTAGGCGGTATTTTGCGCCCAAACCCGTAACTTTGCGTGAATGTTGCCATTGGCGTGATGTTGACCCTTGGGTTTGGCAGGCCGCCTGTCGCGCAATAAGCATAGAATAACACAAAACTCCCCATGACCAGTAGAGAAATACGCGAGTCTTTTTTAGCATTTTTCAAAGAAAAAGGGCACCAGATCGTGCCGTCTGCCCCGGTAGTCATTAAGAATGATCCCACGCTGATGTTTACCAATGCCGGGATGAATCAGTTCAAGGATCTCTTTTTGGGCGACACCGTGGCAAAGTACCCCCGCGTAGCGGACACGCAGCGTTGCCTGCGCGTATCGGGCAAGCACAACGACTTGGAAGAGGTGGGCATCGACACCTACCACCACACGCTCTTTGAGATGCTGGGCAACTGGAGCTTTGGGGATTACTTTAAAAAAGAAGCAATAGCGTGGGCTTGGGAACTGTTGACCGAGGTGTACGGCATCGACAAAGACCGTATGTATGTCACGATTTTCGAGGGAGACGAAGCCGATGGGCTGCCCCGCGATAGCGAAGCCTTCGACCTGTGGAAAACGCATATCGACGAAAGCCGTATTCTGCTAGGCAACAAAAAAGACAATTTTTGGGAGATGGGCGAAATCGGCCCTTGTGGCCCCTGTTCCGAAATCCATATCGATAGCCGTCCGGATCACGAGCGCCAAGCCGTGGATGGCCGGACACTCGTCAATGCTGACCATCCGCAGGTCATCGAGATATGGAACTTGGTTTTCATGCAGTTCAACAGGCAAAAGGACGGCGCACTGAAACCCCTACCCGCACAGCACGTGGACACGGGCATGGGCTTTGAGCGCTTGGTGCGGGTGATCCAGCACAAATCGTCCAATTACGATACAGACGTTTTTCAGCCGCTGATCGAATTTATCGGCGCTGCGGCAGGCGTCCGCTATGGAGATAGCGAGCAAGCCGATATTGCCATGCGCGTGATGGCCGATCATATCCGGGCGATTAGTTTTACGATTGCCGACGGACAGTTGCCGTCCAATAACAAGGCGGGGTATGTTATCCGCCGTATTCTCCGCCGTGCCGTGCGGTACGGTTACACGTTCCTCGGTTTTAAGGAGCCATTCCTGCATACGCTGGTGCCGTTGGTGGCGAAGCAATTCGAAGGCGTGTTTGACGAACTCATCGCCCAACAGCAGTTCGTGCAGAAAGTCGTGTTTGAAGAAGAACAGGCATTCCTGCGCACATTGGTGACGGGCGTACAGCGCTTCGAAGCCTACCAGCCGCAGGGCAATACCATCGACGGGCAGTTTGCATTTGAGCTGTACGATACCTTTGGATTTCCGATCGACCTCACCGAACTATTGGCGCGGGAAAAAGGCTGGACGGTCGATATGCCCGCATTTGTCGCCGCGTTGGAAGCCCAGAAAAGCCGATCGCGGCAGGCTACGGCGATTGATACCGGCGACTGGGTGACGGTACACGGGGATGACGAAGGCCACGAATTCGTGGGTTACGATACGTTAACGGCAGAAACAACCATCGCGAAGTACCGGGCGGTCGAGGCGAAGGGAAAAAAGCAATATCAGCTGGTTCTGTCCAAAACACCGTTTTATGCCGAAGGCGGTGGGCAAGTGGGTGACCAAGGCGAACTCGTGTCGGCCAACACGGGCGAGCGCATCGCCGTGCTGGATACCAAGAAAGAAAATGGGCTGACCGTGCATTTTGTGTCCCAACTGCCGCGCGAGCTGGAAGGGGCGTTTGAGGCGAAGGTAGACGTGGTCCGCAGACTGGATACCGAACGCAACCACTCCGCCACGCATCTGCTCCACGCCGCATTAAAGCAGGTGTTGGGCAACCATGTCAACCAGCGCGGTTCGCTTGTGAATCCGGATATTCTCCGCTTTGATATCTCGCACCCTGCCAAGGTTACGGATGAGGAAATCCGCCTTGTGGAAGACATCGTGAATGCGAAAATATTGGAGAACATCAGCCTAGGCGAAGATCGCAACATACCCTACGACGATGCCATCAAGTTGGGTGTCACGGCGCTATTTGGCGAGAAATACGGCGATTTTGTCCGTGTAATTACGTTTGACGATAATTTTTCCAAGGAACTATGTGGCGGCACACACGTGAAGGCGACGGGGCAGATCGGCTTTTTCAAGATTGTTTCCGAATCGGCGGTAGCCGCTGGGGTACGGCGGATTGAAGCGCTTACCGGCACGCGGTCGGCGGCCGTCGTCCGCGAGTATTTCGAGTTGGCGGATCACATGCGGACACTCCTCAATACACCCAAGGATTTTGTCTCGGCGTTGAGCAAACTCATCCAGGATAACGGCGAGCTACGCAAGGAAATCACGAAACACGTCATGGATAAGTCCATGCGGCTGAAAGACGAGCTACAAAGCAAATTGGAACAGCATAACGGCATCAATTTCCTGGCCACGCGGGTGGACCTCCCAAATGCCGAAGCGGTTAAGACCTTGGCGTTTGCCATTAAAGGAGCAACGGCCAATTTGTTTATGGTATTAGCTGCCGAGTTTGAAGGGCGTCCCAGCCTCACGGTAGTGGTATCCGAGGAGCTGACCAAGGAAAAAGGCCTGAACGCCGGCAATATCGTCCGCGAACTAGCGAAGGAAATCCAGGGTGGCGGGGGCGGGCAGCCGTTCTATGCTACCGCAGGTGGCAAGGATTCCAGCGGCTTGGGTCGTGCCTTAGACAAGGCCAAGAGCTTTTTGCCGCAGTAAAGACAAATAGCTTCCGTCTCCGTTCATTTCGATGAGGCGGCGTAGCCTGTCCCGAACTCGATTCGGGGACGAAGAGAAATCCA
>CAYUIZ010000109.1:0-10186 GCA_964444885.1 uncultured Sphingobacteriaceae bacterium | reverse complement strand
TGGTCAATGCAGTCGCCAATTCGGTAGTGCCTAAGATCACGATTGTGGTGGGCAATTCGTACGGCGCGGGCAACTATGCCATGTGCGGTAAAGCGTATGATCCACGGCTGATATTCGCCTGGCCATCCGCGAAGATTGCGGTGATGGGCGGGGCGCAGGCTGCCAAAACCTTGCTACAGATCCAAACGGCTTCGATGAAGGCCAGCGGCAACCCAATGGACAAGGCCGAGGAAGAACGCTTGCTGGCCGAGATTACCGAACGTTATGACACGCAGACCACGCCCTACTACGCGGCTGCGCGGCTGTGGGTGGACGGTATCATCGACCCGCTTCATACCCGGCAAGTCATCTCGGCGGGTATCGAAGCGGCGAACCAGGCGCCTATTGAGAAACCGTTTAATGTCGGTGTTATCCAAACGTAATCGTGAATCCGGAAACATCTCCAGCGCACGTATGTTATACTTAGCAAACCAAATGTCGACTCATGTTTTCCAAAATCAGAAAAGCCTACGGGCTGCTCAAGCAAATTGACTTCGAGCAACTCGACAAACTATCGCGCAAGGTGGACTTGCCCAAAGTCATGGAATCCTTCGCGAAGCTAGACGACAAGCAACTTGCCGGCCTCATGAAAATGGTGGAGGGGGGCGGCCGCAAACGCGAGCTCCCGCCGATCAACGGCGATTTCTACGACGTGAGTGCGCGCTTGTCTGACGAAGACCGCGCACTGCAGATGCGCGTACGCGAATTTATGGAACGCGAGATTGCGCCGATCGTGAACAATTACTGGTTGCATGACGATTTTCCCTTCGAAATTATCCCGAAGCTGGCCCAACTGAACATCTGCGGCCTGACCTACCACGGCTACGGATGCGCAGGCAAGTCGTCGCTGATGGAAGGCATTATTGCCATGGAAATTGCGCGCGTTGACGCGTCCGTGGCCACCTTTTTCGGCGTGCAAAGCGGGCTGGCGATGGGCTCAATCTACCTGTGCGGATCCGACGCCCAGCGCGAGGAATGGTTGCCGCGCATGCAACAAATGCAGCTGATTGGCGCTTTCGGGCTGACGGAGCCCGAGGTGGGCTCGGGCGTTGCTGGCGGGTTGACGACTACGGCCAAGAACACCGCGGAGGGCTGGTTGCTCAATGGGCAAAAGAAGTGGATCGGCAACGCGACGTTTTCCGACGTGACCGTCATTTGGGCCAAAGATGTAGACGATGGGGAAATTAAGGGGTTCTTGGTGCGCAAGGGTACCCCAGGTTTCGAAGTGGAAAAGATTAAGGGGAAAATGGCGCTACGCATCGTGCAGAATGGCCTGATTACGCTGACGGATTGCTTGGTGCCCGAAAGCGACCGCTTGCAGCGCGCCAATTCGTTTAAGGATACCGCCAAGGTGCTGCAGATGACGCGGGCCGGCGTGGCCTGGATGGCCGTAGGGTGCGCCCGCGGAGCCTACGAAAATGCGTTGGACTACACCCGCAAGCGCAAGCAGTTTGGCAAGCCCATCGCTTCCTTCCAATTAATCCAAAACCACTTGGTGGAGATGCTGTCCAACTTGACAGCCATGCAAACGCTGGTGTTTAGGCTGTCCGAACTGCAGGATGAAGGCAAGCTGAAAGACGAGCACGCTTCGCTGGCCAAGGTATTCTGCACCTTGCGAACACGCGATATTGTCAGTCAGGCCCGCGAAGTGATGGGCGGAAACGGCATTCTGCTCGAGTACAACGTCGCCCGGTTTTTGGCCGATGCCGAGGCCATTTATTCGTACGAGGGAACCAAGGAGATCAATTCCCTGATTGTGGGCCGGGCCATCACGGGTTACAGTGCTTTTGTTTGATACCCCCCGGGTGGGTGGCGGGGCCCTATTTCTTTTTTCCTTGTTTTTGCCGCTCTTTGCCCATCTCGCGTACTTGCTTAATCAACAGGTATTTAGCGTAGACGAGAAAAATGGCGATGACGGCCGAGATAACCAAATAGATATACTGTTGGCTGTTGTACGCGGCGACCGCGCTGAAAATCATCAAGATTAGCCCCACATTGAGCAGGGTATTGTATAGCAAGTTCCTCTTCAAACTCATAGGGTGAAGGTGTGGCGATGCAGGCGCAGTGCGCTGCAAACCGCCGGGTGAAGCGGCCTAGAATAGACCAAAAAATGGATTAATAGACGTGCATGTCGGGGTCGAACGTGTCCCGCCACGCCAATATGCCGCCTTTCAGGTTGGCTAAGTTGTCAAAGCCTTCCCGCTCAAGGAGCGTGATGGCTTGGGCGCTGCGCTTGCCACTCCGGCAATGTACGATCACCGGCTTGTCGCGGGCGATCTTGTCAGCTTCCAGAACAACTTCCGCTAGGGGTATGTTTTCGCCGTTCAGGTTGGATGTCTCGTACTCGAACTCTTCGCGCACGTCTATCAATTGAAAATCTTCCTTGTTGTCGATTTTCGCTTTCAATTCCTCGACTGTAATCTCCTTCATGATCTGATCTTAATTTTGACAGATAAAGATACAGGATATCTGCCAATTCCTTATCACCTGCCGCAATTAATTTTGGATCCGGCCGCGGAAACGCTGGGTAACTTCCTGGTTACGGGATTAGTGATTGTTGCAATATTTCGTCATCTTTGAATATCCATTGTTACACCCAATACAAAATCCATGTTAAAAAAACTAATTAATATCAGTAGCGTCACCGCGATACTAGCAGGCATGTGCTGGCCGGTCATCGCACAGGAGAATCTGACCTACCAAGTGCCGCACGAGAACATTCGGGCGTTGGTCGAGGCGCCTACCACGCCGTCGGTGATGTTTACCCGCTCGGGCGATAAAGCCTTGCTATTGGAACGTCCTGGTTTCCCCACGATCGCCGACGTGTCCCAACCGGTGATCGGGTTGGCAGGCTTGCGTCTCAATCCGGCCAATACGTCTTCTGCTGTTGGATCATCATCCACCGATATGCTCGTGCGCGATGTCAAGAGCGGTTCGGAGAATCCGATCTCGGGCCTGCCCGCGTCTGCCCGCATCAGCAACCTGTCCTTTAGTCCCGACGAACAGCATGTCGCGTTCACGAATAGCACGGACAAAGGCGTCGAGTTGTGGATTGCCGACCTGCGCACCTTTGACGCACGCCGGCTTATCGCTGGTTTTGTCAACGACACCTACGGTTCCACACTATCCTGGGCGCCGGACGGGTCGTGGCTGCTGGCTAAGCTGGTTCCCAGCGGCCGAGGCGACGTACCTGTTGCCGATCCGGTGCCCACCGGGCCAGTCGTACAAGAAAACCTAGGCCGCACGTCGCCTTCGCGCACCTACCAAAACCTCTTGCAAAATCCGCATGACGAGGCGCTGTTTGATTACTTTCTGACTTCCCAGCTCGCGGCCATCACGCTGGACGGACAGATCAAGCCCTTGGGCAAGCCGGGTATATTCCGGTCGGTATCGCATGCGCCCGGGGGCGAATACCTGTTGGTCAACCGTATTGAGCGGCCCTACTCTTACCTGGTTCCGGTCAATTCCTTTCCGTACCATGTCCTGGTGTGGGATGCGGACGGCAACGAAGTGAAGAAGCTGTACGAGTCGCCCTTGGCGGAGAGCGTGCCTATCGGGTTCGACAACACGGTGGCTGGGCCGCGGAGCTACGCCTGGAGGCCCGACAAGCCGGCGACGTTGTACTACGTCAACGCATTGGACGGCGGCGACTCGCGCAAGCGCGTTGCCCACCGGGATGAGATTCTGCAGGTGGAAGCGCCTTTCGACAGCCAACCCGAACAACTGATCATGACCAATTTCCGTTATAGCGGCATTAACTGGATTGACGGACAGTACGCTGTGCTGAATGAGTCGTGGAGGCAGACCAGAACGTCGAAGGCCGTGCTTTTCAATTCCGAGACGGGTGATACGGTTCGCACGATCCGGGTCCGGTCTACCGAAGACGCGTACTCCGATCCCGGTCGGTTCGTCATGACAACCAACGCGTACAACCGCTCCGTGGTATTACGCGATAAAGGCAAAAACCCGGTGGTGTTTACCATGGGAAGCGGTGCGTCGCCCGAAGGGAACCGGCCGTTTTTGATGCGGTGGGATCTCCTTACCGACAAGACCGATACGTTGTTCAAATCGGTAGCCCCTTATTATGAACAACCGGTGTTTTTTGATAATACGGGCCACTTAATCATCAGCCGGGAGTCCGTGGAAGACGCGCCTAATTATTTTTCTGTCAATCTCCGCAACCGCAGGGCTACGCAAATCACGGCGTTTCCCGATCCGTATCCTTCGTTGCAAGGCGTGGAAAAGCAGCAAGTGCACTACGAGCGCGCGGACGGGCTCAGCTTGAGTGCGACGCTTTACCTGCCGAAAGGGTACACCACCGCGGATGGGCCGTTGCCGATGTTGCTGTGGGCCTACCCGCGCGAGTACAAGAGCGCCGACGCCGCCAGCCAGGTGCGAGGGACGCCGTATCAGTTTACCCGTATTTCGTGGGGGTCGCCTATTTACTGGGTGACGCGTGGCTACGCCGTGCTGGACAACGCCGATATGCCGATTGTGGGCGAGGGCGACCAACAGCCCAACGATTCCTTCGTGGAGCAGCTGGAGGCCAATGCCAAGGCAGCAATCGATTACATGGCTTCATTGGGTATTGCCGATCCCAAGCGGGTAGGAGTGGGTGGCCATTCCTATGGCGCATTCATGACGGCCAACTTGCTGGCACATACCGATTTGTTTGCGGCTGGGCTTGCCCGCAGCGGGGCCTACAATCGTACGTTTACACCCTTCGGTTTTCAGGCTGAGGAGCGCACGTATTGGCAAGCCCCCGACGTGTATTACCAGATGTCGCCGTTCAGCTTTGCCGACCGGATCAAAGCGCCAATTTTGCTGATCCACGGTGTGGACGATGAAAACTCCGGTACATTTCCCATCCAAAGCGAGCGCTTGTATAACGCGATAAAAGGACATGGCGGTACGACGCGGCTCGTGTTTCTACCGAAGGAATTCCACGGCTACCGCGCGAAGGAATCCATCCTGCATACCCTGTGGGAGATGGACCAGTGGCTGGAAACGTACGTGAAGAATAAGAAAGACTGAGCCTAAAGCGGCTAAACAAAAAAATCCGGCAAGAATCGTGTTCCTGCCGGATTTTTTATGGGCTTGAACTGCCGGGTTACGGCCAAATACCCAGGTTTTGGTACGAATCGGCTACCTTGTTGATGGAGCCCACCAGCGCTGCAGTACGCATCGTGTCGATTTTCGGGTTGCTGTTTTTGATCTCCCGAATTTCGTGGTAGGCCCGGATCATCGTGTCTTCCAATCCCGAATTAACCAGTTCCTCTTCCGAGGCACCTCTGACGATAATGTTGCGTTGCGCATGCGTCAGGGATACGCCGGTGATGGCCTCTACCGTATTCGCGATGTTCATGTTGGACGTTTCTTCGTACCGCTTGCCCATGCGGCCAAACGCCACGTGCGAAATGTTTTTGAGCCACTCAAAATAAGAAACGGTTACACCGCCTGCGTTGCAGTACATATCCGGAATGATAATGCCACCCCGTTGGTAGTGGATTTCCTCCGCTTGGGGCGTCGTCGGTCCGTTGGCGCCCTCGGCGATAATCTTGGCACGGATGCGGCCTACGTTCTCCTCGGTAATCTGGTTTTCCAGCGCAGCGGGTACGAGTACGTCGCACTCCTGTTCCAAGCCCTCGGCGGCGTTCTTGAATTCCATCTTGGCATACTTGAAGCCAAGTACCGACCCGGTATTTTTGCGATGCTCGAGTATGGCGTCCGGATCGAGGCCGTCCGGATGGTACAGCGCGCCGTCATATTCGCACACGCCCACGATGATGGCCCCGTACTCCATCAATATCTTGGCCGCGTTGTAGCCCACGTTTCCTAAGCCCTGCACAATAATGCGCTTTCCTTCCAAGCCAGCTGTCAGGCCGATTTGCTTCATGTCTTCCGCTACGCTTACGCACTCGTTGATTGCCATGGCCACGCCACGCCCGGTGGCCGCTTTTCTGCCGGCAATACCGTGCAGGGACAGGGGTTTGCCGGTGACGCATCCAAACGAGTTCATTTGTCCCGGGTTCATCGTCGAATACGTGTCTGCAATCCAGCTCATCTCGCGCTCACCCGTACCGTAGTCCGGGGCAGGCACGTCAATAGCCGGGCCGATGAAGTTCTTCTTGATCAGCTCTACCGTATAGCGGCGGGTGATGGTCTCCAGTTCGGAGACGGAATAATTTTTCGGATCAATCGCAATGCCTCCTTTGGCACCGCCGAAAGGGACGTTTACGATCGCGCATTTGTAGGTCATCAGGGCAGCCAAGGCCATTACCTCGTCTTCGTTGACCAGTTCGCTATAGCGGATACCACCTTTGGTGGGCGACATGTGCTGGGAATGTTCTACACGCCACGCGTCGATTACTTCGAGCTTATCTCCCCGCCGAAACGGGAAGCTAAAGCGGTAAACGCTATTGCAGACTTTGATCTGCTCCAGCAGGCCTTGCGGATGTTGTGTGAACTGGGCCGCATGGTCGAAGAATTTGGTTACATCTTCAAAAAAATGGGGTCTTTCGTTCAGGGTTGCTATTGACGTTGCCATAACAATATTGGGATTATTAACATAAATGGTTATCTGAATAAAAACAGCACGCCGCGGGCGGCTATCGTTTGGTTAGCGGTTTCGACGGGATGGTTATCCTTTACTTGTGGTCTTTTTCCAGCTTGCTCACTTTGCGGTCAATGGAAAATAAATAGAGCGCTAATCCGATGAACAAAACGGCCAATACCAGCACTACAACATATATCTTGCCGGAACTACGCAGTCCAGTTGCCATTTCGACACCTGACGCATTGGCTTGCGCGAAGCTAAACATTAACCCCGCAAAAAAAGTGGCTACCGAAAGAATGATCTTTTTCATACGTTACTTGCAAAATGGTTTAAAAACTGGAATCAGCTTTCTATCGTGGCGATCGAATTGATCTGTCGCCAGTTATTGTCTTTTTTTTAATTCGAAAAGGCGTAGTCTGTAGCGCAGGGTCATCATCCAAATGCCCAGCAATATCCAGCCTACGGCGGCGGGGTATAGTACGGCACGCATTTCCCCGTCCATCTCAAACTCGCCGAAGCCTGAGTTGCCGCCCGCGCCAGGGTGCAGGGAGTCGGTCGTCTTGGGTAGGATGTACATCAGCACAATCATGATCGGGAAAGCGAAAATATTGTAAACGGCGGAGATTCGCGCACGCTTCTGTTCTTCTTCCAAGGCGTTGCGGAGCACCAGATACGCCAAGTACATCAGCGTGGCAATGGCCGAGCCGTTGAGCTTCGGGTCATTGGGCCACGGGTCGCCCCAGGTATAATTGCCCCAGATCATCCCGCTTACCAGGCCGAAAAAGCAGAAAATAACACCGACATTGACGCTCTCCACGGCGATCAGATCGTCGCGCTGCCGCATTGACGACAGGTATTTGACGCTGTATACCACCGATATGCCATAAAGCGTGAACATGGCAAACCACATGGGCAAATGGTAATACAAGATTCGGATGGTTTCGTTGACGATAGGGAGGACCGGTACGGGCCCTAACATACCGGCAATGATGCTATAAAGTACCAACAGCAGACCCAGTATTTTCCACCAAATTATTCTCATTCCTTGCTAAGCGTTTTTTTACGAAAGCGCGACGATCCCTGTAAACCCTACGGGTTTGCAAGGACACGGCATTGATGGCGCCATCACTCGCGCCAAAGGTAAGGAAATAACAGTAAAGAAACTGCGATTGTAATAACATTAATCGCCAGCAGAACGGCCAGTTCAGGATAGCTGGCACTGCGTTCAAGCCCCTGCATGGCGTTTTTCGATAATTTGATCAGCACAATCAGCAGTGGAATAATGACGGGGAAAGACAATACGGCCATCAGCGTGCTGTTGTTCCCGGCCTTTGAACTGATTGCCGCTACGAGTGTGAAGACGCTCGCAAAGCTGATCGCACCGAGGATGACGGCGCCAAAATACAGAGTAGGGTCGCCCAAGGGATTGCTGAACACCAACGCGTAGAAGGCAAACGCGATAGCGGTGAGCAGGACCATGATGCCCATGTTGTACACAATCTTGGCCAGAATGATGGCTTTGGCACTCACAATCGAGTAGTAATACAGTTGCCGGCCCTCGCCCTCCTGGGCGAAGCTTTTGTTGATGGCATTGACCGAGGCGAACAGCATGATGATCCAGAACAATACGTTCCAGGTGGTGGAATCCGGCGATTGGAAAGCTTGGTAACACACGAATATGGTGGATACGATATACAGCAGGATACTGTTGATGGCCGCCTTTGACCGCCACTCGATCAAGAGGTCCTTGTGGATCAATGCTTGTACTTCCTTTCGCAGGCTCATGGGTGCAAAGATACGATTTAGGTGCCATAGTGGTGTATGTTTCCCGGCTACGGCAGGGATTTCGCTTTTAACTTTTCACTGTTCATCGTGAGTGTAGTTGAAGCCTGCCTGCCGCAGCTACCCTGTACACACAAATATATTGAGGCAGGCAATCCATTCTGCTACAGGCGGGCGCCAGCGGGCTACCTGCCTCCTGTTTGCAGGCAGAGATCTAAACACCTGAAGAATAGTATCATTTTTAAGTCCCTCCAAAGTCGGGATAAGTGGGCTATTTAAGGATTTTTATTGCACATGTCCTAGTGAATGTCTCAAGATTGCGGTTGTTTATTTTTAAAAGCGAAATCCCTGCCGGCTACGGGCGTTTTCGGCTGGTTACACTGCGGATTACCGTATAGATGCTGATGCATACGCCTACTAAGGCCAGGATGGCCGTGAACACAGGTTTATCCGACTGTTTCGATTCGTCGATCCAGTGCCCGGCATACGCAAAAGCGCAGATAATGGCGAGCATTTGAAAACCCACGCCCGAATAGTAGGCATACTTGCCTAAGGATGACGTTTTAAAAGGTTGTTTAGGTTTGTCCATAGCGAGCACCGTCTGATTAGAACGCGATATAGTCGGTTGGGTTGGCGGCCGCGCCGTTGTGCCACAGTTCGAAGTGCAGGTGCGGTCCGGTGGACAACTCGCCGGTATTGCCGGCAAAGGCGATGACTTCGCCAGCCCGTACGAAATTGCCTACTTTTTTCAGGATGGACGCACAGTGCTTGTAAACCGAAAGCAGGTTGCTGTTGTGCTGTACGATGACCACGTTGCCCGTTTCTGGCGTGTACGAGGCGAAGACGACGTGCCCCGCGAGGGTGGCGCGCACGGGCTCATTCATTTTCACGGCGATATCGATCGCGTAATGCTCGTCTTGCGGGCTGAACGTAGAACTCACCACGCCGTTTACGGGGCTGTAAAACGTGTAGGAAGCGATGCCTGATGTGCGGTTTTGCTGGTTTTCGGCGATGTCGTATCGCGCGCCGGATTCGACCAATTCGCGGAGGGCCAGCTCGTCTTCCGAAGGGCCTACGACGGCAGTCTCTGCGGTAGGTGATACACTTTGGGCAGGTGCGCTAGCCACCTGATCCATCGTGTCGCCGGCTTCGCCACGCAGCACCCGCTGCAGGTTGTTGAGGTATATTTCGTTGGCCTGCGCCAAGGTTTCCAGGGAATCCAGTCGCGCGTAGGCCTTGTTGAGTTCGTGGCGCTGTGAGGGGCTGAGCGTCGTGCCGATGACGTACTCGCGCAGGGGTGTCACCCGGATGAGTACGATCGTCAGGATCGTGGCCACGGCGCCAAAGCTGATGGCCGCGGTGATCCAATACCACAGCTTGGCTGTGAAGGATGCCTTCTCCTCAAAGGTGTCTTCGTGCAGGACGACCAGCTTGTAACGGTCGTTGATGGTTTTCCGGATTTTCTTATACATGGTCACGATTGCACGATTGACGGTGTTTCTTTATCCACGCCCAATGACCGTACCAAAGGATGCGTAATCGAAACCAAAACTAAGGAACGAACCGGGGATATGCAAGTCGGGGAGACCGGAGAGAGCCTGTCCGCCCGCTGGCGGAGAAGACCGAAGACGTACCCCGTTCAAGGAATCAACAAAACCGCTGAATCGCGAAATCGCAGAATCGCGAATTAGCGAATCAGCGAATCTGCAAATGGAGCACCACGTTGGAAACGACTACCCGGTTCAACAAATCAACAAAACCGCTGAATCGCAAAACCGCTGAATCGCTAAATCGCTAAATCGCGAATCC
>CAYUIZ010000108.1:0-10193 GCA_964444885.1 uncultured Sphingobacteriaceae bacterium | reverse complement strand
TTTGTTTTTGCGTGCAATGCACCGTAACTTTGTAGGTATATGAATATATCGTCCTCCCTGCCCTATGACGTGCTGATTATCGGGGGTGGTCCTATCGGCCTGGCGTGTGGCATCCAAGCCGCCAAAGCGGGCCTCTCCTACGTCATCATCGAAAAAGGCTGCTTGGCCAACTCCCTATATAACTACCCGCGGACGATGACGTTCTTCTCAACGTCTGAGCGTCTGGAAATCGGCGGCATTCCCTTCGTATCCACAAATCCGAAGCCCAAGCGGGCCGAAGCACTGGAATACTACCGGCGGGTTCGCCAGCAGTTCGACCTGCACACCCGTCTTTTTGAAGAGGTGACTGACGTGCGCCGTGAGGACGGCGTTTTCCGTGTGCAAACCACGAAAGCGAATTACCGGGCCAGACACGTAATCGTTGCCACCGGTTTTTACGACGACCCCTGCATGCTGGACATCCCCGGTGAAACACGCCCTCAGGTAAGCCATTACTACCAAGATCCGCATTATTATGCTGCCCAGCGCGTGGTGGTGGTGGGCGCCAGCAATTCATCGATCGACGCGGCGCTGGAAACGTTTCGCAAAGGCGCCGAGGTGACACTGGTGATTCGGGGCGAAGGCATCGGCCCCCGGGTAAAATACTGGGTACGGCCGGATATTGAGAACCGTATAGCGGCCGGGGAAATAAAGGCGTACTACCGCAGCCATCTGACGGCCATCCGGGATGGGGAAGTGGACGTGCGAACGCCGGAAGGCGACATCACCCTACCCAACGATTTCGTGCTGGCGCTGACGGGATACCAGCCTAACTTCAGCTTTCTCGAACGTATTGGGATACGACTGGCCGATGATGGCACCCGCGTGCCGGTCCACAACGCGGACAGTATGGAAACCAACATTCCGGGGCTGTATCTCGCCGGTGTCGTGTGTGGTGGGATGAACACGCATTTGTGGTTTATCGAAAACTCCCGCATACACGCCGAGCAAATCATTGGGCATATCCGTTCGAAGAAAAACGCGCCGGGTTAGCGCTTCGCGGATTTCGGTGCGGTGGCTAAGCCATCAAGCATGATGACGACGAGCTTTTTTTGCAAGACAAGAATCCGGTCGAATTCCTCTTGGGTAGGAAAAAATTCAATCTTTGCCATCTGTAGAACGGCGAAGCGCATACCCACAATCGCATAGAAAAACATATTGGTTGTTTCCTCGATATTTTCAATACGCAACGTGCCGTTTTCGGTCGCTGCGGCTAAAATCCGGCGGATAATTGACAGCTCCTGCTCTCGCCCGTGGTTGATCGCTTCCTGGATCGCCTCCGGAAACTCGTTGCGGTAGGCCTGGAGACCTGCCAAGAGTTTATAATGCTTGGTGAGGAAAGCAATCCGCGTATCGAGCACGTATTCCATGGCTTTATAGGGGTCTGTGCCCAGCCCCTGCGCAATCTGTGCATTGATATTCGCAGCCACGTCACCGGTAATACGCTCAAAGACCGCAGCAAAGAGGCTGTTTCGGTCGGCATAGTAATAGTACAGGGAAGCTTTGGAAATCGACAGATCGGCCGCAATTTCGGCCATCGTGGTTTTAGCCACGCCCAAATGGGAAAACCGATAGATTGCCGCATCCAGTATTTCCTGTCGTTTCTTTTCCGCCTTTGGCATGCGTGTTTTTGTTAATTTTTCAGCACCTCTCAGACCAATCCACTATCTTTGGCTAAGCAACGAATGCTAAGATACTAGTTATTCCCCACAAACGCTCGAAAAAGCCCCCGTATTTCCATGGAACTGACATTCGAAACCGACTTCCAATTGCAAGCTTACAACACGTTTGGCGTACCCGCACGGGCTGCCGCCTACGTTAGCGTAAGCGCGGAGGCCGAGCTGAACGCGCTCTACCACGATGGCGCGTTTTCACGAACGCCATTTCTGGTTTTGGGCGGAGGAAGCAATATCCTCTTCACCCGCGACTTCGACGGGCTCGTCGTGCATGTGAACATTCCGGGCGTCACCCATACGGCGGCGGGCGACGAAGTGATCGTGACGGCAGGTGCTGGCGTGGTCTGGAATGATCTGGTATGGCACTGCGTAGACCATGGCTTTGCCGGGATCGAAAACATGGCCTTGATACCGGGACGTGTGGGCGCGGCACCGATACAGAATATTGGGGCGTACGGCACGGAGTTGATGGACGTGTTCCACGAGTGCCGTGTATTTAATACCCAAACTGGGGAAATCACTACGTTTGACAAAGAAGCGTGCGCTTTTTCCTACCGGGATAGCTTTTTTAAGCAGCCCGCCGAGCGCGGCAAATACATTATTACGCAGGTATCACTGCGCCTGTCCTTGGTGCCGCACATCAACACCTCGTACGGCGCAATACAAGCGGAATTGGCCGCTAGAGGCATTTCCACGCCTTCCATCCGCGATGTGGCTGAGGTTGTGTCGGCTATTCGCGTCAGCAAATTGCCGGATCCTTCCACCATTGGCAACTCGGGTTCATTCTTTAAAAATCCGATTGTGAGTGTCCAAGATTTTGAACGGATAAAAGAAAAACATACAGATATCGTGTCGTTTCCGGTAGACGGCAAAAAAATTAAACTTGCGGCCGGCTGGCTGATTGAACGTGGCGGATGGAAGGGCAAGCAGGTGGGTGGCACCGGCACATGGAAGAATCAGGCACTCGTTCTGGTTAATTACAAAAACGCCTCAGGATCAGAAGTTTATGATTTTTCAGAAAAGATAATTGCGGACGTGAAAGAACGATTTGACGTGACCCTCGAGCGCGAAGTCAATATTATTTAATTGTAAACCAGTCCGCTAAAAATACGGTCGACGGGCTAACCCCGCAAAGCGGCACGGCAGTTTTAGCACGATACTTGTAGACATCCTACTACGAATTTAACCCTAGTGGGGGCGGTTTGTAATAGTTTACCTAAATAAACCGTACCCGCCACGACAACATTGTTTCACCTGTTTTGGGGCAAATGTCACAAAACTCTTAAACCGTAAAGAGATGACAAAACTTGAATTCAACACACTAGTCGTACAGCACACCGAGTCATTACGCGTTTATGCACTACACTTCACCCGCGACCAGGACGATGCACAGGATTTAGTACAAGACACTGTCCTAAAAGCGGTTACTTACTTCGGTAAATTTAAGGAAGGCACCAACCTGAAAGGCTGGCTGTATACCATCATGAAGAACACCTTCATTAACAATTACCGGCGTTTTGTCAAGACAAGTTCCCTCGTCATGAAGTCGGAAGAGATATCCAGTGCTAATTTGGCGCATAGCGCTACCCGTAACGATGGGGAAGGCAAATTTGTCATGGAAGATATCAAAAGAGCCATGGACGAACTTTCAGACGAGTATTGCGTTCCGTTTAGCATGTATTACGAAGGGTATAAGTACCACGAAATATCCGAGCATCTGGAGATCCCCATCGGTACCGTCAAGACCCGGATACACGTAGCCCGCAAATCGATGAAACGGGCGTTGCATACCTACAAAAACAGCAGGCGATAAGTCGACACGCTGACGAATGGAAAACGGCTTGCCAGCCTACACCCGCGCACAGCTCGCGCTGCGAAACGGACAAGATAAAGCGGAAGTTTGGATAGCCTATAAGGGCGATATATACGACGTGTCAGCCAGTAGGCTCTGGCACCGGGGCCAGCACTATGAGCATTGGGCCGGGCAAGATTTGACGCACGAACTGCCGGACGCACCGCATACCGATCAGGTATTCCAGCGGTTTCCACGCGTCGGCGTACTACGCTAGGCCAGAGAAGCGGAAAAGCTCCCGTGCCTCATGCCTAGCCTTGCTTGTCGTCGGATTATCCTTTGATTTCGAAACGGCTTAACGTAGCTAAACGGGCAATGCGCCTGCTAATGTCTTTCTTGTTCAGTTCCTGCAAGCGTTCGGTACCGAACTTTTCCACGCAGAACGAGGCCAAGGCTGACCCAAAGATCACCGCATTTTTCATGTTGTTAAAGTTGATCGTGCCGACCTTAGCGAGGTAGCCCATGAATCCGCCAGCAAATGTGTCGCCGGCGCCGGTCGGGTCAAAAACATCTGCCAAGGGCAGCGCTGGCGCCGAAAAAATCTTCCCGTTGCCAAAGAGCAATGCCCCATGTTCCCCCTTTTTGATAATGAGGTATTTTGGACCCATCGCAATGATCTTTTCCGCGGCGCGAACAAGTGCATATTCGCCTGACAGCTGCCGTGCCTCTTCATCGTTGATGGTCAGCACGTCTACTTTCTTCAAAACCTTTTTCAAGTCGGGCATAGCTACGTCCATCCAAAAGTTCATCGTGTCCATCACGACCAGTTTAGGCTTGGCCTTCAAGCGTTGCAAGGTTTTAAGCTGGACTTCGGGAGACAGGTTAGCGAGCAACACATATTTGCTGCCTTGGTAACTGTCCGGCACAATGGGATCAAAGGTGCCCAATACATTCAGTTCGGTCACCAGCGTATCGCGGCTATTCATGTCGTTGTGGTATTTGCCCGACCAGAAAAACGACTTTTCGTTCTCCTTAATCTGAACCCCCTCGATATCGATTTTCCGCGTACGCAGGATATTCAGGTTATCTTCCCCAAAATCGCCGCCAACCACGCCAATGAGTTTAACGTCGGTGTATAAATACGATGCTGCTAAGCTGGCAAACGTACCTGCACCGCCTACTATCTTATCTGTTTTTCCAAACGGGGTTTCGATGGCATCAAATGCGACCGACCCGACAATCACTAAACTCATTTTCGAACGAATAATTTGAATAAAATCCCCTTTCCGGGTTTTCCTAGGGGCATGCCCAAACCGCCAGCCCGCGCAAAAATACGGCTTTGGGTACGCTAGACAAAATAAAATCAAGGATTTAAACACAAATGTACCGCCCCGGCACTTAGCCGCCGAAAATCCGCGGGCTGTAGGCCAGTGCCTCCTGCCAGGCATCGCTGTCCAGACCCAGCGCCACGCCCTCGGCGGCGCACAGCTCCAACAGCACCTCCGTCGCGATATTTCCGGTCAATTCATCGGAAGCCATGGGGCAGCCGCCAAACCCGCGCAGGGCGGTATCAAACCGGTCACACCCCGCATCCAGCGCTGCTTTGAGCTTTTCCCTGCTTGAATCGGGCGTGCTGTGGAGGTGAAGTCCCCATTCCGTCTCCGGAAGATAGTTGCGGAGAAAAGGAAAAAGCGTGGCGATCTGCGCGGCAGTGGATGTACCCACGGTATCCGCCAGTGCGAACGAAGACACGCCGAGGGCAGCCAACCGCTCGGCATATTGGGCGACGATAGCCGCACTCCATTCGTCGCCATAGGGATTGCCGAAACCCATGGACAAATATACCAAAGGCTCTTTCCCATGTGCTTGGCACAGGGCGACAATCTCGCGCACGGTGTCTAACGACTGTGTCCGCGTGCTGTTGGTATTACGAAGCTGAAAGGTTTCAGACACGGAGAACGGGAAGCCCAGAATGTCCACGGCATCGTGTTTAACGGCATCCGTTGCACCCCGCACATTGGCGATGATGGCCAGCAAGCGCGTCGAGGAGCCGCCGCGGTCCAGCTGCTCCAGCACCGTGGCCGTATCCTGCATCTGAGGCACCGCACGGGGCGACACAAAGCTGCCACAGTCTAGCCGGTCAAAGCCCACCCGCAGCAAGCGGTTGAGATAAGCGACCTTATCGGCAGTGGGGATAAACGCGTGAATCCCCTGCATGGCGTCTCGTGGGCACTCGGTGATACGCACCATAGGGCAGTTAGTAAATTTCGAATGTATAGGGAATCCGCGCCTGAATGCCGGTTTGCGACACGGCGGACTTCATCTGCTCGTAGATGCGGTAATGCTCCTGCAGCTCCCGCTTGGCAAACCATGTGCTGAGGCGTTCGGCAGACGAACCGAAAAGGTTTTCAAACGGCTGCTTGATTGCCGGATACTTCACGAGGCGGTAATCGTCCAGCCGGGCCATATTGGCCGCTGCCTGAATGGACTGTTCGAAACTCGCCAGTCGGTCGACCAGCCCCATTTCGATGGCCTGCTCGCCGGTCCATACGCGTCCCTGGCCTACGCTGTCTACTTGCGCGGCGGGGATATCCCGTCCGTCTGCCACCCGCTTCACGAAGGTGTCATATACCCGGTTGACGCTGCGTTGGAGAATCGCTTCTTCCTCTGCCGTGAGGGGCCGGTCTACGTTCATCAGAAAATCTGCATGTTCCCCGGTCTTCACTTGGTCAAACGAAATCCCCAGCTTGTCGTTCATCAACCCTTGCATGTTCGGAATGAGCCCGAAGACGCCAATGGACCCGGTAATGGTGTTGGGCTGGGCAAAAATGGAATCTGCCGCTGCCGCAATGTAATAACCGCCGGAGGCGGCTACGTCGCCCATGCTGACCACAATGGGTTTTTCCTGACGGGTGAGCTCCACTTCGCGCCAGATCACGTCCGACGCCAGTGCGCTGCCTCCCGGGGAATTAACGCGGAGCACGACGGCCTTCACGCGCTTATCCCGCCTTACGCGGCGCAGTTCCCGCGATATACGGTCCGAGCCGATCTGAGCATCTGAACCTTCGCCCATCACGATATCGCCTACCGCATACACGACCGCAACGCGGTCGCGCGATGTAGACGTAGACACGGACGGCTTATATTTCAACAGGCTCACCGTCCGGATGTCACTATCCTCGTCGATTTCGAGACGCGACCGCAACTCATCCAGCAATTCGTCCTTATATTTCAGGCCGTCCACCAGTTTGGCGTCAACGGCATCTTGGGGTGTCTCCACAAGCATCTTATCAGCAATTGCGAAGAGCGTATCACGATGAATACCGCGGCTGGCGGCAATATCGGCCAAAAAATTATTGTAGATGCTGCCGACAAACGAACTCACTTGTTCGCGGTTTTCGTCACTCATGCGGTCTAGAATGAACGGCTCGACGGCGCTTTTAAAGGTACCTACTTTGACGACTTGCATGTCGATACCGAGCTTGTCCAATGCGCCTTTGAAGAATATCACTTGGGAAACCAAGCCATTGAACAGGATATCGCCTTCGGGGTGCAGGTACACTTCGTCCGCGGCGGAAGCGATAAAATACGCGCGTTGGGAATAGCCGTCGCTGTAGGCTACCACAAACTTGCCCGATTCCTCCTTAAAGGCCAAAAGCGCGTCGCGAATCTCCTGCAGCGTCGCGAAACTAGCCGAAATGGTAGACAAGTCGAGGTACACGCCTTTGATCCGGTCGTCCGTGGCAGCTTCCTGCAAGCGGTGTACGATATCGTCTAAGCCCAGCGACGCCGTCATGGTCAAGCCGGGAACATCCAGCCCCTCCAGCGGGTTGGGAATCGTGCGTTCGGTAATGCCGTGATTGAGCGTGACGTGCAGGACCGAGTTCTGCAAAACCGTCACTTCCGACTCTTTGCCGATCGTGCTGACGGCGACGATGAGTAAAATAAACCACAAAACCGTTAGGAGCACGATGCCGGTAATCGTGGCTAATACATACTTAAAAAAACTTTTCATAGTTATCCAATTGCCGTAAATGCCTTCATAATCCGTTGCGCATGCAGGCACGAGCCCGCACCGGACTCCTTCTCATGTCTTAGGACTTGCCAATGGTGATTAAGTTACAACCGGGACGGCAATGACCCTATATTCTCAACAAATATGGGGAAAAACCAGCAAATGAGGCATACCGGGTCTAGGTGTGGGTGCACGACAAATCCTCACAAACCCGTGGTTGGTGTTGTCACCGACCACTTTCCCGGGTCTGGCGGTTGGTCATAAGACACAACCGCAGGTGAGAAGGGAAATATGTCGTGCACCCTCTAGGTGTACGCAGGGCAAACGAGAAATAAAAAAGATGTGGCCATACGAGCGAGAGCGTCAGGAAGCGGGTTGGATCGAAGCCCACACGGCCTAACACAACCTCGCCTGCCTACGCAGGCAGGCAATGACAAACGAGCGATGCGTTTGCCCTGTAGGTGTACTAGGGAAAGGGCTAAATGACGGATTATTTTTCGCTATCGGCAACGACGGTATCCAGCGCCTCAAACGGGGAGTTTTTACTCACAAACTCTGGGACGATCTCTTTCATCTTCTTCACGATGCTGCTGCTGTTTTTCCGCATGTTGAGTGCGATCAGCTCGCCGATCATCTTCTTCGACTGCTTGACATCGCAAGGAGTCACGCGCGCGATGCTGATCTTGCCGTGGTGCGTAGGCAGTACCGTTTCCGAATCATTGAGCAACTCTTCGTACAGTTTCTCGCCGCTGCGCAATCCCGTGTAGACGATCTCGACATCCTTGCCGGGCTGCAGGCCCGCCAGTTGAATCATCTTGGAAGCCAAGTCGACTATCTTCACGGGTTTGCCCATATCAAAGACGTATATTTCACCCCCTTTGCCCATCGTTCCGGCCTCCAGCACGAGCTGTACCGCTTCGGGTATGGTCATGAAATACCGGGTAATATCGGGATGCGTGACGGTAATGGGTCCACCTTTCTCAATCTGCGCCCTGAAACGTGGTATTACGGATCCGTTAGAGCCTAACACGTTCCCGAAGCGCGTGGTGATAAAACGCGTGCCTTTGATCTCCGCCATATTGCCGTCCGGGTTTGAGAAACGGAACGTTTGTTCGCCGTCTAAGCACTGTGTATAGATCTCGGCGATGCGCTTTGATGCGCCCATCACGTTGGTCGGATTCACGGCTTTGTCCGTCGAAATCATCACAAACTTTTTGACGCCAAACAGCACAGCCAAGTCGGAAATGTTTTTCGTGCCCTCGACATTGGTACTGATCGCTTCGCCCGGATTGCGTTCCATCATGGGCACGTGCTTGTACGCCGCGGCGTGGAACACCAACTCCGGACGGAAGTCATTAAAGACACGGTGCATGCGCTCGAGGTTACGGATATCGGCGATAACGACATTGACGTTTGACGCCGGGAATTTCTCTTCTATTTCGAGCTGTACCTCGTGCATAGGCGATTCGGCCTGATCGCAAAGAATAAGCATTTGGGGCTCGTATTTCAGCACTTGGCGTACGATTTCCGAACCGATAGACCCCGCCGCACCGGTAATGAGTATGCGCTTGCCGCACAGGTCGTCGCAGATATGCGCATTATTGATGCGGATTGGCGGCCGTTCGAGCAGGTCCTCGATACGCAGGTTCTTGATTTGTTGTTTCTTGAGCCGGCCAGAAACCCATTCCGTAGCCGGAGGTACGGTCAGCACCTTGATGCCGACGCGCAGGCAGCGTTCCACAATCAGCTTCTTGTCCTTCTGCCCCATGTGCTCCTTTACCAGGATCAGCTTGTCGATTGCAAACTTTTCCTTCAGCATCGCCAAGTCCTTGATATGATACACACGCTTGCGTTCGATATAGCTATTCAGTTTGCCCCGGTTGGTGTCGATAAAGCCGATGATAATAAAACGCGATTCGGTGCTATTCTCCAGCGCCTGCTTCGCCATTACGGCATTTTGGTCCGATCCGTAAATCAGTACCTTCACCGTATCCACGTCCCGCACTTTGCGCATCACCGCAAAGTAGATATTCTTGACCGCGATGCGGAGCATGATCAGGAAGGAGGTGGCAATGAAAAAGTTGACCAGCAGCGTCGTGGTGAAATTGGGCGCCAGCACGCCCAGCGTAGGCTTGAGAATCAAATGGGCACCGACGGCGTAACCAATGGTCGTCAGCAACATGGCCGTGAAAATCTTCAGCATATCGCGGGTGTCCGAATAACGGATCAATCCGGTATGGATGCGCATGGTATAAAACACCGTGATGGCCACAACACTATACAGCCCCGTATAGTAGAACAGATGCCCCCGAACGATCGAAGGGAAATCAAACTGCTGTGCAATGAAATAAGCGAAGGTAAACGACCAGACCACGATTAGCAAATCGAGCACCAGAATGGTCCATCTAGGTACGGTCTTGAAGCGGAGTATCAGACTTTTCATAGAGATTCGTTAAGTTCATACAGACGCACGCGGCACATTTTAACCGAAAACTGCAAAATGTGCTAACACCTATCCCTCCAAATCCAAACCTGCTGTACTAAGGAAATTGCCAAAACAAAGACGCAAGAACCCTGCCACAATTTGCGGGGGCTTAACCGAATACGTTCGTCATAGGTGCGCACAAGTATACGCATAAAAAAAATTCCCGGCTATACCCATTAGTTGGTA
>CAYUIZ010000107.1:0-10356 GCA_964444885.1 uncultured Sphingobacteriaceae bacterium | reverse complement strand
GAAAGCAGTTACCTTTTGCATATTGCCCAAAAAGTTGCAGATTTGCACGGCGTTCCCTTGGAGGTAGTCGCATCGACAACTACCCAAAACTCAAAGGATATTTTCGGAATTTAAGGGCTTTGGTGAGCCCATGGACCTAGCAGCCCCACATGAATAAAATATTTGTCATATACACCGGCGGTACGATCGGGATGGTGAAGGATGAGGCCACGGACACGTTCGTACCTTTTGACTTCGACCTGATCGAAAAAAATATTCCCGAGCTCGCGCGTCTCAATTTTGACCTCAGCGTACACTCCTTTACCCCCATCATCGATTCGTCGGATATGACGCCTGCCATCTGGGTGGAGATGGCCAAGCTCGTCAAACAGCATTACGACGATTACGACGGATTTGTCATCCTGCACGGCTCAGACACCATGGCTTTCTCGGCTTCGGCACTCAGCTTTATGCTGGAAGGCTTGCAAAAGCCCGTCATCCTGTCGGGGTCACAGCTGCCCATTGGCGAAGTACGTACTGACGCGCGCGAGAATCTCATCACCGCCTTGG
The DNA here is from genome assembly GCA_964444885.1 of uncultured Sphingobacteriaceae bacterium. GTDB lineage: Bacteria > Bacteroidota > Bacteroidia > Sphingobacteriales > Sphingobacteriaceae > CAYRGQ01. The sequence continues at coordinate 9,807 of CAYUIZ010000107.1, read as the reverse complement.
ATCTCGCTTCTGCCAAAAAAAACGGCAAGTCGCTCATTCATGAAGTCTGTATCTATTTCGACAATAAATTGTTCCGAGGCAATCGTTCCTTTAAATACAATTCAGCGAAATTCGAGGCCTTTCGGTCGCCAAACTACCCGGTACTGGTCGAGGCTGGCGTGCACCTCAGATACAACGAAGCTGCCCTGCTTGACCATAGCGGGCAGGAATTCATTTTGCATACCGAGCTCGACAATTCCGTATCCGTACTCAAGCTCTACCCCGGCATCAATGCACAAGCGGTACGAGCCATACTGGAATCGGACACCCGCTCCGTTATTATGGAAACGTTTGGCGCGGGCAATACCACGACGGCACCTTGGTTTCTCGACATGCTCCACCAAGCCATCCGCAATGGCAAAAACATACTCAACATCTCCCAGTGCCAAGTCGGCAGCGTCGAACTCGGACGTTACGAAACCAGCAAATACCTGAAGGGAATGGGCGTGTTGAACGGCTACGATATGACGTTCGAAGCCGCGGTCACCAAGCTGATTTACCTGCAAGGTGAATTTAAGTCGCAAAGCGACGTGGCACATTGGGTGGAAAAGAATATCCGGGGGGAGCTGACCTCCATCGAAGCTTGACCCTCGCCTATCGATCCAGATTACCTAAAAAGGGCGAGCAAATCGGCGACGACAAAGGTACTTCCGCCTACGAAAATCAGGTCTTCGGACGTGGCATTCTCCCTCGCTGCCCCCGTTGCGTCCCCTACAGTGGGGTAGTGATTTCCAATTAAATGATAAGCGGATGCCTGCTCCCGCAACGCCGAGGAGGGCAGTGCACGCGGCATGTCCACCTGGCAAAAATAATACTGGGCGTCGGCGGGTAATAGTGGCAGCATATTCGCGAGATCTTTATCCTGCATAACCCCGAGTACCACATGGAGGCGGTGATGGGGCGTAGAAGCGATATTCGCCAGGATGGCCCGCCAACCGTCTGCGTTGTGGCCCGTATCGCACACCAACAGGGGTTCCGTTGCCAGCGTCTGCCACCTCCCCATGAGACCCGTCAGGGACTGTACGCGTTGCAGGCCGTCTAAAACGTCCGAATTCGCTATTTGGTAACCGAGGGTCTGCAACTCCTCAACCGCGGCCAGTACGCCCGGCAGGTTGCGACGTTGGTAGCTCCCTCGCAAATCGAGCGAAAACGGCCTTTCTTCTTCGCCGCGCCGGGATGCGTAAAGCATCAAATAATCGGAGGTCAGCCGCATTGGACGTACTTGCCAATCGTCTGCCGCGAATACCAGCTTGCTCCCACATTCCGCTGCTTTTTGCACAAACACGTGCGCCACCTCGGGTTGGCGTTCGCTAATGACAACCGGGATGCCTTGCTTAATAATGCCCGCCTTTTCTGCAGCTATTTCCGGCAGGGTATCGCCGAGCAAATAGGTGTGGTCGTAGCCGATATTGGTAATGAGGGACAAGACGGGGGTCACTACATTCGTCGAATCCAGCCTACCCCCCAGCCCGGTCTCGATCACGGCGACATCAACCGCCTCGCGCGCAAAATGGTCGAACGCCATCACCGCCGTCGCCTCAAAAAAAGAGGGCTGCACCGCTTCGATCAAGGAGCGATTGTCCTGTACAAAACGAACCACCGCATCCTGGGGAATCATCTCCCCGTTGATGCGAATGCGTTCCCTGAAATCCAGCAAATGCGGCGAGGTATATAACCCCACTTTGTAGCCCGCCTGTTGGAGAATGGCGGCGAGCATATGTGACGTGGATCCTTTGCCATTCGTGCCGGCAACATGGATGGTTTTAATGCGCTTATGCGGATCGCCAAGCGCCTGGCATAAGCGCAACGTGTTCGCCAGATCTTTCTTGAACGCCGACACCCCGTCCCGGGTAAACATGGGCAACCTCGCATAGAGGTAGTCGATGACCGCTGGGTATGTCATGTGCATAGCGGCGAACCGGAAAAACCTATTTTACTTTGAAGTTGAAGACAATCACCCCGGTTTGCGACGATGGTGCCCGCTCCAGTTGGTTGAGACGCGCGCCTTTCACCGCTGCTTCGCATTTCTGCCAGAGGATCGGGTCAGACAGGGTCGTGCCGCGCACGCCCGCACGGGCGTTGATGATCGTGCCGTTAGGCGCCACTTGGATCTCTACCGCCACCCGGCCAGACTGCTGTCCGTCGTCCTGAATACGCGGTGGCACCACAAAGCGCCGGTTAGCGATGCTCAACCCGATGGTGCCGTCACCGGAACCTCCCTCACCATAATCCGGCGACAGGGGATCGCCCAACGCAGAACCTTGGTTGCCGACCACGTTGCCGTCGCCGTCGCCTTGGCCGGTCGAGTTATTGCGGCGCCCGGTGTACAACGCATTGGGATTGACAGCGGGCTGGCTATCCTTCTTCTCGACCGTAGCCTCGGTAGCGTTTTCCACCTTCCGGGTCTCATTAGCCACCACGGCAGGCGCATCGTCCATATCCTGGGTAGCTACCGTCCGCTCCGTAATCTGTTGCGAAGGCGTCACGTCCGGTACCTGTTCGGGGTCGATCCGGTCCGGACGCACCTGGTTGGCATTGGGATCCATGGAAGGCTCATCGACAGTTAAGTAGTCGTCGCCCATCCCAAATTCCGCGGTACCGTAGTTAACGATTATTCCGCCCATCCCAAACTGGGGCAGGGACGAACCGATCATCACGAAGAAGCTGATCAACAGCAATCCGCCCATGATACCACCCGATATCCACATTGCCCTCGGATAATTGTTCTCTTCTGGAAAATGATAACTACTCATCTTTACCTTTCTCTATAATGTTCAACTTTATGGAAGTGATGCCCTTACACCCGGTTTTCCATAAATAAACTGAAAAATCAATTTGCCATCGGTTCTGTCGCCAAAACCAGCCTGATTTTCAATCTATTGGCTACGTCCATCACCGATATCACATTCTGGATCGGCACGCTGCTGTCGGCGTAAAGCATAATCGTCAGGTCCTCGCCCGGTTGCATCGTTGCCTGCAAGGTTGGCAGCAAATTCTCCAACGGAATCTCTTCCTTATCCAGATAATACTTCAGGTCTTGCGTAACCGACACCGTAATGGTTTTCTTGGCTACGGATTGCTCCCCGGCGGCAGACCGCGGCAGCAGCAACTTGACTACTTGCGGGTTGGCAACGGCCGATGCCAACAGGAAGAACAGCATCAGGAAAAACATGATGTCGTTCAACGAATCAGTAAATACGCGGGTTTCACCCCGGCTACGCCTTTTTCGTAAATTCATAATCGCAAAATATTAAGAACCGGGCTCATCCAGCAAGTCCACAAATTCAACCGCATCCGTTTCCATACGCAATATTAAGCGTTCTAGCATCGTGTTTAGCCAGTGGTAGCCGGCAAACGCCAAGATACCGATGGTAAGCCCCGCTGCCGAGGCGATCATCTTTACATACAATCCCCCGGACACGCTGGCGATATCGATACCACCCGCCGCTTCGACGTCCCTGAAGATAATAATTACCCCAAAAATCGTTCCCACGAAACCGAGCATCGGCGCGATTGTGGCGATGATACTTAACAGGTTGAGGTTCCGCTCCAACTTGGCTACTTCGAGCTTGCCGACGTTCTCGATGGCGGCTTCGATGTCCTTAATCGGGCGACCGATACGCATCAGTCCTTTTTCCAGCATGCGGCCGAGCACCGAATTATTGGAGCGGCAGATGGACAAAGCCGCATCCAGCTTGCCAGACAAAACACTTTGCTTCACATGCGACAGCAAATTAGGCTCATATTTCGATGCCTTCTTGATCGTCAGGTAACGCTCGATGAAAATCACCAGCGTACCAAACAGCAACAACGACAGCGGCACCATAATCCACCCCGCTTTAAATAGGAGCCCAATCAAACTGATCTTCTCTTCTGCTAGTGCAATGCTTTGCTGTGTAGCCCCCATCATTGTGTCAAGCGGATAAATCGTGTCTTGTAATAGTGACATAGTATAAATTTTGTTAAATATTCGTTGTTTGTTTTTTGTTGCTTATTAAAAATTTATCGGTTGACCCGGTCAATCCATGCGCCTTGTTCGACGCGTTGCTGCACTTCGCGCAATACCGCCTGGGCATCCTCTCGGGAAGCGTAGGCTCCCCAGCTCACTTTGTGCAGGCGGCTTCCTCGGGCCAGCGCCAAAATGCGGACCTGGCCGAAGCCTTGGTCTTTGAGCCGCTGCGTGTACACCGCCGCCTCATCGATGGTGTTAAACGTCCCAATGATGATCTCAAAGGTCGTACCCTGAATGCCCGATGCAGGATCCAAGGCCTTGCCGCGGAGGGCATCCTGTCCGGCCACTTCCGCAGCGGGCGCTTCCTCCGTCGCATCAGCGGTTACGGAATCAGCCAGCATAACGGCTTCTTCCGGTCCGTCGGGCGCTTTCGTTTCCCTGCTTGGAGCCGGTTCTGAAGGCTGGAAGATTGTCGGGTTGATAAACCAGACACCTCCGAAAATAGCGGCTATTAAAAATAAGCCCATCACCCACATCCAGCTGTTGCTTGAGCGCGTCTCCGCTTCGGGTTCCAAATCGGCTGCGGGCGCCTGCCCGCGATCGGCCGACGGCCATTCCGCGACGGCACCGTACCCGAACTTTCCCATTTCCTGCGGCGAAAACTTAAGCACGCTTCGGTCGTTTTCGAGAGTCCCTAAACCGTCCAAATATACGGTTTTACCCGCGTTTAATCGGGAAAACAAGTCATCCAGCGCACCATCCAGCGCAACGCGCGCTTCGTCGCGGCCGAGTTGGTAATGGATTTGCAGGTAATCTGCCAAACCGATCGGATTTTCGCCCTCGCTCAGCAAATCAATCTGATCATAGGGCGGCAAGAATACTTGTTCCTTCGCGTAGAACGACGCCGGAAAATGGGTTTTCTTGAAGACACCGAGCCCCGGCACACCCACTTCGGGATGGTAACTCAGGACATCTCGTATGCTTCTTCCCAAATTCATATTCACCCCCTTCCCTCCAGTTCCTTAGAATGAAAAATTAATGCCGCCAATGACGTTAAGGCCCAATCTCGGGTAATACAGATACCGTTCGTAGGTATTGCCGAGCAGGTTGTTGGCCCGTATGTAAATGCCGATTTGGTTGTTGATCCGGTATTCTGCCGCGGCGCTGATGTCGGCAAACGCCGGGATAGATACTCTCCTAGCTGTTTCTTCTGCAGGGCCGGGGCTCGGCCCGGGGCCTGGCGTCGAAAGGACAGGCCAGTCATACACTTTTCCGTATGTCAATCCGTTGAACAGCAGTTCGCCATTAATATACAGTTTCTCGCTGATATTGATCCGTGTATTGGCTGTCACCCGCATCTTAGGCAGAAACCACGCATGGTCTTCGTTTTGCAGGTCAAACTCATTAAAGTTGAGCTTGCCGCCCAAGCTAACGGTCTCCGACACGCGCAAGTTGACTTCGCCTTCCAGGCCCAAGATCGTGCTCGACTCTTCCAGATCGTCGTAGATCACCGCAAACTGGTGAGGAGCAGTGAGGCTGTTCACAAAGAGCGGCAGGCTCTCGACGCGGCGGTAAAACGCATGGACTTTATACCCGAAGGTGGCGCCAGCGTTCCCTTTGATACCCCCGAAGATGTTCATTCTGTCCACCGAATTTTCGATCTGGATATTCGGTGCCAGAAACGGATTGTCCTTGGATAGTTCGCGGAATGAGGTTTTATTCACGTCGCCAGTTATACCCCCATAAATGTGGGCGTACTCGGGTATCAGCGCAAAATCCACCTCTACCGAAGGGAAAATATTCGTGCGTTGGCGGTCGCCAAATTCGGCGACCAAATTCGCCCCGAGTGTGAGGTTATAGTTATCGCCTTTGAAACGGAAGTACGGATTCAGCCGGGCAATATGATTCGCGATGTTGTACGCCTCATCAGACACGGTGGTAAAATCTCCCGACACGTTTGCGCCGACATTGAACGCGTTAATTCGCCGGTTCAGGTAACCGCTGATGGCGGCTGAGTTTTCCTTCGCCTGAAACGCATTGCTGTAGGCATAGCCGTCAAGCTTCACCGAATAGCTCATGTCGTCCGTGCTGGTTGCGTCATAATTGCTAATCACTTCGGCTGTGAGGAAAATATCGTTGAACGCTTGCTTTTCCGGACTGGGGTTTAAATTAACACCCGTTTCATTTTCCACTACGCCGTAAAAAGCGGTAGCATAGCGGTTGTACCCCAGCTCGCCGCTGATGGTGACTTGTGGTAAAGTCTTGCGGCCAAACACGCCAATCTGCTGCTGGGAAAAACGCTGCTCCTCCAGCGACCCACGCTGGCCCAAATGCTTGACATAGCCGCCTACCCGCGCATCCGGAAACTGGTCGGTGCTCAGATACACCTCGCCGAGCAAGGTATTGAAGTTGCCGGCTCCGATTTTCACATAATTGGGCAAGATGTCCTCCGGCCGGGTGTAGGGCATTTGCTGGATGGTCAGCTGTTTGGTACCGGTGGTGATGTCCAGCTTCTTGTCCAGTATATTGTACGTCAGCTTGGGCTGGTATTCGCGTTTGTTAGTCATGTCCGGGCTTCGGCGTATCTTGACCGCATCGGCCAGAATGGGGCGATAATCCCTGATCACGTCAATGGAATCAATGGTTGTAGCGCGTCGTACCCGGTTCTCTTCCTCCTGCTGGGCAAAGGCGAAAACGCCCGAACCCAGCAACAATAACGTCATCCAATATTCCCTGCGCATCATGCTATCCAATATCATAGTTTGTATTCTCTTACTGTCTGCTCAATTTCTGTAAACGCTCCTTGGCCGAAATGATGATGTCGTCGTCTTCGCCACCTCCTTCGTAGTTGTCAATCACGCTCTCCAGCGTGCTCCGCGCCTGGAAGGCATCTCCCTGGGCCGCATACACGTCGCCTAGCAGGATAAAGCTCCGCGCTACCCAATAATCGTGCGAGCCCATGTTGTTGATGACGTCAAATGCGGAGGCCATTGCCTTGTCGTATTCCTTCGCTTCGTATTGCAACTGCCCCACCCAGAAGCGGGCTTCGGCACCCACGACGGTCTGGCTCTTCAGCGCGGCCAAATTCAGCTCCTTCGCAGCACTCGCTGTATTGCCTCCGCGCAAGTAAGCTTTGGCGGCATGGAGGTGCGCATTGGCAATTTCCTCTTCGGAGGCACGGTCGTAATTCTTTACCAGATCGGCGTAGAGCATCGTCTGCTCCATATCGTCAATTTTGTAGTAAGCCACCATCAGGTTGTTTACCGCGTAGCCGTAGTTCGCCTTGTATTCAGAAGTCAGCTCCAGTTTCTTGAGGTGGGCAATCGCTTCGTTGTACTCTCCGAGCCCCAAGTACAGCTCAGAAACGCTAAGCAACGTACGTTCGGTATAGGCGCTCGTCCAGTCGTTCAGGATAATGTTGAAGTCGTGCAGGGCCTCCCGCGCTTTCCCGGTACGGAACATGCTTTCCGCACGGATAAAACGGGCGTGCTTCTCCTGAATGGGATTGGGAAACTTATCGAAGTAAGCGTTGACAGCCAAAATAGCGTTTGCGAACTCGCCACGCAGAAAGAGCGTGTTGGCTGCTTGGAATGCAAGGTTGTCCTGCTCGGCTTTGGTCAAATCGCCGATGTTGGTCGTGGTGGCATAGTTAATATAACCCGTCGCGTCGCCCCGGTCGAGGTAAATATTCTCGATCGAGCGCAGGGCCTGCCGAGCCTCATCCGTGTTTGAATGCTGTTCGACCACGCGCCGGAAAGCAGCCATGGCCTCCTCGTTGTTATCGTTGTTGTAATGCACCAGGCCGATGGTAACCAGCGCACGGGGCACGTAGCTGCTTTGCGGATAGGCTTCCACCATTTTGTACAGCCCATCGATGGCGGTTTGGTAGTCGCCCATCACGAAGTAGGTGTACGGCACTTCAAACGCTACGTCGTCCGCATAATTTGAATTCGGGAATCGCTCGACAACGGAGCGCAGCGTAGCCAGTTTGGTTTGATTATCACCCAACAGACCCTGAATGATGCCGCGCTGAAACAACGCGTAGTCCTGGCTCGCGGAGCCCGCGCTAATCAAGCGGTCGTAGTATTGCGAGGCCCGGCTGTAGTTGCGCAGCGAAAAATAGGAGTCGCCTAGGCGCGCGATGGCATCATTGCGCGTGTTGTTGTCAATACTGCTTCCTCCAGTAGAAAGGAAGCGTTCGAAATAATTTGCTGATGTATTATAACTGTCGTTTCGGAATGCGGCGTAGGCCAGCGCATAGTTGGCATAACTGTACACATCCGTGTTGCGTGCACCCGGCAGGCGCAGAAATTTGCTGAAATTGTCCACCGCCTCGCCATACTTCCGTACTTCATACATGGCTTCGGCTTTCCAGTATGTTGCCAACGCTAAAATCTCCTGATCGATGGGATGGCTCTCTGACCGCATAAACATCGAGATGGCGTTCTCAAAAGCCCGTTCGTTATAAAACTCCAACCCGCGGTAGTACGTTACTTTTTGATAGGCTGCATTAGCCTCCGGCGTGCGCCGAGGCATGTCTTCCAGGATATCCACGGCCGCGCGATAGTTGCTCGTGCTCAGCAGGGCCTCTGCATGAATAATCCGCGCTTCTTCGTGGCGGCTTGAATTGGGATAGGTCGCCATGTATTCTTCAATGGCGGCCAAGCCGACTTGGTGGAATTCAAGCTCGTAGGAAAGCTTGGCGTAATTATACAGGCCTTCTTCTTTCAGCGCAGGGTCGAAATCGAGTTTGGAAGCGCGGAAGAACGCATTGCGTGCGCTCTGCTTATTACCCGTTTTGAGGAAAGCGTCACCGAGCGCAATCATCGCACTCTGAAAGTATGCATCCGGCTCGTCCATCTTTTCAAGTTCAGCGATCGCCTTTTCGTAATCCTCGCTTTGGTAGGCGATATACCCGATTTGGTAGCTATCTTGATTGTTTTGCGTGGCTCCTTGGTCGCGGGCCTGAAAACGGTCGTAATATTGCTTGGAGCGTTCCAGATCATTTAACGCAAAGTACGTGGCGCCCAAAATGCGAAGCATTTCCGTCTCATTCTCCTGGGTGGTCCGCTCCATGATGGGTAGCGCATACGTGAGCACGTCTTCATAACGGCCATCCAGAAAATACAAAGCCGTAATGTAATAGGGGTAGCTGTTTTCATAGGTACGCGATCCTTTCAGCCGTTCGAATTCCTGCAACGCGGTCTTGAACTCGCTATCCAGATAGCTCAAATAGGCGAAGTAATAGATCGAAGCCTCGGTAAAGCTGTTATTTTCGTCCTTCAGACTGCGAAATAACGGCTTGGCTTCGGCATACTGCTGGGTCATGAATAAGGCATAACCTTGTTTGAAACGGAATTCGGAGTTCTCGCGCCCCGCCAGATTGCGGCTATCGAGCTTGTTAAACCATTCCAATGTCTTCTCGTAGTCGCGCTTATCAAAATAGGAACGCCCGACTTGGAAGTAAGCGGCTTTGGCATTGGCACTGGCCGGAAAATCACGGATATACTTCAGAAACTGCTCTTCGGCGTCCACCTCGCCCAGCTCGAGGGCACATATCGCTTGGTAGAAGCGGGCATTCTCCCGGATGAGTGCCATCTCGCTATGCTCGTCACCTTGAATGGTCGACTGGGTTCGCAACTCTTCCACTTTGTCAAACTGCTTGGCGGCTGACGCGTATTTGCCCCGTTCATACAACTCCATGCCTGTACGGTACGCCTCATTGATCTCCTGCCAAGCACTCTGTTGCGCACCAGCGGTAAGCACAGCCAGGCACAACGCCATCCCAATCCAATTAACCTTTTTTAACATATTCC
>CAYUIZ010000106.1:0-10435 GCA_964444885.1 uncultured Sphingobacteriaceae bacterium | reverse complement strand
CCTCTTCAACCATCATCTCGTCTACCAAGATGCGTCCGCAGTGTTCGCAAACGATGATTTTCTTGCGCTGACGGATTTCAAGCTGCAGCTGTGCCGGTATCTTGTTGTGGCACCCGGAGCAGCTGTCCCGGTCGATAGACACCACGGACAGGCCGTTTTTATAAGATGAGCGCAAGCGGTTGTAAACCTTCTGCAGGCGTTCCTCAATTTTCTTTTCTGCTTTAGCCGCATCCTTCGCGAAGAGGTCTTCTTCTTTCTGCGTCTCGGCGGTGATGGTATCCAGCTCGCTCTTTTTCAGCTCCAAATCACTTTTTCTCGCTTCCAGCGTCTCTTGCGTGGATTCGTAGATTTCAGTTTTGTTGCGGATTTCAAACTCGATTTCCCGAATTTTCTTCTCGCACACTTGGATTTCCAACCCTTGGATTTCGATCTCCTTGTTGATGGCATCGTACTCCCGGTTGTTTTTCACCTCGTTCAGTTGCCCGTCATATTTTTTGATGGCGTTTTCCGCGTCAGCGATCATGTTCCGGCGATTGACAATGGTATCCTCCAAGTCGTCAAGTTCGGCGCGGATCTTCTCAATCCGTGTCTCCAACCCCGCTACCTCGTCCTCCAGATCGGCCACTTCAATGGGCAACTCGCCCCGCACTTGGCGGATTTTGTCTATTTTGGTGTGCACGCTTTGGAGCGCCCACAGTGCTTTCAATTTATCTTCTACGGTTTGTTCCATCTAACTATAGTAATAATTTACGGGATTCGTATTTGTTTCCGCTAAACGGATTGCAAAGTTAGGAAATTTTTTCGTAATAATTTCCAACAATAAATCACTCGTAAATTGTTCACTTTCAAAATGTCCCGGATCGGCAATGACGATTTTTTCGTCCGCATCAAAAAACTCGTGGTATTTGTAATCGGCAGCGATAAAGAAATCGGCACCGGCGGCAATGGCCTTGCCCAGCAGGAAGCTTCCAGCGCCGCCACAGACGGCGACTTTGTGCACCATTTTACCGCGCAGAGCCGTGTGTCGGATTACGTTGGCACCGAGTGCCTGCCGTACGCGCTCCAGGAAAGCGCGCTCGTCCATCGGGGACTCCAAAAACCCCGTCATGCCACTGCCGACACGGCCGTAGGCATTATCGAGGGTGTAGATGTCAAAGGCAGCCTCTTCGTAGGGATGGGCTTCCATCAAGCTCAGCACGACCTGCCGTTCGCGATGTGCCGGAAAGATAACCTCGATGCGCACCTCCGACTCGCGGTGCCGTACGCCTTTTTCCCCGACAAAGGGGTTGGACGATGCGCCGCCCCGAAACGTGCCGTAGCCTGCGGTATTATAGCTGCACTCGTCGTAGTCGCTGATATCCCCGGCCCCGGCCGCAAACAGCGCGTCGCGGACCTGGTCGGCATGCCCATCCGGAACAAACACCACCAGCTTTCGCAACAGGCCTCTTTTCGGGTCAAGTATCGCGGTTTGCTTCAGCCCTAACCGGCTAGCGATCATGGCGTTTACGCCCTCCCTGACATTATCCAGGTTCGTGTGGATGGCGTAGAGGGCGATCCCGTGCCGGATGGCTTTCATGACCACCCGCTCTACGTAGGTGCTGCCCGTAAAACGCTTCAGCCCGGTAAATACGATCGGGTGATGGGAAATAACGAGGTCGCTGCCGGTGCGTATCGCTTCGTCCAGCACCGCCTCCGTGCAGTCTAAAGAAACTAATGCCTGCCGCACTTCTTGTTTGGGGTCGCCCACGATCAATCCCGAATTGTCGTACGCCTCTTGGTAGCTCGCCGGGGCGATTCTTTCCAGGTGGGCGATCAATTGTTGTAGTTGCATCATGGTTGATTTTGGTTTCCCTGCCGGAAGCGGTCGTGCTCCGCCAGGAGGTTTCTAAAGTTATTGATTTTGACCCAATAGCTAATGAAGTACACGAAACTGACCAACGATAACGTAATGATGATAAATGGGGGAAAGGGCACGGCGGCCAGTAAGCTGGTCCACGCAAAAAACACCCCAGCCCGCCTACCGGGATTTTCTTCCTCGGCAATTTTACGGTCAAAAAACTCGTTGGTGAGCGAGTCGGATAGTCGAGCCGCAATCTGGAAATTCCAGTACAAGTTGAAAAACGGGATGACGACCAGCCAAGCTTGGTTTGGCGTCATAAACCGGTTCTCTGGGGATACCCGCAGCAGCGTGTTCCGAATCGTATTCGCATAGAATAGGCGTACCAACACTTTTATCAGATAAAATGCTCCCGCAATTTTCAGCATATCCGGCGAGATGCTCTCCAGGTCAAAATTCATAGTGTCAAAAATAAGGGTATTATCCCAGATTGCCTGCGGGCAGTCCCAAGGAAATCATTTTGATGTGCGGGATACCGTCTTCGAGATAGGGCGCTCCCTGCCTGCCAAAACCAAACTCACCGTAGAACTTCTCCAGATGCGCCTGCGCACTGATTGTTATCGCCCCCTGGCCAAAGACCTCGGCCACAGCCGTCAACGCCCTCCGGAGCAGCAACCGGCCCAGTCCCGTGCCCCGTGCCGCGCGGCACGTCACAATCCGGCCAATGCTAGCCGTATCGTACGAAAGCCCGGGAGGCAGCAGGCGTGCATAGGCCAGGAGCGCATCGTCACGCCACGCCATCAAATGCAGGGATTGCTGATCTTTGCCGTCCAGATCCGGATAAGCACAGGCCTGTTCCACGACAAAGACCTCGCTGCGCAAAGCAAGCAAGCCATACAGTTCCTCGTTGCTCAAATCGTCAAACGATTTAAGCTGCCATACCAGGTGTGTTTCATTTTCCATCGTTATGTCCGGGTTGTCCTGTGTCTTTTTGCTGGCCATCGCCATACAAAGGTGGTTCGTACGACCAGCCCATAACCCCTTCCATGTAATTGTCTACCAAGCCCGTGTTGAGCGTGTCATTGATGTAGGCGATGTGCATATCGGGGCGCACGAGCACCATTTTCGTCATCGTCCGCCGCATTGCGAAAGTGCCAAAAACCGCTTTATTCCGCTCGGAATAGGGGAGGTAATACAAATGCATGTCGCGGGGATATTTTTGCTTCATCCATTGGCCGATGATGCGCAGATTGTGGTGGCTCACCGTGCCGAGTACCAACAGCACAAACCCCGGCTTGGCACACCAGGCATGCAAGTCCGTTTCGGATTGCTGCTTCTCGTCGAACACAGACAGGTACGGAAGACGGTCGCCTGCGCGCACCGAAAACGCTGTGCTATGGTGCACGGATAGTGCCGAGCCGGTGTAATCGACATCCCATTGCGCGATATCGCTCTCCAGCCTAGCGGCCGACCGGGGTTTGGCCAGCGCGCGCTGTAGCCGCTTCCTAAATGCCCCCCAAAACCACTTGTTGGTTATCCAAGGCCTGTCGGCCACCACGTGCCACGCCGAAGCAGCCATGGCCATCGCGTGCGCCACCGCATCCTCCCGTTCCTGCTGGTACGTGAAGAGCGTCTCCGTTTTATGCCGCCCCCGGACCACGCCGGCAAGCTTCCACCCTAAATTGGCTGCTTCCTGCATCCCCATATTTAAGCCTAAGCCCAAGCCATAGGCGAACACATGGGCCGCATCGCCGATCAGAAAGCTACGTTGTTGCCGCAGGGATGCCGCCGCTTGTCGGTGCATGCCTACTTCCTTCGTCCACCGGACACGGGCCACGGGCAACTCAAAGCCTAAGATGCTGTCAATCCAGCGCTTAAGCGGGGTGAAGGCCCCGTCGGGGGTGAGCGTGCCGGGGGGAGCTAACCCCACGAGACGGTAATTTCCGGCTTCATCCATCGGGAATAACCCCAGGAACTGCCTCTCGCGTGATAAAAAAAGGTGGATGCGCCGGTTGCGGGCTTCTTCCAACTGCATTTCGGCTAAGATAAGCGGTATGGGTGCGTCGGCGTCGGTCATCGGTATGCCGGCCTGTTGGCGTACCTGACTATCCGCACCATCCGCACCGATGACCCAATCGCAATGCCAGGTGTCGCGAGCGTCAGCCATGCCCAGCTCGACACGGGCTCCATGGTCGTTTTGGCTAAGCGACAGCAAGGTAGTGCCCCAACGGATGGCACACGTGTTTTCGGTTAAAAATTGTGTCAGCACGCCCTCCACCTGTAATTGAGAGACGGTCAGCAATGCGGGAAAGTGCCCGCGAGGCGGCGTGGCTTGGTCAAAATCCACATGTCCCCACACGGTTTTGCCTTCTTGTACTTGAACCCCTTCGCAGGCCGTTCCGTACGCCATGATTTGCCTCGATAGCCCCAGTTGCCGGAAGAGCTCGAGCGTACGCCCCTGCAAAACCAACGCCTTGCTGCGCTTGTCGGGACCCGTCCGCCGGTCGATAATCGTGGGGCGTATTCCGTGCCGAAGCAACTGCGCGGCCATCATCAGGCCGGCCGGGCCCGCCCCGACAACCAGTACCTCGGTATGTTGGCCTGCTGAACCCATCAACCCAATAAAAATACCGTTGGTTTTTTTTGCAAGTCGGGCTTATTCGTTTTCCACTCACTGACGGTGCGAGTGCGAACAAATTCGTCCGGCGCTGTCAAGTTGCAGGCCACGCAAAGCCGGGTTTGGGATGCGCAGGTGCGAAGCAGTTCGTCGAGGAGCTGGTTGTTTCGAAACGGCGTCTCGATGAAAAGCTGGGTTTGTTGCTTCAGGGCGGCCTCTTTTTCCACTTGCTTAATCCGCTTGCTCCGTTCGTCCTTGGGGATGGGCAGATACCCGTGGAAAACAAAGCTTTGCCCACTAAAGCCCGACGCCATCAGCGCCAGCAATAGCGAACTAGGCCCCACCAGCGGTACGACACGGATGCCGCGCCGATGGGCCTCGGCCACGATTTCAGCTCCCGGGTCGGCAACGCCAGGCGCCCCGGCTTCGCTCATCAAACCCACGTCCCGTCCCGCTTCCAGACCCGCGAAGAAAACCGCGGCGTCTATGCGCTGCCGGGCATGCTTGCCGTAGTCATGCAGGATCAGTTCCTGTTGGGGCCGCGTGAGGCCTGCTTGTTTCAGAAATTTGCGGGCCGTTTTTTCGTTTTCCACGATATACTCCTGTATCGCGTTGATCGTCTCGACAAAGAACGGGGTGTATGACGCGGAGGCCGCTGTATCCGACAGGGGGACGGGCAGTAGAAAGAGGGTTCCGAAAGGCATGCACAAAACTACGAAATGCACCGCACAAACGCGGATGGTGTTGCCGTTAAGTTCGAGCGGGGCCTGATTGCGCTTATTGCCTGGCCGACAGGTCCCGCACATAAAGATCCACCGCATCGTTGATCGGATGGTACGGGGTATCCAGCTGTTCGCCCAGCCGGTCGGTGAACAAAATCCCATACAGGTGGTCAACTTCATGCTGGAAAATAACCGCGGTAAACCCTTCCACCAGCTCCTCGTGCACGAGGCCGGCCATGTCCTGGTACGTCAGCCGGATGGTATAATTGCGGTACACTTCGCCCCGGGTATCCGTAATGGAAAGGCATCCTTCGCGGCCTTTGCGCAGCAGACTGGACCGCCACGTGATCTTGGGGTTGACGAAGCACTCAAACGGATTGCCGATCTTGTCAAACCGCTGCACCCAGATGACATTTCGGTTGATGCCGACTTGGGGCGCTGCGATGCCCACGCCACCGTGCACGCTGTCCGTCACGGCGAGGTACATTCGCTTGGCGAGCAAAGGCAACAGATCGTCCGCGGGATCCAGGTCTTTCGATACCGCTTTAAGGACGGCCAATTCCGCTTGCAGGGTGTCTTGGATGACGCGCAATTGCCGGCTCGTATCGCCGGACAAAATAAGCCGGCGCTCGCTTTCCGTCAGGCGCGAAGGCGGCGTGGCGGGCTGGGGCCGCTGGCGAATGGTACCGGTATATTGTTTTTCGCCCGCAGCAATCGCCGTCGAAAGCTCGTTCTCCGCAGGTGGTATGGGGCATCGGTAGCCGTCGCTGTACGCGCAATAGGGGTTATAGGCCTTGTTGAAGTCCAAGGCGACGTATCCGCCGGCAATGGCCCCTTTGGAAAGGTCGAGATACCGGCCGCCACCGTAGGTCGCTTCGCCATTGGTCGGATCATTAAACGGGACAAACAGATGGTCGCCGTATCGCGCGTCAGCGAGCAGGCCCGTATTCTGGTATGCCATCAGCGTGTCGCGCGCGTCCCCCACCGAGAATATCAAGCGGGCAAAACGGATATACTCGGTGCTGGTACCGTCGTAGGTGGGCATACGAAACGGCCTTTCGCCGATGAGGTATTCGACCCTGGCCCTGACGCGATATGCCTCATCTGGCTCATAATAATGCAGAAACCCCTCATCGAGCGCATTCAGCGGAAAGGAAGGGTTGGCAAAGGCCGCTTTGTGCTTCTCAGCACGGTAAAGGCGAATACTGTCCGCATAATCTTGGGCTACGGCCGAAGCCGCCAAGACGGTAAGGGCGTAGAGGGTTGCCACTGTTTTTTTCATGCCATTCGTGTCGTATCTGGCAAAAGTACGAGTATCTGGCGATATCCGTCTGAGCAGGGGAGGATGGGGCCAAAGAAGCGGGTGCGCGGCAGATTTGGAAGCCAGCCACAAACTCTCTATCTTTAGCCTAGCTGACCGGGCAATATCGGAAAGCCAATTCAGTAAGCCAACCATTCAACCTAATCTTACCCTTCCCCTTGGGGGCGGGCTGTTGAGCATCTGTACGGATATGACAACACCAAACCATGACCGAAACCTCCTAATCGAAATCGGCACCTTGCTTCAAAAAGAATACGTGCCTGGAAAAAACGGGCGGATTCCTGATCACCTGGCTCCCCAACTGGCGTTGCTTGACGATATGGCGCTGCGCAACAACCGGGTGTACTCGATTTTTGATTTTTCCAGGTTTGACTACCTCTATTGCAGCAACAATCTGGCGCTGCTGGCCGGCGACGACGGCCCTGCACCGCCGATAGGCGCGGCTTGGGACGAGAAATACTTTACCGTCATCCAAGACCGAAGCAGCATCGCCGATTTTCTGGAAATCCGCCGTCAATTGTTCCGGCGCCTCCCTTTAGCGTCCTTTGTGTCGTTGGAATCATCCGTGTGCGGCGGCGCCATTACCAACCTGAAGGGCCAGCGCCTGCGCCTACACTACCGATCTACTCCGCTGGTATTCGACGACACGGGCAATTTCGTCCTCTGTTTTGACTACCTGGAAGACATCTCGCCGTTACTGACCGCGGCCAGCGGGTATTGGATGCGGTTTGGCGGACAGCAGGCGTTTCATTGGCGCACGGACACGCGCCGGCTCGTTGCGAAAGATATCGTCTCACCGCGCGAGAAGACATTGCTTTCGCTCTGGAACACTGGAAAATCCGTTGCCGAAATCGCCGATCAGGTCTGTATCACCACGCAAACGGTCAAAAACCAACTTAGCAACGCCCGCAACCGCCTGTTCGCGCGCGACAATACAGCCCTGTCCCACCTCTGTGCCCTGACCGGCGCATTGCCCCCGGCGTTCTAATCCCCTTGCTCTCCCGCGCTACGCTGCTTCTTTTTTTGGTACCAAGTACTATTGTCTCTCCTTTCGGCAACCCCTAATATTGTTGGGCAGTGTGTAGCCGCCAACATCGGCGTCCGATACGCCGCCCCTTATCAACCCATACCTTTCACCCATGAAGAAAAGTCTAAAGCCCTTTCTTTGCTTGCCCTTGTTGCTGCTTGCAAGTTATTTGGCCTATCCCCAGCAACGCAATAGCACGACGCTAACCGGCCAAGTGGTTGACGAAAACCAACAGCCGCTGCCCTACGCTACCGTCACCTTGCACCAGCAACCTGACTCTGCGATCGCCAAGATCGGCGTGTCCGACGAAAACGGAAGTTTCACGCTCGCCAGCTTGGCGCCCGGCGGCTATTTCATCCGCGTGGCCGCGATGGGTCACCGCCCCTACGAATCCGCCGCACTTGCCCTTGACTCGCTGAAGGCGATCCGGCTTCCGCCCATTGTGCTTACAGCGCACGCGGACGCCTTGGAAACCGTCGATATCGTGGCAGCCCAGCCGCTCATCGAAATGAGGGCCGACCGTACGGTGGTCAACGTGGATCAGCTACTGGGTGTACAGGGGCGAAGCGCATGGGAACTGATACAGCAAGCGCCAGGAGTGATGGCGGGGGGTGACGGCGCGGTATCCATCCACGGTACGAACAACGCCCTCGTCATCATCGACGGAAAACAAACGTATTTGAGTGGGAGTGAGCTGTCCGAGCACCTCCAAAGCCTACCCGCCGACCAAATCCACCAAGTAGAGGTGATTGCACGCCCGTCGGCAAAGTATGATGCGGCGGGAATCGGCGGTGTCATCAATCTACGCACAAAAAAGGGTTTGACCAATGGCTTTAGCGGCAGTTTCACGCTCGGAGCCAGACAGGGGCGCTATTTCAACTCGACCAACAACCTGGACGCCAGCTGGAAGCACGATAAAATATACGTATTCGCTAACCTAAGTTACGCCTTGGGTAACCCCTTAATCAAACTAAACCAGCGACACGAGTATAAAGACGCATCGGGAATAGCGGAATCCATCGTCGCGCAACGCTTTATATCGGAGTCGACCACGTCCACGCCGGCGGTACGGACCGGTTTCGACTACGCCGCTGGCTCTTTCGCTATCGGCATGGAATATCACGCCAACCTCAAAGGCTACCCTGCCCAGCACAATTCGAGCTTCAGCGAGATTCTGAGCCCCCAACAGCAACTGCTTGCTACCAACGAAGCCACCCGCACCCGTGAGCTGAGAAACCCGATTCACAGTATTAGGGCTTACCTCGAGCAGCAACTGGGCAAACCCGGCTCGTCGCTCTCCGTTGTCGCCGATTACCTCAACTACAACCGTCCACTACGCTATGACCTCAACAATACGCTTGTTCCCGCGGGGCAGGCGTCAGCAGCCGACCGCACGCTAATCCGGCAAAATATCCCGACCACGATTGGTGTGTATGGAATAAAAGCAGACTATCGGCTACCGCTCACCGCCTCGGCCACGTTTGAGGCTGGCATCAAATCGACCCGCATGGAGATGGATAACAACGCCGTGCTGGGCATCCAGAATGTGGCGACGGCACAATACGACACCGATGTTTCGCGCAGCGCCCATTACCTTTTCGATGAGCACATCAGCGCGGCCTATGTCGACTACAATCAGCAATGGGGAAGCAACTGGGTCCTTCAGGCTGGGCTGCGGATAGAGCATGCCCAAAACCAAGGGGAAGAGACACGACGGCAGGATGCCTTTCGCAACCGGCACACGCAACTTTTTCCATCGGTTTTGCTCCAATACCGCCCTCGCCAGCAACATGGCTTCGGCATAGGCTACAACCGGCGAATCAACCGGCCCAATTACGAATTCCTCATCCCCTTTACGTTCTACTCCGACTTGCTTTACCAACAAGGCGGCAACCCTCACCTCCTGCCTGAAGTAAGCGGACGCTTTAGCCTCTCGTACACCTTTGCCAACCAACTGAGCGCCTCGTTGAGCTATACGCGCGCCAGCAACCCGTTCCTGATCACCTTGGCCCGCCAGCCCGGCAGCCCGGCCATGGCCTTCGGTTTTGGTAACCTCGACAACCTCGACACGTACAGCCTGAATATCAGTTACATGAAACCCGTCACGCCGTGGTACAGCCTGATGACCAGTCTCACGGGTCTTCACGAACACTATGCGGGCAGTATTGAGGGCGAGCAACTCGACGCCGCACGGCTGTCAGGAATGGGCCAGCTCATCAACCAAATCCGCCTGCCGCGTGCTTGGGCCGTCGAACTGACGGCGAGTTACCTGTCATCCATGCAGGACGGCCCGTTCTCTATTTCAGAACCGATGTCCCGGATCGACATCACCCTGTCTAAGCAGGTGCTGAACAATCAAGGCAGCTTGCGCCTCCAAGTGATCGACCTATTCGATGATTATCATTATGTCACCCGCTCCTCCCTCGCCGCGCTGAATTCTTGGCGACAACAACAGTTGGACAGCCGGATGGTCGGCCTGTCTTTTGCATACCGATTTGGTCGCAGCCAGCGTCAGGCACCGCGCCAGCCCGAGTCGGCCATGACAGAAGAAGCCGCTCGGCTGTAAGCACCGGACGAGCGTCCTTGTTTACCTTTTCCCCTCCTCCGCGCCTGGGCCGGGCCTCGATACAGCCGCGCCTACGTTAACCCGTTGCAAGATCTCGTACAGGATAGCAAATCCATTCCGCACACGCGGCGCCCAGCGTGCCTCGGCCACCCCGGCCGCGTTCTTCGACGCCCCATGCCAACCGATTCCGACGGAACCAAAGCCGCCAAGACGGCAAGGGCGTAACGGGTTGCCCTGTTTTTCACGCCATTCGTGTCGTGTCTGGCAAAAGCAAGAGTATCCCGTCAATTCGGGTGCACGACAAAAATCCGCTTACGACACTTCGACGACATTAGGAGGAGAAAT
>CAYUIZ010000105.1:0-10466 GCA_964444885.1 uncultured Sphingobacteriaceae bacterium | reverse complement strand
TTTTCATACTTATTACTTGTGCGAAGCAGCGTACGTCTGTACAATGGAGAATCCTGCCTCGTCAATCGAGTACGTCAGGGTATCGATTTTAGATGTAAAGATGTTGTAGAAGATAATTGCGATCGTCGAGGTCGCAATACCCACAGCTGTGTTAATCAAGGCCTCGGAAATACCGTTTGCCAAAGCTGCCGAGTCAGGCGCACCACCTGTTGCCAAGGCCGAGAACGCCCGGATCATCCCTGTTACTGTTCCGAGTAGACCCGTCAGTGTACCGATGGATACCAGGGTAGCGATAACCGTCAGGTTTTTCTCCAACATGGGCATTTCCAATGCGGTCGCTTCTTCAATATCCTTTTGGATAGCGATGGTAGCCTGCTCCGTGTTTACGTTCGGATCTGCTGATACGTCTTTGTACTTAATCAAACCGGATTTGATGACGTTGGCGACAGAACCTTGTTGCTTATCGCACTCAGCGATCGCTGAATCGACGTTGCCTGCACCAATCAACGACTGGACTTTGCGGACAAAGTTACCCACGTTGCCTTTGCCGGATGCACGGCCGATGACGATGAAACGCTCGATTGCGAATACCCACACCATCAGGAACAGACCCATCAATACAGGTACTACTACACCAGCTTTGTAAACCATTCCGAAGTAGTTGCCTGGTTTTGGCTGGTTTTCGACGTTATCGTCAATAAAGTTCTTCGGATCGCCCATGATATAAACCCATATCAATGCGCCTATCACGAAACAAATAACGATCGCCAGGCTCGCAAAGACGTTTGAACCCGAACTTTTGCTTTCTTGTTTAGCTGTGCTTGTTTTTGGTGCGTTTGCCATTTTTCTAATTTTTAGATTTTACTGTTGTAATAAATATGATTCTTGATTTGATGTTTTGCAGGCACTATAACTTGTTCAAACGTCTATTGCTCCTAAATGTTGTGCCAAGCAAACATAACGTCCTAAACAAAAGTTTAAATTAAAGTTATTGTAATAATTGTTGTTAGTTCTACCACTTATTGAAAGGACGTGCGGCAGCAGCATCAACATCCTCCCCTTGTTCTATTTACACCCATGCATTCCGCGGCGGGTAATTTTTTACAATGAAAACTATTTTTTTTTGTAATTGCAAATTAATGCCATAAAATTTCAGTGACCTCAAATTAGGCTTAAATTAACGTATGGCCACAAAATCAACCCAAGACCAGGGGCCAATGGCAGTAAAGGTCTTTGAAACAATTATTTGGCTAATGTGTTAGTTACCTGTCCGTCTCGCCCAATCGGAGCCATTCACAGACCCGCTATTTTTGTTTTATAACCGTCCTCATCCAATAATTGCGCTATACGCTGGCGAAAATCGCCTTGGATAATAATCTCGCCGTCTTTGGCTGCCCCGCCCACCGCGCAACGTTGCTTCAGGCGCTTGCCCAGGGCCTCGAGGTCTTCCTTAGTGCCGACAAACCCGGTCACCAAGGTGACAGCCTTCCCCTTGCGCGCCTTGCGGTCAAGCATAACCGTCAGCTTCTGCTGGTGGTTAGGCAACGTGTCGGGTTCGCTCATCCCGTTCGCCTCGTCGTATTCAAAGCTGGCATCTGTCGAATATACAATGCCGCTGTACTGTTGTTTTTTTTGCTTGCTCATGCGCATTACAATGAGGCGTATGCAGACCGCCTCGTACTCTTAGCTCTACAAACCTAAAACAAATAAATAGAAAATCAACTAATTACACGCAAACTTGCTGGCCGAACCGAAATAAATAGGCGCTTGCCCAACGCTTTGGGTTCGCCGTCGACATGAACCGGCCCGTCGTCCTCGCGCTCAATGACGATGTGCTTGCCGGGGATAATCTCCAGGTACTCGGACTGGTCTGCCGTCTTCGAAAAGAGGCGGAACAACATGATGGGCAGGGAAAAAAGCGGGAACTTGTGGATTATGCAGACGTCGAGTATTCCGTCGTTGACGGACGCTTGGGGCGCGATGTAGGCATTGTTGCCGTATTGTGGCGAATTGGCGACGGATATCATAAACGCCTCGCGCTCGTAAGCGACACCGTCAATTTCCAGTTTGTAGAGGCGGGGCTGGTATTTTCCAATTTCGTTGAGGATGGTGCGCATATAGCCCAGCGGCCCGCGCACTTTCTCTTGGGCAAAACTGTCGCTCACCTGGGCGTCAAAGCCTAAACCTGCCATGTTAAAAAAGGGTAGGCCATCGATCAGACCCGCATCGATGGCCGTGGTTTCGAACTTGCTGAGACGCCGCAGGGCCGCCCGTTCGTTGAGCGGTATGCCCAAGTAGAGCGCCAATCCATTGCCCGACCCTTCGGGAATGATGCCCAGCGGGATTTCAGTGCCGTATAAGGCCGAGGCGACCTCATTGATCGTCCCATCGCCCCCCACCGCCACGACCACGTCGGCGCCTTGGCCGGCCGCTTCTTGTGCCAGTTCGTGGGCATGTCCGGGGTGCTGCGTGTACACGAATGCCAAGGACGCATCGACCCCAGCCAGCTGGCTTCGGGCCTGCTCTTCGAAGCCATCCTTGTTTCGTCCGCCCGAAATGGGGTTAACGATGAATACGATTTTCTTTGTTGCCATTGCTCGCTGCAGGTTAAACTGCTCCCGAAAATTACGACAATAAATCCATTCCGGGAAACGGTTTCGAAAGAGGGAGCCACCACGCAAGATACGCTTGCGTACGCCTTGGAAATAAGGATAAGTTTCTCTACTTTTACACCGCGAAATGTGGATCGATTTGTTTATGCAGGCTGGTGGCCGGTATAAGATTGCAACCACGGTAAAAAAGTGCTAACACCTTTCTTTACGTGGCAATTTCAGCATCCTCAACATTCTGCCTCACAATTCGCCAACAACGAACTTAATTCTTCTCGAAAAAGAAACATTTTATGCCTTATTTATTTACGTCAGAATCCGTTTCCGAAGGACATCCCGACAAAATCGCAGACCAGATCTCGGATGCGCTGATCGATAATTTCCTAGCGTGGGACGCCGACTCAAAAGTTGCTATCGAAACCTTGGTAACGACGGGCCAAGTGGTGCTGGCCGGCGAGGTCAAGTCATCCATTTATTTGGACGTGCAGAAAATCACGCGGGCGGTCATCGAACGAATCGGATATACGAAATCCGAATATATGTTTGAAGCCAATTCTTGCGGCATCCTGTCTGCCATCCACGAGCAATCGCCGGACATCAGCCAAGGCGTAGAACGCAAAAACAAGCAAGAACAGGGCGCGGGCGACCAAGGGATCATGTTTGGGTACGCCAACAACGAGACGGACAACCTGATGCCCCTAGCACTCGACCTCTCGCACCGGCTCCTGCACGAACTGGCCGCGCTGCGCCGGGAGAATAACGAAATCAAGTACCTGCGCCCCGATTCCAAAGCACAGGTGACCCTCGAATATGACGACAACCACCGGGCAATCCGTATTGACACGATCGTCGTTTCGACACAGCACGACGACTTCGAGGAGGAAAGCAAGATGCTGGAACAGATCAAGCGCGACATCATACACATTCTCGTGCCACGGGTTAAATCACAGCTCAAGCCGGAACTGCAGCAGCTCTTCACCGACGACATTACCTACCACATTAACCCGACGGGAAAATTCGTAATCGGAGGCCCGCATGGGGATACCGGACTGACGGGCCGCAAGATTATTGTCGACACCTACGGCGGGAAAGGCGGTCATGGCGGGGGGGCATTTTCGGGCAAAGACCCGTCCAAAGTAGACCGTTCGGCAGCGTATGCAGCGCGCCACATCGCCAAAAACCTGGTTGCCGCCGGCGTCGCCGACGAACTGCTCGTGCAGCTTTCATACGCGATCGGCGTGAAAGACCCGATGGGCATTTATGTCAATACCTACGGTACCTCCAAAGTCGGCCTTTCGGATGGGGAAATCGCCAATATCATCCAAGACTTGTTTGACCTGACCCCGTACGGAATCGAGCAGCGCCTGAAACTGCGCAAACCGATATATTCGGAGACTGCGGCGTACGGACACATGGGACGGGAGCCACGGACGGTGACCAAGACCTTTGAAAATGCGAATGGTGGGAAAAAGAGTGTCCGGGTCGAATTGTTTACCTGGGAAAAGCTGGATTATGTGGATCGGGTGAAGGAAGCATTCGGACGCTAAGTCCTTAGCAGGCCACGACAACACGAAAAGGGTGTGTCAAAAACATCAGGCACGAGTTGCCCGCCTGGCCGGCAGGCAGGCAAACTCGCGCTATTTACTGCTTTGGTATTTATATAATAGGCATCCGTATGCATGTGGCCTGCGTTAAAGCGCTGCTGCGGAAGTTTCCATCTGTCGATTGATCTTTTTTACCAAGCCCTGCAAAACATTGCCCGGGCCGACCTCGACCACGGATCCGGCTCCGTCTTCGATCATGTGCAATACGGTCTGCGTCCACCGAACGGCACCAGTCAACTGCTCAATCAGGTTCTTTTTGATCTGCGTAGGATCCGTGTACGCCTTCGCATCGATGTTTTGGTAAATGGGGCATACGGGCTCGGTGATTTCCACAGCCTCGATCGCTGCCTGCAGCTCCACTTTGGCCGCCTCCATGAGCGGCGAGTGGAATGCACCGCCTACGTTAAGCTTCAGCGCACGTTTCGCCCCTGCTTCGAGCAAAAGTTCGCATGCTTTGTCCACACCGGCCATACTGCCGGATATCACCAACTGTCCGGGGCAATTGTAGTTAGCCGGTACCACCACGTCGCTCACGCGCTGGCAGATGTCCTCCACGGTGAAATCGTCAAGCCCCAAAATAGCGGCCATCGTCGAGGGTTGCAATTCACAAGCCTTTTGCATGGCGTTGGCGCGCTGGGAAACCAAGCGAAGCCCATCCTCGAACCCGAGCGCGTTGGCTGCCACCAGCGCCGAAAACTCGCCCAGTGAATGGCCAGCGACCATGTCCGGGGCAAATCGGCTGCCCATTGCCTTAGCTAAAATGACGGAATGGAGGAAAATAGCCGGCTGGGTCACGTTCGTCTGCTTCAAGTCGTCAGCCGTACCGGCAAACATCACATCCGTGATGCGGAAGCCGAGCATCTCGTTGGCCGTTTCGAACATGGCTTTCGTGTCGGCGCTATGGTTATACAGGTCCTGGCCCATTCCAGTGAATTGGGCGCCTTGTCCGGGAAATACAAATGCTGTTTTCATATCGTTATTTTGGTCACTATACGGTGATGAGTATGCAGCAAAGATATTATATCGAGCGGTAAAACGTCAAGCTTAATACACTTTGCCTGTTCGTCCAGGGATCAGAGCTTGATGTCCCGGATGACTTTTTTGATGTTCAGCTCCAGGATATCGGTCATCGTGCGGCAGGCATGGTACTTCTCATCATTGAAGTAGGCGGCATAACCTTCCCGCAGTTGATGCACGTTCTGGGGAACGGAAAGTTCTTTGGCATTGGAAGCATCGCGGAGTGCCGCCAGCCGGTGCCGACCGCTGCGGACACGTTGTACGATGGACGACCATTCCTCCTGCTGGTACTGCGAAACGGTTTTTTCGGTCAGGTGCTCCATGCAAAGCTTGACGTAGGGCAGGTTATCCTTGAAAAACTGCGGCATATATACTTTGGCATTACCCTCGTAGAACTGCTGGTCGAAGTCGATGGCCCGTATCCGGAATTGGAAGTCGTCAAAATCAGGCGTGATTTGCATGACGAAGTTATAGGACCGCATATCACCCAGCAACGTCAGGATACAACGTTCGTTGAATTTGACAAACTCCTTCGCAATCCGCTTGGGGTTGTAGTCGGGCGAATGAATCAGCCTTTTGTTGAACACGTCCCCCGGGATGCCCACGATATGCTCCTCGATCAATGTGCGGCCGTCGACCAGGTAATTGACCCGATTGGGCGAGATGATATGCTCCATCTCCAATCCGTATATCCGCGAAGCATCCGCCTGCTTGACATAGAAATAATCGTAAACGTCATTCAGCTTGTTGACAATCCGGACCCGAAAAGGATGGGTATTGCCAAACGCGCAGTATTCTACCCGCTCGATATATTTATGCTCGACAATGCGCGTATTGCCCGAAGCTTTGAGGTTGGCGTAGATGATTTTCAACCCGTTGTAGATCACCTCCTGCATGTGGGGTGGGTACAATGGGGTTTCCCACAAGGTATCGACGCCATCCTTGTCGAGCACGGGGACCGTCTCGTAGAAGTCGAGCATGTCCATGTACGAAATAGGCAGGCGGGCGTCGCGCTGGTACGTGCGCAGATACTTCTGCAGCGCAGGTGCCACCGGAAAAATCGGCTTCTTACGGGATATCTTGATGTCTTGGCCTGTCATGCGATAAAGCGGTTGATATACAATACGGCGTAAAGCGGAAACGGCGGGGTAACGACATACCCTTGCCCGGCTACTGACCGCCCCCGCCTTTTTTGGCCTCTTTGGCCCACGTGTCGCGCAATGTCACGGTGCGGTTAAACACGAGCTTATCCTGAGTTGATTTTGTATCCAGCGTAAAATAACCCAAGCGGATAAACTGGTATCCCTTGTCCGGTGTTGCGTCGAGCAGGTCAGGCTCTACGTAGGCCCTCTCGATTACCTGCAGACTATCGGGGTTGATCGAAGCCTTGAAGTCTTCCGATGCGGCCGGATTCTCGTCGTTAAACAAACGGTCGTAAAGGCGAACCGCTACGGTTTTGGCGTGTGCGACGCTCACCCAATGGATGGTGCCCTTCACTTTCAGTCCGCTGGTGTCGGCGCCGCTTTTCGATTCGGGGACGTACGTGCAATGCACTTCCGTTACATTGCCCGCGCTGTCCTTCACAAAATCTTCGCACTTGACAATGTAGCCATGCTTTAGCCGTACCATCAGTCCCGGCCCAAGCCGGAAGAATTTCTTCGGCGCGTTTTCCATAAAGTCGTCGCGTTCGATCCACAGCTCGCGGCTAAACGGTATCGCCCGATGCCCGTCGCCGTCTTCCATCTCCGGGTTGTTTTCGCCTTGGAACATCTCGACTTGCTCTTCGGGATAGTTAGTGATGACGAGCTTAATGGGGTCGAGCACGGCCATCCGTCGCCACGCGGTTTTGTTGAGGTCCTCACGTATGCAGAATTCCAACAGGCCGACATCGATGACGTTTTCGCGCTTGGCCACACCAATCCGCTCGCAGAAGTTGCGTATGCTGGCAGGCGTATAGCCCCGCCGGCGTAGGCCGCTGATCGTCGGCATGCGGGGGTCATCCCAGCTTTCGACGTGTTTTTCATTCACCAGCTGCAACAATTTTCGCTTGCTCATCACCGTATAGCTCAGGTTGAGACGGGCAAATTCGTATTGGCGTGAAGGGAATATTTCGATGTTTTCGATTAACCAGTCGTACAGGGGGCGATGCGGTACAAACTCCAAGGTACAAATGGAGTGCGTGATTCGTTCGATGGAGTCACTCTGCCCGTGCGCAAAGTCGTACATGGGGTAAATGCACCAGGCATTGCCCGTGCGGTGGTGGTGTGCATGCTTAATCCGGTAGATAATCGGATCGCGCATGTGCATGTTGGGGCTAGCCAGATCGATTTTGGCACGCAATACCCGAGCGCCGTCCGGATATTTGCCTTCCCGCATTTCGGCAAATAGGCGTAAGTTTTCCTCCGCGGATCGGTCGCGATAAGGCGTGGGCGTGCCGGGTTCGGTAGGTGTTCCCTTAGACAAAGCGATTTCATCAGCCGTACTGTCGTCCACGTAGGCCAAGCCTTTTTTAATCAGGATGACGGCATAATCGTAAAGCGTTTCGAAGTAATCCGACGTATAAAGCTCTTCGGCCCATTGATATCCGAGCCAGCGGATGTCTGCCTTAATGCTGTCGACGTATTCCGTTTCTTCGGTCACCGGATTGGTGTCGTCAAAACGCAGGTTGGTCTTGCCATTGAACTTCTGGGCCAAGCTGAAGTTGAGGACAATCGACTTCGCGTGGCCGATGTGGAGATAGCCATTGGGCTCGGGCGGAAAGCGAGTCAATACGCGTCCGTCGTGCGTGTTCGCGGCAATATCCGCGCGGATAATTTCATCCAGAAAATTAAGGGGTTTTTCTTCGCTTGTCATGTTACAAAGGTACGGATTAGTTTGCTGAAAATGGATAGTAAGCACATAGCGCGCAGGGCGCAACGATGCCTTTTTTCACGCAATGGGCTAGCAGGGATTGCTTCCCACACGGCCTCTACCCGAAAATTTCCCTGTTTCTGGGACGCCGGCCATTTAAATTACGTTGGGGAAGATAAAGGAGCGCCATTATGCGTAAATTTACAGCACGATAACCCTGAGTCAGATGAGAAAACCAGCTTTATATATCCTTGTCTTCCTATTTTGGATGCCTGTACTTGCCCTCGGCCAAAAGAGCAAGCGCCCGCAGGTACTCGTGTACGGCAGTGGTGCCGACGCGTTTGCCGCCGCCATCCAAGCGGCCATGTCAAATTTGAACACCGTGTGGCTTTCGCCCGAGGACAAGCTCGTCCCCGAGCTAACCACGGAGGTCGGCGTTATCACAAGCAACGATCAGCTGGACGGCGGGATATGGGCGAACGTACTTGCAAGCACCCTCAATCATGACGACCGCAACGACTCGATTGCCACCATCGCGAAACAGCGAATTAATCCGCAAATCGCGGAAAACGTAATCACTGCGCTGATCGCCCGCTACCCCAACCTGACCGTGGTACGCGGCGCCGAATTGCGGTCTGTTAAGAAAGTCAGGAGAAACTGGCAGGTGGAACTGGCTAGCCGGGCACGATACCGTATCCGGACCCTGGTTGACGGGTCGGCCAACGGCGCGCTTTGGCAGCTCGCGTTGCCGGGCACTACGCCCGTGGCCAAAACGGAACTGGCGCCTGACTATTTCCAACCGGACGCCTACGACCCGCTGGCCCGGACGGGGGTGGCTGTTGCTGACTTGCGCCACCCGCCCTACACCTTGCCGCTCGCCGTACTGGTGCCTACCGACGACAGCAACCTGTTTGCCATCCGTGCTTTGCCGGCACTTCAAACCCTACTGACGGGCTCGGCAAACGACATCCCGTTGCTGATGCACGCTGGGCAGGCCGTAGGCGCGGCAGCAGCCTACACCGCATTTTACGAAACCACATCGGACAAGCTGGACCTACGGAGTGTGCAAGGCGAAATCGTGCAATACGGCGCGCGCCTCATCCCGTTTCAAGACGTAGCGGCCGAGAGCCCTCACTTTGGCGCCATACAGCGCGTGGGCGCGACCGGATTGCTGCCCGGCACGCATACGGACGACGGCCTATTCCTCTTCGAACCCGACAACACCGTGTCTACGGACGAAATAGCCGGCGTGATGGACCGGTTGTATTCCCGAAGCCAAATCTGGTTTACCGACAACAGCGCGGACACCCTACTGCTCTCAGACCTGCTTAGCCTCATCAAATACGTGGGACACCGGGGCAATGAACTCGAGGGTCAAGTCGAAAAAAACTGGGAACGCCACTTTCGCTTCACCGATGCCTATGCTTTGGATATGCCCATCACCCGACGGCATTTTGCCGTATTGATGGACGCATACTGCCGGCCCTTTGATGTCAAAGTAGGCCTGGACGGCACGATTTTTCGCTAGCCACTACACGAGGCTGATTTGCCGGCGGATACTCTCTTCGAGTGAAATGATGGTTTCCGTACGCTGGATTCCCTTGACCGCCTGGATATCTTCGTTGAGCACCTTGCGCAAGTGGTTCGTATCCTGGCAAATGATTTTTGCGAACATGCTGTACGACCCGGTGCAGTAGTGGAGCTCGACGACTTCCTTGACCTGCTTAAGCTGTTCGACGGCATGGTTGTATTGGGATCCCTTTTCTAAGAATATGCCAAGAAAAGCCGTGATATCAAATCCGACCTTCTGCGGATTGATCATCAAATTGGCACCGCGAATAATGCCGAGCTCTTCCATCTTTTTCATCCGGACGTGGATAGTGCCACCTGACACGACAAGTTTCTTGGCAATCTCTGTGTACGGAATAGACGAGTCATTCATCAGAATAGACAGAATCTGGATATCGAGGTTGTCAAGGTCGAAATTTGCATACTTGTTTTCCATAAAACTTAAAAATATAAGCAAAAACTAGATGGATAAATTATGATATTTTCAAAAATATGTTTTTTATTCCTATTTTCTTTTAACAAACGTGATGTTTCAATATATTTGCATTAAACAAAAAGCACGATCGTTAATAAATTTATTTTTCAGTTCGCCTCTCTCAATTTAATATAGGTTTATAATTGGTTTAGCATCGAAGCTCCTCTCCCAAAGGAGCTTCTTGCTTTTTATAGCTTTATTCAACCCAATTCCCTATTGCGAACTTTACAATAATACACCGAAAATCCTTCACTTCATGAAACATTGTCAAAATATCCCGCAAAATGTTACGGGAATAACAAAAATATGCGAGTTTGCGCGAGCCAATCGATGGAATAGCCC
>CAYUIZ010000104.1:0-10517 GCA_964444885.1 uncultured Sphingobacteriaceae bacterium | reverse complement strand
CACCCCTATTGCGGGTCTTGCGAAAAAAATCCTATTTTTACGTTAACCCATTATATCCCGATGTCTGTAGCGGAAGATATACTGCACTTTGCGTGGAAATATCGGCTTTATCGGCCGGTGCCGTTGGCCACTGCCTCCGGCGAGGAACTCGTAGTGCTCGGTGTGGGCATGCATAATACCGATGCCGGCCCCGACTTCAGTCAGGCCCGTGTGCGTATTGGCGATACGGAATGGGTGGGCAGCGTAGAATTACATGTGCGTTCCAGCGATTGGGCAAGACACCGGCATCAGCACGACAAAGCGTATAACAACGTCATTCTCCATGTCGTCTACGAACACGACGGCGACGTGCACCGCGAAGACGGCACGGTACCGCCCACGCTGGAACTCCGGCATATCGTCTTTCCCGACGTAATCCAGCGGCATCGCGAGCTGATGAGTGGCCTATACTGGATACCCTGCGAACGGCAGCTGCACGCCGTGCCGCGTATCAAAACCGACCACTGGCTGGACCGCATGCTGGTCGAGCGGCTCGAATCGAGAATGGAGCAGTTGGTGGCGTTGCTCGACCAATGCCAAGGCAGTTGGGAGGACGTGACCTATCGATGGCTGGCACGTGCATTCGGGTTTAAGGTGAATGCCGACGCGTTCGAGCAGCTTGCGCAGCGGGTGCCCTTGGGTCTGTTCGAGAAGCACCGCGCAGACCCCATCCTCGTCGATGCCCTCTACTTCGGACAAGCGGGCTTGCTGGATGATGACGATGCTACGGGGGTGTATCCGAGACAATTGCTACGGGAGTATCGCTATTTACAAAAGCTGCACGGGCTGATGCCGCTGGAGGGAAGCCAGTGGAAATTCTTGCGTATGCGTCCGGCTAATTTTCCTACGCAGCGGATTGCGCAGTTCGCGGCGTTGCTCATGCAGCGGGGGCGTCTTTTTGCCGACATGATTGCCGTATCAGACGTGCGCGAAATCCGCGCTTGGTTTGCGGGGCTTCCTATCCATCCCTATTGGCAGGAGCACTACCGTTTCGGCGGACGGCCGGCGAAGCATTCGGGACAGCTGGGCGAGAGTTCCATCTCCTTGTTGCTCATCAATGTTGTTGCGGTGATTTTGTTTGGCTATGGCAAATATATGGGCAAAGAACTGTATATTTACCGCGCTATCACGCTTCTTGAAGGGATTGGTCCCGAACAGAATGCGGTGTTGCAACGATTTGCAGGTTTGGGCGTGCAGGCGTTGGCCGCCTCAACATCCCAGGCCCTGTTGCATATGAAAACGTCCTATTGCGATAGGAAGCGTTGCCTGGAGTGTGGTATAGGCACGCACATCATCAAACAAAATAAAGACATATGAACAAGCTTCTTTTATTCTGTGAGCAACGTTCCTTCGGTGTTTGCACGTACATTGGGGAGCGCTTCGGTATCTCGATTGCCAAGCTGCGGCTGTTCTTTATTTATAGCTCCTTCATCGCGGTAGGATTCCCGGTTGTTGTCTATTTCCTAGCCGGCGTTGTCCTCGACTTCCGGAATTACGTTAAGCGTATGCGCCGGCAATTGTGGGACGCCTAATGGCGTGTATTTCGCTTCAAGCGGACGCACCGTTTTTCTGTCATTACACGGCCAATATCCGGGCAATGTCGCCGTGGCCTTTTTCTGCAGCCAGATCGGCCGCCGTCTTCCCCGAGTCGTCCTTTACCTCCACGGCTGCGCCGTTTTCCAGCAACAAGATAATCATGTCAATATTGCCGTTTTGGGCCGCCAGATGAAGTGGGCTGTGACGTGATGCCTGGAATACGTTGACATCGGCGCCTCCCTCCACGAGCAACTTCGCGATGCCGAGATAACTATTGCCCGCCGCCGTATGGATGGGGTAGACGTTGTAGCCGTTCTGCGATTGCAGGTTGGGGTCGGCGCCCTTGTACAGCAAGTAGCGCACGATGTCCTCCCGGTTAAAGTGGGAGGCAATACCAATAGGTGTAAACCCGTGGTCGGATATTTGGTCGATGATGCTGCCGTCGTTGGCCAATGCCTGAATGACCTCTTCTTCCAGGCCTGCCGCGGCAGCTTCATGGATGGTGGCACGCTCCAGATGCTTGAGCAATACCTTTACGATCTGAGGTTTGTTGTAATAACAGGCCAAAAGCAAGGGGGATATGTCATGGCTTGTCCGCTCTTGGGCGAGGCTCGGATTGCCATGCAGTAAATCATCAATAGCGGCCGCATTGCCCGTTTCGATATATTCTTCCAGTATGCTTAGACTCATAGTGTACAGCGCTCGGTTTTGAAACACGAATTAACTAAAAAATTTCAAACTCCGTCGCATTTCAAGTAATTAAATCGCAATGCACGTAGGTTTGAAGGCAGATTTTTCCCCTCGGAATCAAATTTTAAATCGGTAACGCCTTGCGCGGCAGCACTTCGCCCGCCGAATGCATAAACGGCGAATAACGGCTTTGTAGTGGCTGTTGACGGGTTAGAGCCAGCGCTGCGGGCAGGATACAAAAGGGGTGTAGTATTACTGCTACAAAACCAAATTAAAGACTTCAGACATGACTAGAAAGTTAAAGTTAGATGTACTTTTGTAATGCCCTCCCAAAGGGCATGTTTTTCATAGGTAGATGTAGGGTCGAATAGCACTATTCGGCCCTTTTTTATTAGCTTTGGTTTTATTAACAACGGTATATGGCGCGAAAAATCATTGTGGCGATCACGGGGGCCAGTGGGTCGATTTATGCTAAAGTGCTGATGGATAGATTGATGGAAGTTCAAAGCCAGCTCGAATCCGTGGCGGTCGTCATGTCTGATAATGCCAAGGACGTGTGGCAATATGAACTGGGAAACACCGGCTATGCGGACTATCCTTTTTCGTTTTTCCAGAAAAATGATTTCTACGCGCCCTTCGCATCGGGGTCGGCCCGTTTTGATACCATGATCGTTTGTCCTTGTTCGATGGGCACCCTGGCGCGGATCGCTCAGGGCACTTCGGCCGACCTGACGACCCGTGCCGCCGACGTGATCCTCAAGGAGCGCCGCAGGCTCGTGCTCGTCACCCGCGAGACACCGCTCAGCCAGATTCATTTGGACAATATGCAGGCGGTTTCCCGTGCTGGCGCCATCGTGTGCCCGGCAAGCCCTTCGTTTTATAGCCGTCCGGACAGCTTCGAAGCGCTGGCAGGCACGGTGGTAGACCGGGTGCTGTCCCTCGTCGGACTGACGGTAGACAGCTATCAGTGGGGGGAGGAAAACCAGGGCTGAGCCGGCGAATTTTGTGCAAGATCGCATTGATTTTGAAATAAACCCTTGCTGTTACGGTTGAATTTGTATTTTTGTTTCCCAATGAGCGGCCTGAACACCATAGTTGCCCCGGCGAGTTTCGGCGGGTCTGTGAAGACCGAATATCCCTTCCGTTGGCGTGCCTCCGCAAGTGTCCAAGTCGGATTTGCCGGCTTTTTTTTCTACGCGAATTTATATGAATAACTTCTTACTATCCGATGCTGTTCTCTTATCGCCGGGGCACCCCCTTCATGGCAAGGAAGTAGCCTTGCATATCGAACGGGGTAAGGTCAAGCAACTGACGGCGTCGGGTGTGAAGTCTGATCCGAAAGTGACGGTCATTGACGGCAGCGGACAATTTCTGAGCCCAGGCTTCTTTGATATGAACGCCCGTTTCGGCGAACCCGGCCTGGAAGTCAAGGAAGATATCCCCAGCGGTTGTGCCGCGGCCATTGCCGGTGGTTTTACCGGAGTCGCCCTGCAACCCAATACCGTGCCGCCGATAGACAGCCAGTCGGGGGTAGCGCTGATCGTCAACCGTGCCAAGGACCAGCCGGTCGACGTGCATCCGGTAGGCGCCATTAGCGTAGGCTGCAAGGGTGAATCCCTAGCCGAACTGTATGACATGCGCCTGGCGGGAGCAGTGGCGTTTTCGGACGGTACGCGTAGCGTGCATCAGGCCGGGCTCATGAGTCGGGCACTGCTGTATGCCAAGGGATTTGGCGGGCTCGTGTTCTCGCGCCCGGAAGACCCCTCCATCGCCGGCAACGCCGCCATGAACGAAGGCGTGATGAGCACGTACTTGGGGATGAAGGGCAACCCGAACCTCGCGGAAGCATTGATGGTAGCACGGGATATTTTTCTAGCCGAATACAACGATGCACCGATCCATTTCTCGACCATCAGCACTGCTGAATCCGTCGAGCTCATCCGAAAAGCCAAGCGCAGCGGGCTGCGGGTAACCTGCGACGTGGCCGCGCACCACCTGGTACTGACCGACGACTACGTGGAAGGCTTTGACAGCCAATATAAAGTGAGCCCACCATTGCGGACGAAAGCCGACGCCAAAGCCTTGCTAAAAGGATTGAAAGACGGCACCATCGACGCTATCGTTTCCCAGCATACGCCACATGAGGTCGAATTTAAGAATGTGGAGTTCCAGATTGCCAAAAATGGGATGATTGGCTTGCAAACGGCGTTGCCCCTGGCGATTAAGGCCGGTTTGAGTGTCGAGCAAATCGTCGATAAACTAGCGTACCAGCCCCGTCGGATTCTGGACTTGCCGATACCTTCGTTTGAAGAAGGCAGCGAGGCAAATTTCGTCCTGTTCGACACGAACCGAAAATGGATCCTCGATGAAACGACCAGCTTTTCCAAGTCGGCCAACACGCCCTTTTGGGGCAAGGAATTGTCCGGCCGCGTAACAATTGCAGTGAATAAACGTCTTGTATATAGCACGGGAGGATATTAATTATGGATAATCATGTGAAACAGGCTATCGTGGCGGCCCTGACCTCTTTTGAGGGAGCAGCAGGCCAGGCCCGGGCAGAACAATTTGTAACCGTCTTTTCGGATACGGCTAATTTTCTAACGAAATTGGAAGCGATGGACGCTGTTTTTGACAAACAGCCCCACTTGGAGTCCCTGCGCGAGGTCTTTTTCGATCTCTTGCTGATGAATTTCTTTGCCTCCGATGCCCAGCGCTTGGAAAGCGACTACTTAGAATCGGACGAATGGGCGGAAATCGAGGAACAGACGCTGGATAGGGGCACAGAGCTGCTCAACGTGCTGCTCTATGTGCAGGAATGCGCCGACGAAGACGTTGACCCGACGCTGGAAGATTACCTCAAGGAATTTTTGCTGGTGGACGAGGATGAGTTCCAGGACGAGCACCGTATCTATGAACACTTAATCGCCAATCAGGTGCTGGCCGACAGTTCGTACCAGGAGATTGCCGGCGCGGCGGCCAAGCTCCCCGATGAGCAGGAGCTGCGGGATATTTTCTATCCGATGGTATCGTTCTTTTACGAGCCCGGTCCATCAGCGGAGGATTTGGCCGAATACGTGGCGCACAGCGAAGATCCAGATACCGATCGGGCGATTTACGCCTTGATTGTGAATTACTATCAATAACAAACCATTTTAAACCCTCATCATCATGACTACAGAACTACAACCAGAAGACCCAAACTTCGACGCGGTCGTCCGCAGGGAGGGCGCGCGCTCGGGGATCTCACTGGGCATCATTATCACGGTGATTGCCATCATCGGCCTGTATATAGCCGTATCATTATCCTCCTTTTGGATGGTGACGGTCGTGCCGATGCTGCTCAGCGTATTGCTGCCCTTGATCATCGTGGTATTTTTCGTGATTGCGTTGCGCAAGAAGGTGGGCGGCTATTGGTCATTCAAGCAAGCGCTCATCGGTACATTCGTTATGTTTCTGGTCGCGCATGTGATTTCCACCGTCGTTTCATTGGGTTTTCAAACCTTTGTCGAACCTGATATCCAAGAACGTATGATTCGAAACATGTCCAATGCCACCGTGGAGTTCATGGAAAACCAAGGCGTATCCGATGATCAAATCGATGCGGCGACAGCCGGTTTTGACGAATCGCTTCAGAAAATGAACGAAGGCGGCATCGGCACGCACATCCAAGGCTTTTTCGTTACGCTGATCGTTTTGTTCGTCATTGCCCTGATCTTCGCCGCGATATTCAAACGGGAGCGACCTGTATTCATCACGGACGACGATCTTTAGTCCCTCCCCATTCACCGGATGAATGAAGCTGTAAATGTGTAACTTTACGGCTTCATTTGTTTTTGCATGCCCATGGACATTTCTGTAGTCATCCCCCTGTTTAACGAAGCCGAATCACTGCCGGAGCTCACCACGTGGATCAAACGGGTGATGGATGAAAACCGGTTCAGCTATGAGATCATTTTGGTAGACGACGGGAGTACGGATCAGTCGTGGATGGTTATCGAAGGCCTCAAAGCGAAAAACCCCCGTATATCCGCGATCAAGTTTCGGCGCAATTACGGCAAATCCGCCGCGCTCAACGTAGGCTTTGCCGCCGCGCAGGGTAATGTGGTCATCACCATGGATGCCGACCTGCAGGATAGTCCTGACGAAATCCCCGAGCTCTACCGGCGCATTGTGCACGAAGACTACGATCTGGTATCGGGGTGGAAACAAGTGCGGCACGACCCGGCCAGCAAAACCGTTCCTACGAAGCTGTTCAATTCCGTGACGCGCAGCATGTCCGGCATCCATAACTTGCACGATTTCAACTGCGGCCTCAAAGCCTATAAGAAAGACGTGGTGAAGAGCATTGAGGTGTACGGCGAGATGCACCGATATATCCCCGTTATCGCCAAATGGGCTGGTTTTACGCGGATCGGCGAGCAAGTGGTGCAGCATTATCCGCGCAAGTACGGGGTGACCAAGTTTGGCCCGGGCCGGTTTATCAAAGGCTTTCTGGACCTGTTGTCCATCTTTTTTGTTGGGAAATTCGGCAAGCGACCCATGCACTTTTTCGGGACGATGGGTGTCATCAGTTTTCTCGGTGGTTTCATTATTGCCATTTGGCTGATCGTCGAAAAGCTTATGAGCATCGCCAATGCCAGTCCCTACCGGAATGTCACGGACCAGCCGCTGTTCTTTTTGGCGCTGGTGGCCATTATACTGGGCACGCAGTTGTTTTTGACGGGTTTTATTGCCGAATTGTTGTCGCGCAATAGCTCAGACCGGAATTCCTACCAAATCGAACGCGTGATTTGACCGTGCTCGATTCTCCTCACTCACCGGCGATGTTTTTTTCGATCATCATCCCGCTATATAACCGGCCCCAGGAGATTGACGAGCTTCTGGCATCCTTGGTCCATCAGGAATATACGGCTTTTGAGGTGCTGGTCATCGAAGACGGCTCAACGCAGGACGCCCGGGAAATCGTATTGGGATACGCCGACCGGCTGGACGTCCGCTATTACTACAAACCCAACGCCGGGCAAGGCTTCGCCCGCAACTACGGCTTCGAACGGGCCAAAGGCGATTATTTCGTGGTTTTCGATTCGGATTGTTTGATTCCGTCGGATTACCTAACCCACGTGCAGGCCTTTTTGGCGCATACGCCCTTAGGTGCCTATGGCGGACCGGATGCGGCACACGAATCCTTCACGCCCGTGCAGAAAGCGATCAGCTATGCCATGACGTCGCCCTTTACGACCGGAGGTATACGGGGCAATAAGAAACATATCGGCACTTTCCATCCGCGGAGTTTTAATATGGGCATATCGCGGGCCGTGTGGGAGGCCACGGGCGGGTTTATCTTGACGCGGCTGGGAGAGGACATCGAATTTTCTATCCGCGTGCAAGCATCGGGCTTCCGCATCGGCCTCATACCGGACGCAGTGGTTTATCACAAACGACGCACGACCTTCGGGCAGTTTTACAAGCAGTTGCATTTTTTTGGCCGGGCGCGGATCAACATCTACAAGCATTTTCCCACGGAACTCAAGCTCGTGCATTTTTTTCCGGCTGTTTTCGTCCTGTTTTTAGGTGCATTGCTGCTTGTCGCCGGTCTGTCGGTTTACCAGTTCTGGGCGGGCCCATTGGCGTGTGTAGGCTTTCTTGTGTTGCTGGGTTATGCGGGATTGCTGTTTTTCCATGCGTGCTGGCGTACGCGCAGCGTGCAAGTAGCGGCCTTGGCGGTCCTGGCGGCGATGATTCAGCTGGTGGCATACGGGTTGGGATTCATCCAGGATTTTTGGAAACGGGTGGTTTTTGGCCGGGGAAAACGGACTCCTTTCTAAGGCTCATTGCGCGGGTTTGCAACTCGTGCTTTACTGCAAATTCGGTTTCTCAGGCACGAGTTACAAACCCGCGCGATTTGAGGTGCGGGCTAAAGGTCTCCCGCGGATCTGTCCATCACCCAAATGTTAATAACTGAAAGTTGCATCTTCGTCCGATGAGTCGTATTTTGGCTGTCGAAATTGACGGCCTATGCTTCCGATTACCGCACATAGTTTGGAAAAGCTGGAAACCCTCTTACGGGATTTGGGCTATCGTGTGCGGTACGAGCGCGGCAACTTTAAGACCGGTGCTTGCGTGTTGCAACACGATAAGGTTGTCGTTGTCAACAGGTTCTACACGTTAGAGGCGAAGATACACGCACTGGTCGAGCTGATACGCGGTGCTCAGGCGGATGCCAGCAAGCTCACAGAAAAACAAGCGCAATTTTTGGCCAATATCAAGCAAACAAAGCTCTCGATTTGACGATCACATTTTTGGGCACAGGCACCTCCCAAGGCGTGCCAGTCATCGCGTGCGACTGCACGGTATGCCAGTCGGCCGATTTGCGCGACAAGCGGCTTCGTTCGTCGATTCTGGTATCAGTAGGAGGCCGGAACCTCGTGGTGGATACGGGGCCGGATTTTCGCTGCCAGATGTTGCGCGAAGAGGTGAAAAGCCTGGACGCTGTGCTCTTCACCCATTCCCACAAGGATCACATTGCGGGGCTTGACGATGTACGGGCCTTCAACCGCCTAAACGGTGAGCTGGATATCTACGCGTCGGCGGATACCATGGAAGCGCTTAAACGTGAGTTTTACTACGCCTTCACCACGTATCGGTATCCCGGAGTGCCTCAATTGCAGCTGCACGAGATTGATTTGACACCATTTACCTTGTTTGAGGGCTTGTCCGTCGTACCTGTTGAGGTGCTTCACTTCCGCATGCCCGTGTTGGGTTTCCGTTTTGGCGATTTCACGTATATCACCGATGCGAAGACGATCAGCGATACGGAAATTGAAAAAATACACGGCACGCATACCGTGGTGATCAACGCCCTGCAGCGGGAGTCCCATATTTCGCACATGACGCTGGACGAGGCCATCGCGATGGCGGCAAAAATTGGCGCTCAGCAAACCTATTTTACCCATATCAGCCACCGTCTCGGAAGGCACCAAGACGTGGAAAAAGAGCTTCCCGAAGGCATTTTCCTCGCGTATGACGGGCTGCAATTGAGCTTCCCCACTACCCGGTGACTTGCTCTTGCCCAGCATGATGCCGGCATTTAAATCAAACAATTTCTGCGCGAGGCGTGTTTATAGGATGAGTATCACAAAATTTAAAAATCTAACTCGTTTGTTATGGGAAGTCTATTGTACGTGATTGCCGTGATCTTAGTCATCATATGGGCGATCAGCTTTTTCGGAGGTTTTGTTACCGGTGGAATAATCCACGTTTTGCTCGTTATTGCTATCATCGCGGTTTTGCTTCGGGTGATACGAGGCGCGGCCTAACCGTCGTTTTTTGAGAGGATGAATTCGGCAGTTTCCAAGTCTGCCGGGAAAGTTACTTTAATGTTATTATACTCCCCATCAATGATTTTGATGGGGATTTTTTTTGCTTCCACCACGGATGCATCGTCGGTGAACCAAGGTTGCTCGGCACTGGCGTAGGCATCGATGATCGTCGCCGCCCGGAATGCCTGGGGCGTTTGCACGAGATACACATCCGTTC
The DNA here is from genome assembly GCA_964444885.1 of uncultured Sphingobacteriaceae bacterium. Lineage (GTDB taxonomy): Bacteria > Bacteroidota > Bacteroidia > Sphingobacteriales > Sphingobacteriaceae > CAYRGQ01. The sequence continues at coordinate 716 of CAYUIZ010000104.1, read as the reverse complement.
GGGGAAACGCGCGGTTCGTACCCGTTTGGCTATCGACCAGCCTCACCGAATCGATACTGCGCACGGCGGGTACGGCGGCACCATGGTGGGTAGCGGCTTCAAACATGGCGTCGATCAGTTGGGGGCTGACGAGGGGACGGGCAGCATCGTGCACGGCAATATGTTCGACGTCCGGGTCGTGCTCCTCGATCCATTTCAGGCTATTCTTCACCGACTGAAACCGCGTAGCTCCGCCATCGCAAGTCGTATGCGGTACATCGAAAGACCACGAGGCACATAGGTCCCGCCAGTTGGCTTGCTGGCTGGCTGGCAATGCCACGAGAATAGCCGGCCGGGTGCGGCATTGGTGGAATTTGCGGATTGTATGCATGAGCAAGGGTGCTCCCGCTAGCAACATGAACTGCTTAGGTGTCCCGTTACCCACTCGGGTTCCATTTCCCCCGGCTACGATGATGGCATAGTTGGATGGCATGGGGCAAAGATAAGAATTACAGCCATGCGTGGAACCGTGATTTTGATCGCGGCGAAAATCCCTAATGGCAAGAGCAATGGGCTTTAGGTGCGGCCTTATTTTGGTGATTGGATCGCTTCCATAGGCTGAATCATCGCAATTGTAACCGAATTACCTGTTTTCTGAAACATTATTACCGTGGTCCTTTCCAAGCTTTTGAGACCTTTGTGATATAGAAAGTGCGCAGCACATAGATCAAAAAATT
>CAYUIZ010000103.1:0-10904 GCA_964444885.1 uncultured Sphingobacteriaceae bacterium | reverse complement strand
ACGTTTACATACGGTACGAAGGGCTATCAGATTGATGCCATCACGCGGCGCCCGCTGTGGGAACACCTGCGCAACTACGGTCACGGCACGGGCCATGGCATTGGCTTCTTCCTGAACGTGCATGAAGGGCCTCACGTGTTTAACGCGGCGAACATCAACGTGGCGATTGAGCCCGGGATGGTCACCTCCATCGAGCCCGGGCTGTACCGCGAGGGCGAATACGGAATTCGCATCGAGAACCTCGTGTTGAGCAAGGTCGTCGCAGAAAACCAGTTCGGCACGTTCATGGACTTCGAAACGCTCACGTTGTGCTATATCGATACGGCTCTTGTCGATACATCCTTGCTTGATCCACGACATATCGATTGGCTGAATGCATACCACGCCACGGTTTACGAACGTCTTTCAACTCACCTGTCCGATGTGGAGCAACATTGGCTAGCGGATAAGACCCAGGCGATTTAGCATGCAGCTTCCGGATTAGGAAAGATACCCTAACGCAACAGGCCCCTTGCTTCAAAAGCAAGGGGCCTGCTGTTTTCCTGTTATCTGCCCAAGGCCTAGTAGAGCGTAAACTCTACACGGCGGTTTTGCTGGCGGCCCGCTTCGGTGTTGTTCGGCGCGATCGGCTGGGTAGGCCCATATCCGGTCGCTTCGATGCGCGAAGGGTTCGCACCTTTGCTTACGAGGTACGCTTTTACCGATTCCGCACGCTCTTTGGAGAGTCTCATGTTCGTCTGCATCGAGCCGGTGTTGTCGGTATGTCCAGCCAGTTTCAGGCTAAAGTTTTTCTCAATGAGCAAGGCAGCCACTTTGTTCAAGCTGGTATTTGACGTGGGACGAATCGTTGCTTTACCCAAATCGAATTCCAGGTTCTGGATGGCTTCGTCTACCACGCGGCGGTCTTCCTCCGTGACGACAATCTTCTGGATAATCGGCTCTTTAGGCTCCGGCAATGGGCAACCCGCACCGTCTACTTTCGTGCCTTTGGGCGTGTCCGGGCATTGGTCAAAGCGGTTGGCAACACCATCGCCGTCGTCATCGGCAAGCTCCGCATTGAGTTGTGCCAAATCGGCTTTCACAGCGTCGTTTTCCGCTTTTTGGCGTGCAATGAGTGCGTTTTGCTCATCAATCAGGTTTTTCTGTTCAAGGAGCTCGTCATACAGGGTGCTGACGGGGTTGCTGTTGCCTAAGAAAGGTTTGGTCTTGTCGCCCAGTGCAAACTCCATCCCAATATGGGCGTAGGAGAAGATGTCCTTCGATCCTGATCCAGCACCGTCGAAATGGCTCGACTGCACCAAGTTCATCTTGTAGCCCACATCCAGCAACATGTCGGGCGCCACCGCGAATTTCAGGCCGAGGCCGGCCGGAACAAACATCTTCGCTTCGGATTCATGCGTTACGACGTTGCCGTTGATCTCGGCAGTAGGCTCAAATCCCAATACGCCTAGTCCCGCGGTTAAGTACGGCTTCACCACACCTTGGTGCTGGCGCCAGTTGATGTTGGCGAGGGTCACGTTGCCCGATAGGGCCACCGACCACGGCAATTTTGTTTCAAACGAATTGTCGTTGTCTTTGTGCGAACCGGCAACTTTGCCGCCCAAATAGTCGAGTTGCAGGCCAAATCCGGGAAGCAGCTGCTTCTTGATGTACGCACCATAGCCTAAGCGGTGCTCGACTTGGTTAAATTGCCGGCGTATGCCGATCAGGTTTGACTGGTTCAGCGTTCCCAAATGGACGCCAACGGACCAGGTGTTATAGGCTGTCTCAGGCGCGAATGTCTTGACTTTGTTGACAGGCGCGGTTTGCGCTTGGAGGCCAACGGCCGCTAAGACAGCGAGGGCCAATGCCAGTCCGCTTTTCGTAAAGTTAATCTTCATATGTAATCGTCTTATCTTGTTACGCCGTCTGCACTGCAAAAGTTAAGCCAGCATTGTGCCCGTAGCGTTTTATTTCACTGTCGCGGCAAGCAAGATTTTTGACCACAGGGCCATATCGTCGCCAATTGACGCAGTATTCTCAATTTCCAGCTCAATGGTGTGGTAGGCGGTCGGGCCTTCCACGGCATAGCTCAGGAAGACGGTTTGGCCACAAAAACCCTCCGTGTCGGATTGTATGCTGAAAAGCACGCTGCTACGGGTGTCCTCCATGCGGCGTTCCTGGATGTTCAGGTTGGCGTCCGGGCAGGTCGTGCGGATAAAATTCAGTTTGTCCGTAGGTGCCGATGCCGAGCTGATGGGGAAGTATCGCCGGTCGATCGTGGTGATCCGTACGGATTTGACGGTGGAATTGGCCGCGTTTCGGCCGGCTACATGATAAACCGATTCGCGAATCGACTTGGTGTCTTTCCTCACCCGGCTCTGCTTCCAGCGGTACTCGGACGGGAGTTCGATGACGATTTCTTCCTTGCCGGGCGTGGGTTGTGCATAAGCTGGCCCGCAGCAAAGCAATCCGATCATTACGAAAACGAGTGTCTTGAGGGGGAGTTGTGTCGGGTTCATATCAACCAAAGCTACGAAGTTTGTGCCAAAATGCAATCAACCATCGACTTACAGCCGCTTGACCACGTAGTACGCCAACACGGATGTGGCAAGGAGTATTGCCGCGGTGCCCCACCATAATGCGGAAAACCCCCACACATCCGCTACTGTTGTGCCCAAAAACGGCGAGAACACGTGCGCGGCCGAAAATGCCAGCGCATTGAGCCCCATGTACGCACCTTGGTTTTGGTAGGTAGAACGTTTGATCGCGACGGAGGCCATGAAGGGCATGGCGAATATTTCGGAAATGCTGAGCAGGAAAATAGACACGTAAAGCATGAAGAATCCGGGTGCCAATGGAAGCAGCGCAAAGGAAAATCCGCAGAGCAACACACCGAGCGAAATACTGCTCGCATAGGTTAGCCTGCGCTCAGCCAAGTGCACAAGCAACATCTCGAACAGCACGACGACCAAGCCGCTGAATCCCAGAATATAGCCCACTTGCCGCGCGTCCATCGCGTGCGCCTCTTGGTAAAACAGGGGCAATGTGCTCAGCAGCTGGAAAAAACACATGGCGTAGGCGAAGCACAATAGGCTAAAGGTGATATAACGTTTGTCGCGGTAGGGAGACAGGGGAGGTGCGGTGTCGGCCCGCTCCTCGGATGGCGTTCGCTTGCGTTTGGGGTGTTCGCGTCTGTTGCGGAAATACGCAATGAAAATGGCCGCTGCAAAAAGGCTTCCCAAAGCGTTGCCATAAAAAATCCATTGGTACGAAATGCTCGCCAGTAGACCGCCCATCGCAGGGCCGACGGAAAACCCCAAATTGATAGCCATCCGGTTGAGCGAGAATGCTTTGGTGATGTTTTCCGGCTTCGCGTAGCGGGCCACGGATACCGAGTTGGCCGGCCGGAAAGATTCCGTCACCACGCTCAGCACCGCAATCGTAATGGCGAGTGACGATACGGTCGTGAAGAGGGGAATAGCCAGAAACAGCGGTACGGACAGAAGCAAGCTGATCGACTGTATGCTGAAATTCCCGAAACGGTCGGTGAGCCAGCCGCCTAGCCAGGAGCCGATGACCGCACCGATGCCAAAAGCGGCCAGTACGATGCCGACTTCCCGGATGCCAAAGCCGAGGGCGTTGGTCATGTACACGCCTAGAAAGGGAAGGACCATTGCGCCCGTCCGGTTCACCAGCATGACCAATGCCAGCATCCATGCGGCAGGCGACAATCCCCGATAGGTGTTTATATAAAGCCGGAAAAAGACTTTCATGGCGGTGAATCAGTGACGGTGGATGGGCTACGCGCTTGCCAGCCCCTAGCGTGGGGTATAACCCCTATACAAAAGGCATCTCGCCCGATACAGGCAGCGCTGCGGCTTGCATGAGTTTCGTACGGCCGGACTGCCTGTCAAACGCGTAGTCGAGCCTGCCGAGGTTAATGCCTCCGAAACCGACTTGGTTAATGGTGGTGGGTTTTCCGTCCAAATTAGCCACGTGGTCCGGCTGGGACAGGAACGTGTGCGTATGCCCCCCGATAATCAAGTCGATGTGTCGCGTATGGGCAGCCAGCACCACGTCAGACACCTTCGATTCGCCGTTGTACTGGTAGCCCAAATGGGAAAGGCAGATCACCATGCTGCATTTATGGTCAAAACGGAGCCGGGCCGCTATCTCGTTGGCCACACCGATGGGTTCTGCATACTGCATGTTTTGGTAATAATTGGGGTCGACCAGGCCCGCCAGCTCGATACCGAGCCCGAACACGCCGATGCGTACCCCTTGCTTCCGGAAGATCTTGTAGGGTTCCGTTTTGCGGTGGAGTATGGTGTCACGAAAATCGTAATTGGCATTGAGGAAGGGGAAGTCGGCATAGGACATCGCGTAGTCCAGGCCTTCGAGGCCATTGTCAAACTCATGGTTGCCGAATGTGGCCGCGTCATAGCCCATCTTTCCCATCAGCTCCATCTCCAGTTTGCCGTTGAACAGGTTGAAGTACGGTGTGCCTTGTAGGATGTCGCCTGCATCCAACAACAGTACGTTGCGCTCCTCCTTGCGGATGCGGTCGATCAGCGCTGCCCGCCGGGCTACGCCGCCGCGCCCCTGATTGCGCGAGCCGTCCATCGGGAAGGGCTCAATGCGGCTGTGGACGTCGTTGGTGTGGAGGATGGTCAGCTTCACATCTTCCGATGCACGTGCGGACAGCGGCCAGCCCGCCGCGCCTACCGAAGCCAGCACACCTGCTTGGCGGAGAAAGGTTCGCCTATTGATCGCTTGTAATTCTTCCGTCGAGTTTCGCATGGATTATTTCGTTGTTGTCGGTATGCCTGGCCACATAATCGATGAGGGATTCACGTACTTTTTTACCCAAGTCCTTCCGGCTGACGGGATTGTCCAGTCCACGCAGGTTGTCGCCCCCATTGGCCAGGTAGTCGTAGGTGACGAGATGGTAGGTAGAGTCGGCGTGCACAGGCGCCCCGTCGATGAGGACGTTCGTAGGCTTGCCGTTGCGGATGTCGAGCTGGAGGCCGGCTACGGGTTGGCCGTTGGTGGCCGCGATAAACTGCGCAAGCTGGCCGATGTGGCTGGCGGTGAGTTCCAGCACGACCAATTCGTTTTCAAAAGGCATGAGCTCAAACAGGTCGCCGATGGTGATGTTGCCTTGTTGCAGTTCCCGGCGCAGGCCGCCTTTGGTTCCGAACGATAACTGCGCACGAGGCGCCAGTCTTTTGCCTTCATCCAATAGGGCCTCGGCAAAGAAATTGCCGAGCAGTGTTTCGGGCTGGCTTCCTGGTTTGGTCAGTGCCACGGCCGTGCGCCCGACGAGTCGGTTCATCTCGGCTTCCAGCTGTTGCTTGTAGGGCGCGTAGTAGGCGATTATGGATGAATCGGCCTCGAGCGCGCCGTCAATCTGGTATTGCTGGTGGGTAGGGGTAGGTGTAGGTGTAAAGATACGCGCACAACCGCTCCACGCCATGCCGGCGACCAGCACCATGAGGCCAAACCGATAAAAAAGGGGAATCCGCATAAGCCAATCCAATAAAGTGTTCTAGCAAGCAAAATGCGCCGTCGAGGAGACATTTTTGGTGCCTGTTGCTTGCGCGGTAAAGCTAGTCAACAACTGTTAATTTAAGAAACGTTTGCCAATTAAATCAGGGAGTATTATTCGGGTTCGTGCCACCGAGGTTGCGCTTCTGCGGGGTTTACTGTAGCCATCCGGCCAGGCTCAGCCGGCTTCAGTTTAATCCGGACGCGCTTTTTTTTCGGGTGGTTGTCTGGCGATGATTTAGCGTAGGAACTCCAGTTGATCAACAATACGCTGATGAGGATGATGGCCAGGCCGGTTAACTGTACACTGGTAATGACTTCGTCGGTCAGGAAGAAGCTTAGCATCACGGCGATCACGGGATTGACGTAGGCGTAGGTGCTGACCTGCGTGGCTGGCCGGTTTGCGAGCAACCAGATGTAAGCGCTGTAGGCCACGATCGATCCGAACACGACTAAGTACGCCATCGACCACCACGCCCCGGCAGGCACTTCCTGCCAGCTAAAGGCGGCCATCTCGCCGTTGAATGCGGCGGTCAGCGTAAAGGCGGCGCCGGCAATGAAAATTTGCCATGCGGTACCAACCCAAACGGGTGTTTTTTCACGTTGTTCTTCGCGTGGGCCGAAATATTTTGAATACAGGGAGCCCGCCGTCCAAGCGATAGCCCCCACGATGAGCAAAACCATGCCTAGCATATTGGATTCGCGTTGGGTCGTATCCGTTGCGGTAGCCAGTTGCTCGCCGAAAAGCATCACCACACCCAAAAATCCCATGAATAACCCGGCCACGGTGGGTACATTCGTGAAGTTTTCCTTCCATTTCGGTTTGTCAAGCACGATAAACCAGATGGCGGCGGACGCAGCCATGATGGCCACGAGCCCGGACGTCATGAACTGTTCGACCCAAATGATGATACCCGTATCGATGAAGAGCAACAGCAGTCCGGTGACACTGGCATGCCCAATGGCCTTCCAATTGAAAATATCAAAACCCTTATACCAGCACCAGCCCAGCATCAGCACGCCGGCCACGGTAAACCGGAATGCGCCGAGCATGAAAGGCGTGAAGCCCGACAGGGCCTTGTGGATGAAAAAATAGGTAGAGCCCCATACGACATATACAATGGCGAATGCAAGCAATACCATGAAAAGCGGTGTTTTATGCGTTGTTTGATTGGCCATATTTAGTTGTCTTCTCCTTGTTCGTTTTCTGAAGGTATAACCACCTGCTGCTGTTCTTTGAACGTGTCGAGCACGATGGTGGTTCGTGTAGATATGATATTGGGTATTTTGCTGAACGTATTGCGCATCAGGTCGACCAAAGCCGACGAGTCTGCGGTACGCACTTTAACCAAATAACCGTCGTCGCCTGCGATGTCATGCACCTCCTGCACTTCCGGGATCGCAGCCAGAGCCTCGCCCGTCGTTGCGGTACCAATGCCGTCTGCCGAACGGATGAAAATGAAGGACAGCAGCCGCTGGTCTACCGCTGCCGGGTTTACCTTAGCTGTATATTGCAGGATAACGTCTTTTTGCTCCAGTTTTTTTACCCGCTCCAGAACGGCCGAAGGCGCCATGCCCAGCTCGCGCGCGATTTCTGCATTATTGATGCGTGCGTTCCCCTGCAGCAAGCGCAGGATGTGATAATCTACGTGATCCAGACTGTATTCTTTCTTCGCCATAACCCAAGGATAATATACGGATTTGCCTACTCCTTATAATAAGTCGCAAAGATACGAATAATATTCTGATTTATAAATCATGTTTCGAATGATATTCTGTGTTCGGTTAATGTATGTGTCTTATCGTCGGGTTAATTACGGATAGGCCGTTCGTTGGGGACTATAACGAATATGGCCCAAGCGCCATCAGGGGTAGGTCAGCCCAACGGCGGAAGCACGCCCAAGAGCGAGTCCTGTAGCAAAGATGGGTGAGATAGATGCGGTGTGTTAAATTTCCCTCAGGATCGTATGGCCCATACGGTCGCGTTTCGTTCGCAGGTAGCGTTCGTTATGCGGATTGCTGGCAATTTCAATCGGCACGTTTTCCACGACTTCGATGCCGTACCCGACCAGCCCAGCCCGTTTGGTTGGGTTGTTGCTCATCAACCGCATCTTCGTCACGTTGAGGTTGCGAAGGATTTGAGCGCCAATGCCGTAGTCGCGGTAGTCGGGCTTGAAGCCGAGCTCAATATTAGCGTCCACGGTGTCGAGGCCGGTCTCCTGGAGTTTGTATGCGTGGAGTTTGTTGACCAAGCCGATGCCGCGTCCTTCTTGGTTCATATAGACGATGACGCCTTTACCCTCTTCCTCAATCATTTCCATCGCGCGGTGCAGCTGTGGGCCACAATCGCAGCGGCAGGAACCGAAAATATCGCCGGTGACGCAAGAGGAGTGCACGCGGACCAGAACAGGCTCGTCCGCGTCCCAAGTGCCTTTCGTCAGTGCCAGGTGCTGTTCGCCCGTTATCTTCTGCGTATAGGCCGTCAGCGTGAAATCGCCCCACCCCGTCGGCATGTCTACGGAAACTTCGCGCTGAATCAGTGAGTCCTTGGTGAGCCTAAACTCGATAAGGTCCTTGATGGAGATAATCTTGAGGTCAAACCGTTTGGCCACTTCCATCAGGTCGGGGAGGCGGGCCATTTCGCCGTCTTCCTTCAGTATTTCGACCAGCACACCAGCGGGTTCCATGCCGGCCAGGCGGGCCAGGTCGACGGTTGCTTCGGTATGCCCCGCGCGGCGGAGCACGCCGCCGTCCTTGGCGATGAGCGGGAAAATATGGCCCGGGCGGCCGAATTCCTCCGGCCGGATATCGGGATTAATCAGTGCTTTAATGGTTTTGGAACGGTCGGATGCCGAAATGCCGGTCGTGCAGCCATATCCCTGCAGGTCGACCGAGACGGTGAAGTTCGTTTCGTATGCGGCGGTATTGTTGCCCACCATCAAGGCCAGGTCCAGTTCCCGGCATCGTTCTTCGGTGAGCGGGGCACAGACCAAGCCACGGCCGTGGGTGGCCATGAAGTTGATGACCTCGGGCGTGGCATTGCGGGCGGATGTCACGAAATCACCTTCGTTCTCGCGGTCTTCATCGTCCACCACAATAATCACTTTGCCCGCTTTGATATCAGCAATAGCTTCCTCGATCGTATCCAGTTTGATGCCCTTTTCCATTCACTCCGTTTTACTGTTGCAAATTTACGGTTATTAAATGGAGAAAACTAACAGGCTGGTGTAAAGAATTAGGCGGGTAGCTGGCGTTTGGACTGCCGCGAAGTCTTGGTTTTCACCCATTCCCAAGCCTTGTTTAGCTTGATGCGGTATTGGTCGATATCGAACAGTGCCGAATCCGTAGTGGCTTTGTAGGCGAGGAATAAGGCCAAGGGCGTGAGGACGATAATCGCCAGCCACATGCCCCAGAATGGCTCCATCGAGCCCTCCCGCGCATACTTCTCCGCTACGGTTGAAATGATGTGATAGATTAGGAAGAAGATGATCGCCATGACGACCGGCAGCCCCAGTCCACCCTTGCGGATGATGGCGCCCAAAGGCGCCCCAATGGCAAAGAGCAGTAAGCAGCTCGCCGCCAAGGTAAACTTGCGTTGGAATTCGATGTTGTAGCGCACGTCCCGGTCGCGGTAGAACGCGTCGTCGGCGTCTTTCGTCGAGATGACGTCCTTAATGTACCGGACGTTGTTCAGGGCGTTGTTAACGGCTGTGGTGACGTGTCCGGAGTCGATCAGCTGGGTGATGCTGTGGGTGTACGCCAGCGGCATTGTCTGGGCTTCGGCAGTATCCGGCAGTTTGTAATACTGGCCGAAATAGTGGTAGTAGGACTGTACGTCGCGGAAGATGGTCTGCCGAAGGCTGTCCATCTGCTGCCGGTTGGAGTCGGTATAGTGCTTCAGCTGCCGCAGGTTGAGCATCGCGTGGTGGCTTTTGAACAGCTCTTCATCCGTACGGCGCATCTGGAAGGTCTCCATGTTAAATTTGCGCTCGGTTTCTTCAAAGTAGAAACGGGTAAACTGCTGGCGCGGATCGTACACGGTGGCGTCCTTGGCGCGGGCATCCTCATATTGCACACCGTCGCGTAGCTTGAGGATCATGTGGTTGTTGTCGGCCGAATTGTACATGTAGCCTTCCTTGGCCAGCAAGACCTTGGAGGCCGTGTTGGTGCCCTGCATGTCATAAATCATCAGGTCGTACAGGATGGTGCCGTCGGCGCTTTTGTTTTTGGCCCGGATGGAATATCCAGGGATGGTATTGTTGAATATGCCTGGCTTGATAAGGAAGTCGGCTTTCTTGGTGCGTACGTCGTAGAGCAAGGAGCCCATCTTGAGGTTGGCGATGGGCATAATGTAGTCGCTGAACAGGAATGCACCGCCGCTAAAAATGCCGACGAGGACAAAAAGCGGCGCCATAGCCTTGCGTAGGGATACGCCCGCAGCCTTGATGGCGACAAGCTCGTAACTCTCGCCCAGGTTGCCGAAAGTCATAATGGCCGAAAGCAACATGGATAGGGGCAGGGCCATGGCTACATTGGTCGCAGCCGCGTAGCAGAGTAGTTCCAGAATGACGTACCACTCGAATCCTTTTCCAATCAGGTCGTCGATATACTTGAAGAGGAATAGCATGAGTAGGACGAACATCACGATGAAAAACGTGACGATGAATGGCCTGATGAAGGACTTCAGTATAAGAAGGTGAATCTTTTTCATCTGCCGGCGTTGCCTGATCCTTTGAACTGCGGAATTAAATGCGCGAAAGCCGAACCACCACCTTGGCCGTATCGGCCAGCCGGGACTGGCGGGCTTCCGTTTGCAAAAATAAGAAAATTTATGCGCCTAGCACGCCTTGCAAGTACTCGATTTGGTTATCCCAAATGAGTTTCCGGTCGTCGAGGTTGTCCGGTCGGGCAAAATCGGTGACCATGAGGGCGACATCATGGGTGAGCTCGTCCTGGATGATTTCCATCTCGAAGTGGTACGGTTCGTCGTCCAGCCATTTGTATTTGACGAGCTTGTTGTCGCGGGCAGACATGAGCTTGGCCGTACGTGTCTCATCGTCCCACACGAACTCGTAAATGCCTTCCCGAAAGTTGACCTCGTCGGCAAACCATTGCGATAGCGCATTGGGTTCATGGAGGAAACCATATAGGATTTTGGGGGAAGACTTGATTTCGTACTCAATATTGAACTTTATTTTTTCTGTTTTTTCGGCCATTTGTCGCTCGGTCTAAAACTGTTAGGGGAAAAGCGCTAAAACTATAGCTAGTTTCTGTGCTTTTTTTTCTAAAGAAAAGGAAAATAAACTATATTTGCAAACGATTTTTCGGCGGGGTAGCTCAGATGGTTAGAGCGCAGGATTCATAACCCTGAGGTC
>CAYUIZ010000102.1:0-10906 GCA_964444885.1 uncultured Sphingobacteriaceae bacterium | reverse complement strand
CCCGTAACGCCCTCAAAGCAGCCCGACATTTTTGCTATCTTTGCGCCGAATCATCAAGAACAGTGAGCGTAAAAGACATTATCGCGCGTTTTCGCCAAAGTGAGCAAGTAGGCAAGCTCGTGTCTGCGTTGCAAAGTCCTGCTCCCCGTGTGCATGCCAAAGGGCTCGTCGGGTCGGGCGATGCCATGGTAGCGGTCGCCCTGAGCCAGGAGGCCGACAGGCCCATGCTGTTCGTTTTGCCCAACCACGAAGACGCCGTGTACTTCCTCAGCGACCTGGAGGGCCTTTTGGACAGGCAAGTGCTCTTTTTCCCTTCGTCGTTCCGCAAGCCTTTTGATTTTACGCAAACCGACAGCGCGCACGTATTACAGCGGGCCGAAACGCTCAGTGCCCTCGCTCAGGACAAATCTACGCACAGCTTGGTGGTGACCTACCCCGAAGCGCTCGCCGAGAAAGTCATTAACCGGCAGGACCTGCACGACAATACCCTTGCCATCACGCAAAATTCCAAACTGGATATTGATTTCATCAACGAGTTTTTACAGGAATACGCCTTTGAGCGTGTCGATTTTGTCTACGAGCCGGGCCAGTATGCCATCCGGGGCGGCATTGTGGATATCTTCTCCTTTTCAAACGACCTCCCCTACCGCATCGAGTTCTTTGGCTTGGAAATCGAAAGCATCCGCACCTTCGATACCGAAAGCCAGCTCTCGGTAAGCAAGATACATACCGTCACCATTGTGCCGAACGTACAGGCGAAATTCCTCACTGAATCCAATATTTCTTTGCTGGAGTACATCGCCGCGGACTCCGTACTGTGGATCAAGGACGTCCAATTCACGATGGACATTGTGGCCAATGGCTCTCAAAAAGCCGCGGAGCTGTGGACGGCACTCAGCGAAGCCGACAAGCACCAAAATCCGGAATGGATTGACCCCAAGTTTAACTTTTCGGACACCAGCCAGCTTTCCGCTTTATTGCAACGCTTTCCGGTGATCGAATTCGGGAAGCAGTTTCTCTACCAGCCCGACGCGGTAGTCACCTTTGCGATGAAACCCCAGCCTTCCTTCAACAAGGATTTCGGCTTGCTGATTCACAACATCAAGGAAAACGAGGGCAACCGCATCGAAAACCTCATATTCAGCGACCTCACCAAACAGATCGAGCGGCTGTATGCCATCTTTGCCGATCTCGACAGCTCGGTCGCCTTTACGCCGGTGCACGTGTCGCTCCGCGAAGGGTTTATCGACACAGAAATCGGCCTGGCCTGCTATACGGACCACCAGATATTTGACCGCTACTACAAATACCGCCGCAAGAAAGGCTACGAGCGTTCGCAAGCCATCACGCTCAAGGATTTGCGGGAGCTGAAACCCGGCGACTTCATCACGCACATCGACCACGGCATCGGCAAGTACGCCGGACTCGAAAAAGTGGAGGTCAATGGCCGCGAGCAGGAAATGATCAGGCTCGTCTACGCCGACAACGACCTGCTCTACGTCAACATCAACTCGCTCAACCGGATCTCCAAGTACTCCGGCAAAGAGGGTATGGTGCCCAAAATGAACAAGCTGGGTACCGATGCCTGGGATAAGCTAAAAAAAACGACAAAAAAAAAGGTCAAGGATATCGCCCGGGACCTGATCAAACTATACGCTAAGCGAAAGGCCCAAACGGGCAATGCGTTTAGCCCGGATACGTACCTGCAAACCGAACTGGAAGCGTCTTTCATCTACGAGGACACGCCCGATCAGGAGAAGGCTACGGCTGACGTGAAACGCGATATGGAATCGCCCCACCCAATGGACCGCCTGGTATGTGGCGACGTGGGCTTCGGCAAGACCGAAATCGCTATCCGCGCTGCGTTCAAAGCCGTTGCCGACAGCAAGCAGGTGGCCGTGCTCGTACCGACGACCATTTTGGCCATGCAGCATTACCGGACGTTTTCCGAACGCCTGAAAGGCTTTCCCTGCAATGTCGACTACATCAATCGGTTCAAGTCGACAAAACAAATCAAGGAAACCCTGGCCAAGCTGGCGGACGGCAGCCTCGACATCATCATCGGCACCCACCGGCTGGTCAGCAAGGATGTCAAGTTTAAAGACCTGGGCCTGATGATTGTTGACGAGGAGCAGAAATTCGGTGTCAGTGTCAAGGAGAAACTTAAAAAACTGCGTGCAAACGTCGATTCCCTGACCTTAACAGCCACGCCCATACCCCGCACCCTGCATTTCTCGCTGATGGGCGCGCGCGACCTGAGCATCATCAGTACGCCGCCCCCAAACCGGCAGCCGGTGCAGACGGAGCTGCATGTTTTCAACGAAACGCTCATCCAAGAAGCCGTGACGTATGAGCTGGACCGCCAAGGCCAAGTGTTTTTCATTCATAACCGGGTGGCAGACCTGCCCCAGCTGGGCGCCATGATCAACAAGCTCGTGCCCGATGCGCGCGTCGGCGTAGCGCACGGACAGCTGGAAGGCGATGCACTGGAAGACGTGATGCTCAAATTCATCAACCATGAATACGACGTGCTCGTAGCCACCACGATTATCGAAGCGGGACTGGATATTCCGAACGCGAATACCATTATCATCAACCATGCCCACATGTTTGGCCTGAGCGACTTGCACCAGATGCGCGGCCGCGTGGGTCGTACCAATAAAAAAGCATTCTGCTACCTGCTAAGCCCCCCGATGTCGACCCTCACGAACGAAGCCTACAAGCGCCTCAGCGCCATCGAGGAATTTTCCGATCTGGGCAGCGGATTTAATGTGGCCATGCGCGACTTGGATATCCGCGGTAGTGGCAACCTCTTGGGTGCCGAGCAAAGCGGGTTCATTGCCGAAATCGGCTTCGAGATGTACCACAAAATACTGGACGAAGCCATACAGGAACTCAAGGATGACGAGTTCAAGGGGCTGTTTACCGAAAACCAGGCCCAGCGCTTCGTGTCCTTCACGCAGATTGATACGGATTTGGAAGTGCTCATCCCCGACGAGTACGTAACGAGTGTGGGCGAGCGTTACAACCTGTATAGCGAGATCGCGAACCTCGAAGACGAGGCACAGTTGGATGCCTTTCGCAAGTCGCTCGAAGACCGCTTCGGGCCGATACCCGAACAAGTCGATCTCCTGTTGCAGACCCTGCGCCTGCAATGGTTGGGCAAGGCCATCGGTTTTGAGAAGATTTCCTACAAGAAACGTGTGTTGCGGGGATATTTTGCCACGAACCCGACCTATTTTGAAAGTGACCCATTCGGGAAAGTATTGCAATTCGTACAGCAAAACCCGACCCTGTGCAACCTCAAGGAAGTAAAGGGTTCCCTCCGTATCGCCATTGAGCGTGTCCATGACGTGGAACATGCCATCCACCTGCTGCAAGGCATGGCGTAATCGGCCTGTAGCCCTCCAGCGCAAGCCCCTAATCCCCAATATTTTATTTGTTTTTTTCGCATAGTATAGGTAACTTTAACTAACGATTTGTGCATCGTGGCTGCATCCGCAATCGCGATGGTAACGCAGGCTACTGCTGGGACGGAAATAGAATGTTTCACCGATATAAACAAACATCGTTATGAAAAATCAACGCAAAAGAAAGCCCCCCACTGGGCACACACGATTTAGCCCCAAGGGCCAAAATCGACTCACCCGCCATGTTGCTGCGCTTCCTTTACTCTTCCTTGCCCTCGCCGCCGCTACGCTGTTGGTGTCCTGCACCAGCGCTGCGAATCATGAGGTTGCCCTACAGGAAAAGAAAGACGCCATCATGGCCACCATTGAGGAGGAAACGAATGCCTTTTTTGCACGCGATTACGACCGCTGGAAGGCCACATACATCCAGGAAGACTATGCCTTTCAGGCGTGGAGCAACCGCGATGGTACGTTTGATTCCAGCGTGGGCTGGGACGCCATCGACAACTCCGTAGGCCTGTACATCCACGAGAACCCCATCCCCGAGGCCGACCAGGCGACTACCGTGGAACGAAAAAACATTCGCTTTAAATTTTATGGGGATGACGTGGCGTATCTTACTTGGGACCAGTTTAACAGTGACCGGGACGGAGCCCTATTCTTCCACAGCAAGGAAGTCCGACTATTGGAGCGCGTGGGCAGCGAATGGAAAATCGTGTGCGTTTCGGCATTTTGGGATTTTCAAAACCTGATCCCGGCGGAAAGATTGCCCGAGATACAGCGCATGGACAAAGAAAGCCGGGGTACGGATAAGATTTAGGGGGACAGGGCATCGGTGCTATCCCCTGCGCCGTCCAACACTCGGATGCACCCGGCGCGGAAGCGGTGATACCACGGCTTTGGAAAGCCTTTGCGCATTCCCCAAACCAAAACACGCCCGCAACGGCGGGGTCCTTCAGGCTGCCTGCGGCAAAGAGCGGCACAATCCAGGAAAAAGTACTTCAGAAACGCCGAAACACGTAACAAATTCCCCCCTTTATAGCCTAAAAGCATGGATAAGCAATGAAAACTCGCTATTTTTGCTTGTTCTAATCAATCATCATGGGGGCTAAGACGAAACGGAATTTAATGGAGGCGGCCGGGTATGCCTTGGCCTTGGCCATTGGATTGCTGTTGGGTCAAAACTACCTGGACGAAAACCACCAGTCCTCGACCACCAGCCTGTTGCCCTTGGGATTGACGGACAAGACCGGCAAGGTGCAGCGCATGATCGACCTGATCGCGACAACCTATGTTGACAGTGTGAACGTCGATGAGTTGCAGGAACTGGCGATCGACGAAATCATCGGCCAGCTCGATCCCCATTCTTCCTACATGAGCCCTACCGAGGCGCGGACGCAACACGAGACGTTGGAAGGCAGTTTTGAGGGTATCGGCGTAGAATATTATCGGCTCAACGACACGCTGATGACGGTCGGTCTCATTGCCGACGGGCCTGCCGTGAAGGCTGGCCTGCGCGTGGGGGATAAGCTTATTGCCGTCAATGGCCAAAAAATTGCCGGCGTGGGCGCCACCGATAAGGAAATCGAAAACAAAATCCGCGGGCGGCGGGGCTCGACACTCGAGCTCGGCATCTACCGCGATGGAGAAGACCTGGCCGCGCCCTTGAAGGTCGTGCGCGACCGCATCGAGATCAGTAGCATCGACGCCGCTTACATGATTGCGCAGCAAACGGCCTATATCAAGGTCAGGCGCTTCGGCTCGCGCACGGCTGCCGATTTCCGCGATGCGCTGGAACGGCTTACCAAAGAAGGGGCGAAAAAACTGGTGCTGGATCTCCGCGAAAACGGAGGCGGATACTTCAGTACCGCCACATCCCTGGCCAGCCAGTTTTTTGACGAGCGCCTGTTGCTCGTCTATACCCAAGGCGCGCATGAATCGCGGACGGACTACTATACGAGCGCCGATGGGCAATTCAGCCACGTCGAACTTGCCGTCCTGATCGACGAACTGTCTGCCTCGGGAAGCGAAATCGTGGCCGGCGCCATCCAAGACCTGGACCGCGGCATCATCGTGGGTCGCCGGTCGTTTGGCAAAGGCCTGGTACAGGAGCAGTTTGGCTTTGGTGATGGCTCGGCACTTAACCTGACGATCGCGCGTTACTATACCCCCTTGGGACGCAGCATCCAAAAGTCGTATCAGCAAAACGGGCTGAAGCTTGTCAAGAACCCGGCGCCGCTTTCGTTAGACACGACCCAGACGGCAGTCAAGCAAGATTCCGACTCCCTCGTGTTCTTTGCGGGTCGCAAATTTACCACGGCGGCCGGCCGGATTGTCTATGACGGGGGCGGCATCATGCCTGATGTTTACGTTCCGACGGATAGCAGCACCAAAATCTCATTCTACCGCCATCTCGTCCGCGAAAACTTGGTCGAATCCTACGTCTACGAGCGCCTGACGAAATCCGTCCCGGCCTACTCGATTGAGAACTTCCTGTCGGGATATCATTTGCCGGATGAAGATTATGCGGATTTCCTGGACTATGTCAGGGAACGGGAGATTACGGTTTCCAACCCGGACGCCCAGCAAGCCAAGGGGCGTATACAACGCGACATCGAAGCGCTGCTGGGACGCTATTATTTCGGCAATGAAGCTTATTTTAAGGTCAGGAACCGGTCAGACGAGGTGCTCTCCCATGCCTTGCAGGTCCTTTCGCCACGCGCTGACGTCGAATAAAACTCACAAGGATAGGTCTGCCCACACCGGATAGTGATCCGAAAACCGACGCTTTACCACCTGATAACGATGGACAGCGAGCTCCTTGCTGGCCAGTATGTAGTCGATTTGAAAATTGGGGAACGCCCCATTATACGTTTCACCCCAGCCACGGCCACGGAGTCGGAATGCGTTCTGCATCCCGCGCGAGAGGTGGTTGACGGCGTAGGATAGCGGCGTGTCGTTAAAATCACCCACGATCAGGCACGGAATCCCCGCCGCTTCGCGGTGCAGGCGCAAGGCCCTCGCCTGCTCGCTTCGCGCTTCAAAAGCATGGCGCAGGCGCCAACCGATGCGCCGGGTAGACGACACCTCCTCTTCGAAGGTTTTGGCACTCGCCGCGATAAACTCGTAGTCTTCACGCTGGAAACCAAACGTGCGCAAGTGCGCATTGTAGATGCGGATGGTATCACCACGATAAGCGATATCGGCGTAGATGGTACCATTAATCCCGTACCAATGTTCCTCCAGCTTGCCTGTAGCGACAATGGGGTGGCGGCTGAGAATGACCAAACCATAGGCTTCGTAGTCGTTTCGGCTCGTCGCGGTAAAATGCTGGTAGGCGTACCCCTGTTTCTCCCGCAAGGTGGCCAGCAGGTTGTGTTCCCCTTTTTCACGGGTGAGAAATTCCTGCATGCAGAGGATATCCGGAGAGACGCTATCGATCAAGTTCAAGATATCTTCCTTGTGCGTGAAGGTATGGGACGGCTCCCTGGGCGGGCTGAAGAAATGAACGTTGAAACTCATCACGCGCACATGCCCCGTATCGGGGCTACTGACCACCTGCGCGGGCACCGCCTCGGCAAAGCCGAAATGTTTGCGAAAGGCTCCCCAGCCGAGCACGAAAACCAACACGGAAAGCAATGCCATTTTCGGTTTGCGGATCAGCCAATAAACTACAAAAAGTGCGTTAATGACCAGAATGGTCGAATATCCGATGCCAAAAAACGCGACGGGCCAAAAAACAGCCGGGTCGACGTATGGCGCCAGGTAGCTCAGGAGCAATGCTCCCGCGGCAAAGACATTCAGCAGAAAGATAGATTTGCTGATTAAACCTAGCCGTCTGCCCGTTTTGGTTTTTCTCTTCGTCACGGCCGATGCTCGTTTGCCCCAGCCTTGCTGGCCTTGAACAGGGTCTCTTTTTCAGTTGGGGTCAGGCTGTCGTACCCCGATTGGGATATTTTGTCGAGAATCCGGTCGACCAGCTCCTGGTTGGGCTCCGCCGCACTTTCGTCGGCGGCAGGCGGTTTCGGCGGATTGTTTCTGACTACACGCATGCGCTTCGTTCGTTTTCTACGAAACAACAGACTCCAGTCGCGGCCATTCTGCAACCGCTTGATATAAACAACTCCGAAGAGTGCCCCACCGATATGGGCGAGGCTACCGCCGGCATTGAGCCCCCCGATTGCGAGCACGTCGAGCACGATAAACGCCAGCGCCAAGTACTTCAGCCTGACATTGCCCAAAAAAAGCATCCGAATCGTATAGTCGGGCAAAAGCGTAGCCGTAGCGAAGATAATGGCGCTCACGCCCGCCGACGCTCCGATCAGTGCGGATGATGCCGCTTGCGGCTGGAATACCGGAATGAGGTTGTAAGCGAGCAAATACAGCAGGCCACCGAGCACCCCACCCGCCAAGTACACAAACTTGAACTGCCGCTTATTAAGAAAATCCAGAAAAATCCTCCCCATCCAGTACAGCCACAGCATATTGAACAGGATGTGGAAGAATGCCTGATGGGCAAACATGTAGGTGACAAGGGTCCAGGGCTTGTAGGCAAGTTCACCCAAATTGGCCGGCATGGCCAGCCAGTTGATGAGGTGGGCAGACAACCCGACATGGGTAAAACCCAATGCCGTCACCAAAGACAGCAGGCCAACAACAATAAAAACGATCAGGTTGAGCGCAATAAAGAGGTTCAAGGGGCTTCCCGATCGAAAAGCCTTATACCATAAATCGCCGAACAGTGACCGTTTCATCAGGAGTCTATTTGTTGCCACACTGGGTGAGCATCCGTAGGAGCGAATATAGGAAAAAATCAGATTATGCGCCAAAATGTAAAAACGGCGCGCATACGATCTTTACCAGCTCATGGGCCGCCGTATCCGCCAAAGTTTGATGAGCAGGAATGCAAACAGCGCGCCCCCGATGTGGGCAAAATGCGCGATGGATGTCCCCGCCACACGCGATACGCCGAGAAACAGCTCGATCACAATCAGACCGGGGATAAAATACTTGGCTTTGATTGGCGCCGGAAAGAATATTAGCATCAGCGGCGCATTGGGGAACAAATAGCCGAACGCAATCAGCAATCCGTAGATCGCGCCTGACGCGCCCACCATCGGTATGTTGTAAACGGAGACCAGCTTAGAGAAGTTTTCATTGGTCATCGACGGGTGATTGCCATACACCATGCCCTCGAGCATGTCAAAGCGCAGCCATTGCCCCGCTGCCACCGTACCGGCGATGGAATAAACCTCAATCGCCTGCACCACAAATTGGAGAAACAGCGCACCCAGCCCGCAAATAAGGTAAAAATTGAGGAAACGCTTGGATCCAAATATCTGCTCCAGAATCGGCCCGAACATAAATAGCGCGAACATGTTGAAAAACAAGTGGGCAAAACCGCCATGCATAAACATGTACGTGATAATCTGCCATACCTTAAAGAAAGGCGAATCGGGGTAATACACGCCAAACAAGCGCGTCGACTGCTCGAAAATCAACGTCCCGACAAAACAGATAATGTTGATGATCAGCAGGTTTTTAACTACCGGTGGCAAGCCCGCAAAAGGGGAGGATGAGGTCATCATACGCGTTGTTTCAGCTTATTTTTCAAATCGTTCCAGCAATTCCTGGAGTGTAAAAGTAAGAATAATCGGTTTGCCCGACAGGGAAATGTTCGGCGACTCGCTGGCGAACAGCTTATCGACCAGTTCCGCCATGTCGTCGTTCGAGAGCGTCGTGCCCGGCTTGATCGCCGCGTGGCGCGCCAGGCTTTTTGCCAAGTTCTCGCGCTTGGCAAGCTTGAGGTCCGATTGGTTATTTTTGTAATCCTCGATCAGCCGCTCGATAATTTGGCTCTCGCTGATACCCGAAGTGATGTCAGCGGGTATCCCTTCCACCACGTAGGTATTGCGCCCAAACTCACGTATCTGGAAACCCAACGCGCGGATGTCGGCCAGCATGTCCCGCACCAACTCAAAGTCGGCGCTACTCAGTACCACGGTCTGCGGGAACAGGCTTTGCTGGCTGCTGCCCTGCTGAGTTTCGAGCTGCCTCACAAACTGCTCGAACAGGATACGTTCGTGCGCGGCCTGCTGGTCGACGAGCACAAAACCCGAGTGGATCTGGGAGAGAATATAGCGGTTATGCAGCTGGAAGAACTTCTTGTTGCCGCTGCCCGCCTCGCTGCCTCGCACCGGCGCGCGCTCCAACAGATCGAGTTGGCGCTGTGCAAACTCGGTTTCCTGCGTGATGCGGTAGAGCGTGTCCCAGTTTTGGGGAATGCCCGGGCTCTTCTCCATGCCCACAGCGCCCGAACTTCCGGCACTTCGGGGCGACGATGTTTCAAACGGATTGAAATCCGGATTAAACGAAATGCTGGGCGGCGTGATTTCTTCCAGCGGCTTCGGCGTAATCATCTGGCTGAAGCCGGTCTCCTGGTTGAAGTCAAGCGTAGGCGTGATGTTGTAGCGCCCCAGGGAACGCTTGACCGCCGAACGGACGATCGCATAGATCGACCGCTCGTCCTCATACTTAATTTCGGTTTTCGTCGGGTGGACGTTGATGTCGATCTTGCTCGGGTCGATCTCGATAAACAGCACATATAATGGATGGCTATCATCGGGCAGGACACCCTCGTAGGCGTTAAGCACCGCGTGGTTGAGGTAAGGATCCTTGACAAAACGCTTATTAACGAAAAAGTATTGCTCGCCGCGGGTCTTCTTGGCGTACTCGGGCTTGCCGATAAAGCCGTTGACGTTGATGATCGTCGTCTCTTCCTCCAAGGGCACGAGGCGCTGGTTGTAGCTATTGCCAAAGATGTGGACGATCCGTTGCTTTAGCCCTTGGGGCGGCAGATGAAAAAGCTCGTTCTCTTCGCTATGCAGACTGAAAAAAATATCGGGATGCGCTAGGGCTAAGCGCTGGAACTCCTCGATGATATGCCGCATTTCGACCGAATTGCTCTTTAGGAAGTTGCGTCGCGCCGGCACATTATAAAACAAGTTTTTGACACTGGTGGAGGTACCGGCCGGCGTAGCCACAGGCTCCTGCTGCACCACTTTCGACCCCTCAATGACGATGGCCGTGCCCAATTCGTCTTCATGCCGCCGTGTCCTGAGCTCGACATGCGCAATAGCGGCAATGGACGCCATCGCCTCGCCGCGGAATCCCATCGTCCGGATAGCGAATAAATCCTCGGCCGAGCGGATTTTGGACGTTGCGTGCCGCTCAAAACACAAGCGCGCATCGGTCAGGCTCATGCCGCAGCCGTTGTCGATTACCTGAATCAGGGACTTGCCTGCATCCCGTACGATCAGCTTGATCTTGTCGGCACCCGAATCGATCGCATTCTCCATGAGCTCTTTAACGGCGGAAGCGGGGCGTTGCACCACCTCCCCGGCAGCAATCTGGTTGGCAACGGCATCGGGCAGCAACTGGATGATATCAGACATAAGATGGCGAAGTTACTAAAAAATGAAACATCGTACGGCGCG
>CAYUIZ010000101.1:0-11105 GCA_964444885.1 uncultured Sphingobacteriaceae bacterium | reverse complement strand
CCGGCACAAAATGCTTGTCGTATGCATCAGGCAAGACGGACATCTCATCCGCCGCGAGCCCAATTTTCTCCAGGCTTCCCGGCTTGCCGATAACGATATTATGCGGCATCTGGTCATCGTTGGCAAAGATCAACGATACGGCTTTCCCTGCCGGAACCGTGAGCGCTTCCTGATCAAAAACCATCTTGCCCGGCGGCGCGCTGAGGCGAAGTACAACCTCGTTCAACGCCTGCCCATCCGGTCCGGCCTCATGAGAGACCGTTGGCGGCGATAAAATATCGCGGTGCGCCTCCCGGAACCGCTCGACAGCTGCGACCCCTGCTAACCGTTCGAAATCCTTGTCCGAAAGGGGCTCGACGCCGTATTTGGGATACGTGGGATCTTCGGTGATAAAGCCGGGCACTTGCAGTTCAGCGGCCGAAGCCAGGGGCCTGAGCAAGGCATACGCTTTTTCCGGTTCATCCGCTAAGAAATTTTTGTCCTTGCGGAACATTTCCATCCACACGGGCTTCAGGTGCTTAAACGACTCGGCAAGCGCATAGCCAATATAATCATCCACCGGCAATTCGGTCGCCTGTAGCAACGCGTGCACGGTTTTATCGGACGCGAAATGGCTCAACGACACAATTGCTTCGAGCCTGACCCTCGGCGACTGGTCCTGCGACATGGCAATCAGTTTATCGTGCGCGCCCTCGATCCGGTTTGCCCAATAAAACAACACGCGGGTGGCGGCGGCTCTAACCGCAATGCGGTCGCTCCCGAGCAGCTCGTCCAGCAGGACTCCGTCCGGCTCGTTGAGTTGCTGGCATACCCAAAGCGCTTCGAGCTTATGCTGTTCAAATTCAGGGTCGGCTGCATCCAATTCCTTGATCCATGTCGTTAGCGCCTCCCTTACGTCCTGGACGGGAAACTCCCGAAGGCGCACGCGGGCACGGTAGCGGGTACGGTCTTCGTAGGCTTTAAGCTGATCGAGCACCTCGCTGATGCCAATTGTGCTCAAGTCGAGGATTTCCAATGCGGGCATGCCTTTATGGGTTATCCGCCATATTCTGCCGCGGGTCTGGTCGCGGTTGGGATCCCTAAAAGCCTGTTCGCCGTGCTGAATAACCGGGTTATACCAATCGACCACGTACAACGCGCCGTCGGGCCCAAACTGGAGGTCGACGGGTCGGAAATTCGGGTCTTTGGACTGCAACAAGGGAGTGATTTCGTCAGCGGCGATACCGCTGCCTACCTCATAGGGCTGGTGTTGGCGTACGCCCTGGAAGCCGATGAACGTATTGAGCAAGATATTGCCCTGGACGTTTTCCGGAAATGCCCGGCTCGACACGATTTCGATACCACAGGTCTTGGGCTTGGCAGAAGCCGTCAGGAAATCCTTCATGCCCATGTGCTTCTTGGGATAATCGATGGCTACGGCAAGCGGCGGGGCAAAATAGTTCATTCCGGTCGACACGTCGGCAATCAAATGCGTGCCGTCGCGGGTAAATATATTTCCCCAGGGATTGGCGTAGGGATAAGAAATATACTCATCGAGTTTCATGGTACGTGGCTCATAGCGCCACGTATTGCCGTACGCACCACGTCGTGGTCCGTAAGGCGTCTCAACCTGCGTATGCAAGAACGTGCCCATGTGCATATACAGGGCGCCATCAGGCCCCCATGTGTAGGTGTTTAGGGTGTGGTGCGAGTCTTCCGTTCCGAATCCGGACAGCAACGTTTGCCGGAAGTCCGCCTTGCCATCCCCGTCGGTATCCTTCAGGAAGACGAAATCCGGGGCTTGGGTCAGGTACACGCCGCCGTCGCCCAACTCAAACCCGAGGGGAAGATAGAGGCTGTCCGCAAATACCGTGTGGCGGTCGGCTTTGCCATCGCGATCGGTATCTTCCAACACGATGATTTTGTCGTTGGGCGGGTTTCCGGGGGTATAGTGCGGATAGGAGGGCATCGTCGCCACCCACAGCCTGCCTTGGGCATCAAAGGTGATGGATACCGGGTTGGGAATCGGGAAATCCAATTCGGACGCGAACAGCTCGATCTGGTATCCCTCGGGCAGTACAAAGTTTGCTTTCGCAGCCTCGAGTTCGGCTCGAGTGGAAGGCTGACTGTCTGGGGCCGGTTGGTTTTGGCCCGAGGCCGCTATCTCCATCGCTGCCTGGCGTGCGGCTGCCATATCGCCGCGCTGGCTCGTCCATAGCACGCTATCGAGTCGAGCGACCATGCCATCGATTTTTTGGAGCTCGGCAGGAAGGGCTGACCCGCCCGCCCATCCGCGCCTACGGCCGTAGATGTATTCTCCGTTCTGAGCTTTGTGGCGGTAGAAAAAATGCTGGTTCTTGATCCGCACCAGCTCCCGAAGCTGCTCCATATCGCCGTCCTGCGCCCAGGCTGCGTGTGGCAAGTCGAGTTCCTTGGCCATCATCTCACTCGCCATCCGGTATCCCTCGTCAGTCAAGTGGATGCCATTGACCGTAATCGGGGCGTCGGCGTTGCGCATAATTTTTTTCGTCGGCGTATAGAGGTCGATGAAGCGGATGCCAAGCTCTTCGGCTACTTTCCGCATACCTTTCGTGTATGCTTTGAGCGACTTATTATGCGTTCGTGGGTCCGGCAGGGGCGCCTCGAGCTTTTCGTGCGCAATGGGTGACACCAAGATGATCTCCGGATTCGACTTTCCGTCGTACTGCGGGCTTTGGATGCCCGTAAGCAGTGCGTGCAACTCGTGTTTGAATGCGTCCAAGCTGTCTATCCCTTTAAACGACTCATTCATGCCAAAGCAAACAAATACAACATTGGCTTCCTGCTGGCGCAAGTGATCATCCAGTGTTCCGAAGTTGAGTGGCCTGGGGCGCAGGCTCACTTCGTCCGCACTCCACCCTAGGTTTCTGACACGAAGTTCATGGTCCGGAAAGCTAGCATGCAGCAGTGTCTCGAAGTAATTGCTGCGCTGCAAACCCTCGGCGAAAGAATTCCCGATGATCACCACATTGCTCTTCGGAGCAGGCGTGAGCGTCCACGACTGACGTTTGCCACTACAGGAAAGCAAAACCAGCAACAGCGCGCAACACAGGGTCGCGTTTAAGGTACGAAACGTCATAGTAGAAGATTCTTATTGGAGGTATGCATCAATATATGGATACAGGTATTCGGCGTAGCGGCTGTAGCCCAAATCGGTAAAATGTACGCCGTCGACCGTGGCTTCGCCGTCTATGCCAATCATGCCCATGGCGGGCACCAGATAGATATTGCGTTCGCCACTGGAGACCAAGGTGCTGAATACGCTGTTCAGCGCCGCGTTTTTGTCCTGGATATTTTTGTGCAGCGCCCGATCGAACGTGGCGTGGGGATAAATGGGATTTTCGATAAACAGGATGGTGGTTTCCGGATGTTTCTCCCGAATGATCCGGTAGAAGTTCGCTGCGCGCTCTTCAATGAGCGGCACGTCTACGTTAGGCATGAAGTCGAGCATGATCAATGACGCGTCTTTGGCCGCGATGAGCTCCGCAATCTCGTAGTCGAGCCGCGCATTGCCGCTGAATCCGAGGTTGACGAACGTGCGGTTGAAGCGCCGCGTCAGGATATTGGTATGGGCCATGCCGGGGCGCGATGCACATCCGCCTTGCAAAATGCTCGTGCCGTAGCATACGACCGGCTTATCGGCCAGCGGGGAATCCAATTCCGGCTGCTCAATGAATGCCGTGGAGTCCACGCCGACCTGCACGTCGACCACTCCGTCATACAATGGAAAAAACAACATGAACTCCTTCGCGGAGTCGTCCATGTTCGCGATGATCAGTGCCTCATGATCCACGCTGTTGAGCTTCGGGCGTGCCGAATTGACAAATGCCCAGCGTCCGTCTTTCAACGCGTAGAGGTCAAATCCTTTGATTCCGGTTTCGGTCATGTGGTTCATTGTCCGGTTTTGGGAGACCGTCCATTTCAAGCCGACGGATGTGCTATTGGAGCGGAACCGCAAATAAAGGCCCGCCGTGTTCTTGCCCAAACTCCAAACCGGCTCGCGGGATACGCCGTGGAGTGCTGCGGGAAGCCGTTCGTAGCGGGTTTCCGTCTGTTCGTCCATTTTGCCGTGCAAGGGAAAATCAGCTGCCGTGTAGTACTGCAACTGTGCCTGCGCGGGCACCAATAGCCCGATCAAGCCGATAACAATCAGTATTCTAATCATATACTTATCCATATTTGTCACTCCTCTGCTTCGTAGGGCGACGGGCTGACGGTGCTCCATCCCCCATCCACCACGAGGGTTTGCCCGGTAATGTGCCGCGCCTCGTCACTCAACAAGAACAAGGCGGTGGAGGCGATATCGGCCGGCTGCGCCGCACGGCCCATCGGGGTAATGGTGGACCAAGTAGCCGCATAGGATGCATCAGACGCGGTCCGCTCCGTTAGCGTCGCTCCCGGCGCTACGGCGTTGACGTTAATGCCATGCGGCGCAAGCTCCAGTACCAAATGCTTGGCGAGCATCTCCAGGGCTGCTTTGGACATGCCGTATGCTGCAAGATTTTTGTGCGCCTGATGCCCGGTTACGGAAGACATGAACAGCATGGATCCGCCGCGCTCTTGGGCAATCAACTGCTTCGCCGCGGCTTGAGCGAGAAAAAACGTGCCCGCGAGGTTGACGTCCATCACTTTTCGGAATGCGTCCGGCGTGTAGTCAAGAAAATCGCCAAACAGCGTAATGCCGGCGTTGGCAACGACCGTATCCAGGGATCCGGTTTCTTGGACAGCACGCTCGACCACGCTTTCGATAAAGCCCAGATCGCCCGAATCGCCCGGACATGCCAGGCAAATTCCTTCCTTGCCCACCGCCTGAGCCGCACGCACCGCCAAGTCCGCATCGATATCGTTCAGCAACACCGTCGCCCCTTCCCTGGCCAGCCTGCGGGCAATCTCAAAGCCTATGCCCTGCCCCGCCCCCGTAACAATGGCTGTCTTACCAGTAAACCTGCCTGTATTCATCTATGTTGGGTAATGTTTAAGGTTTAATGCGAATCACGTGATACTTCACTTCCCGAACGGCCTTTCAGGAACCCGAAGTCGGCACCGAGATGCGCCTGCTCCACTTGTTCTACGTAAAGCTTGGCATACCCTCGGTTAAAGCGTTCGGATTCGGTCTGCAGTTGTTGTCTTCTTCTCGCTAGTTCGGCGGCGTCTACCAACAGTTCCAGCCGGCGCCCGGCGACGTCCAGCTGTATCAAGTCGCCCGTTGCCACCAGTGCCAGCGTGCCGCCGGCGGCGGCTTCGGGAGAAACGTGCAAGACAACGGTCCCGAATCCGGTGCCGCTCATCCTACCGTCCGAGATGCGTACCATATCGGTCACGCCCTTTTCCAGCAATTTTTTCGGTATCCCCATGTTTCCCACTTCGGGCATCCCGGGGTAGCCCTTGGGCCCCACGTTCTTCAATACGAGGACCGATGTCTCGTCCACATCCAGATCGGGGTCGTCGATTCGGTTTCGGTACGCTTCAATATCTTCAAATACCACGGCTCGGCCGGTATGCTGCATCAATGCGGGCGTAGCCGCCGACGGCTTGAGCACCGCGCCATCTGTACACAGGTTCCCCCGGAGCACCACCATGCCCGACACCGCGTTGAAGGGTGTACTAACGGAGGAAATAACGGAAGGGTTGAGACTGTCGCAACCCGCGATATTATCGCCGAGCGTGTTTCCGTTTACGGTCAGCACGTCGGTGTGCAGGTAGTTTTCAATAGCGCGCATCACGGCGGGCAAACCGCCTGCATAGTACAGGTCTTCCATGAAATACTGGCCCGAGGGCTGCAGATTAGCCACTAAGGGTATATCGCGGGAGAATCGGTCAAAGTCCTCCAGCTCCAGCTCAACGCCGACGCGGCCCGCAATTGCCGTCAAATGGATGGCGAAGTTGGTGGATCCGCCGATTGCCGCGTTGACGCGGATGGCATTTTCGAACGCCGGTCGGGTCAAGACGTCGGACAGCTTGACATCGTCGCGTACAAGCTCGACAATCCGGCGACCCGACAATTGCGCGAGCACCTTGCGGGTCGAATCCGCGGCCGGGATCGCCGCATTGCCCGGCAAGGTGATCCCCAGCGCCTCCACCATGCTCGCCATCGACGAGGCGGTGCCCATAACAGCGCAATGTCCCGCGCTGCGGCACATTCCCGCCTCGGCCAGGTTGAGTTCTTCTTCAGTCATCAGACCCTTGCGGGCGTCTTCGGAGAAGCGCCACAGGTCGCTGGTACCAATGTCCTTGCCGCGGTATTTGCCTGTCAGCATAGGACCTCCGGAGATGACAATAGTCGGCAAATCGACACTCGCCGCGCCCATCACCAGTGCCGGAGTCGTCTTGTCGCATCCGCATAGCAGAATGACGCCGTCGATGGGGTTTGCGCGAATGGATTCCTCCACATCCATGCTTGCCAGATTGCGGAACAGCATGGCCGTCGGTTTCATCAGCGTTTCGCCGAGGGACATGACGGGAAATTCGACAGGGAATCCGCCCGCCTCAAGCACGCCGCGCTTTACCGACTCAGCCAACTCGCGAAAATGCGCGTTGCAGGGCGTAAGCTCGGACCACGTATTGCAGATCCCGATCACCGGTTTTCCACGGAACATATCGGCCGGAATACCTTGGTTCTTCATCCAGGCACGGTAGATAAATCCGTCCTTGCCTT
Source organism: uncultured Sphingobacteriaceae bacterium (assembly GCA_964444885.1). Classification (GTDB taxonomy): domain Bacteria; phylum Bacteroidota; class Bacteroidia; order Sphingobacteriales; family Sphingobacteriaceae; genus CAYRGQ01. The sequence goes on along the minus strand of CAYUIZ010000101.1, from coordinate 4,432 downwards.
GCCGGCCAAACCAGTCTTGGCTTCGTAGTTTCTTCATGGTCGTCTTTGGTTTGTTGGTTAGCCGTAATTTCGACTTCTTAGCACAACGTCGCGCGTACTTTTTCGCACTGTACGCCTTATATCCGGGTTGTCCATCCCAAGGCTAGGTTCAAAATTAGCGTTTTGCCCCCGCCAAGCATCCTGTACCATACTGCTTTCAATCGTGCACAAGCTTAGTGCCGTCGCGCTCACTCATCCTCCTGACCTGCGTATGGGATCAACTTCCGAATATAGGCAATATTGGGCATCTACACACTAATTTTTGTCAGCGATCGGGCTTCCATTACTAGGTATACTGGGGGACTTTCATCCATTCGCCATCACGCATAGCCGATTGGTGGGCCACGATACCCGGCACGGTGAGATTAAGGGACATGGGCATATCGATTAACGGCGCGCGGTCTTGGAGTAGTGCGCGGACAAACTCGTTCATCAAGTGGCCATGCGAACCGCCGTGCCCGCCGCCTTCCACCGTCGGCGGCAACGGCGGACGGTTGATTGCCGGCAAATTATTCGCTATCCCCTGGAACTGGTTACGGTCATAGGAGCCCTTTTCACCTCGGATGCGCCCTGCTTCCGCGCCGAAACCCGGCGTATCCCAGCTCACCGCCATTCGTGCCACGCCGTTTTCGCTGGTACGAAATGTCGCGATTTCAGTACCGAAGGGATTTCGATAGCTGTTGTTCTTCGCTTGGAATTGTTCCAATAGGCTGGGCATGCCGACACAGGATACCTCGGTGAATCGCTGACCGGTGACACAAATATAATATCCATTGGAATGGGTCGGATACCATTGGGGTGGCAGTCCATCCCGCCACTGGTTAAAACTATCTAAAGGCGTTTCAAAATAGTGGTAGTATTCGCCTTCCGAATACAGGATTTTGCCGAAGAAGTCGCGCCTGTATAATTCCCGCATGATGTGAACGCCCTCGTGGTAGGCCGAAGTCTCAAACATCATGTACTTCTTCCCGCTCGTTTTCCACGTTTGATACAGTTCATCCGCTTCTTCCAGCGACCCCCACACGGCAGGTACTGCACAAGCTACGTGCTTGCCGTGGTTCAGGGCCATCATCGCGTGTTTGGCATGGCTCGGTGCATCCGTCGCGATAAACACGGCCTCGATCGCTTTATCTTTCTTGAGCATTTCTTCCAGCGAGGGGTAGGTACGGTTGCACCGCGCCATTTGGGCCATTTCGGCTAAGCGCTCGGGGATAAGGTCGCTCACGGCCACAACTTCCACATTGGGATGGTCCTGAAAACCAAATTGTACGGCAAACTTGCAAACGCCGTGCCCCACCAGCCCTACTTTTATCCGCCTGTCGCTAATAGGCTCCCAGCCTTCGGAAGCGCGGGGATCCGCGGTTATTTTTTCGAAGCCGGCGATGGTCGTCAGATCAATTGCACCCCCCGGCTGTCCAGATTGAGGGAGCGGTTTGCTGCCGGCACATCCCCATTGCTGCAAACCCAGTACGGCAGCGCCCATGCCGAGCGACTGAATGAATCGGCGTCTCGAAGGGGTGGCATCGAAATGTTTAGGCAAACCCTCGAAGGGGTCTTTTTTTTGTCTTTCCATGGCTACTAATTGGTTTTAAATCCCCACGGGCATTGTCTACGTTCTTGCGGACAAGCGAGGAAAGCACGTCTGTTTCCAACGCCTCGACCTACCCGTTTGCAATCGTGTTATCTATTAGCGCAAAAGAGCCAGGCTAGACCATGCTATCGCACGCCTCACTTCCCAATAACCAGCCGGGTCTGCGCTCCACCATCCATCAGGCGCACTAACAGGGAACCGTCATTTCGGATATTCCGGTCTATGATCAATGTGATCTGGTGGGTTCCTGGCGTGAAGGATACCGCAAATTTGCCGTCAGTAATCGTTGCAGGCTGTCCGTTTGCCCAACCGGTAAGCCCGGCACCCTCGTTGAGGGTAAAGGAGACATCGCCACGCGTGAGCACCTCAATCTCGAACGTCACCAGACTGTACTGTTCGTTTTGGCTAGTCTTTGCGACTGGCAATTCCTCAAGTGGCAAACCGCCGGACACCGTGCTGTAATACGATGGCCCACTTATGCGCCCGTCGCTCGCCACGCCTTGAATGCCTTCCGCTTCAATTCGCTGCACGAGTTCGTCATTGGCGGCAACTACTTTCCAGCGCCTCACATACCGTTCGCGCGGCACTCTAAAATCGCCGGATTTCCCCAACTGGGAAAGGAAGCTGACCAAATCGGCAAATTCCTGCTCGTCCAGCGTGGCGGTAAGCCCTGGGGGCATCAGCGAGCCCGGCACGTTTTCCCGCGTTTGAATGGTGCTTTTAGGTACTACGACCTCCTCGCCGGTGAAGTCGCGTATGACCACTTCGCTTGGCCGGTCGGCCACCAAATAACCCAGGATATCCTTTCCGTTGTTGCGAACCACGCGTTGCAGCTCGTATCCTTCCTTGATGGACTCAGTGGGGTAGATAATGGACTTAATAATCGTTTCGGCAGGCGAACTGGTGCCTAGGCTACTGAGGTCAGGGCCGATCAGCCCGCCGGCTCCGCCGATGGCATGACACGTTTGGCAAGCTAGTTCTGGCCGGCGATAAATGGCTTCGCCAAGAACCGGATCACCATTTTTCTTCGCTTCGGCGGCATAATTCGTGATTTGTTCGGGGGATAAGTCAAGCGACATACGCGCCGCCGCCAGCACGCCTCCTGACGCTTCCAGACCAGCCACCAAGAGCTTGACCTCTTCGGCCTCCTGACGGTCGCCCGGAATAGCTCCTTGCAGATACTGGCGCGCGGCAATCGCGACGGGTTCGGGTATGCGGGTTTGATTTAGCTCTTCAGCCAACGCCTTGGTACGACCCCCATCGCTGATAAAAGCGTCGAATACGCCGGCGGCCTGCTCCGGGCTCTCCAGTTCGTGCAGTAGCCCCACGCCGATTTTGGCGGCTTCCTGCGCATGCAGGTGTGCCAGTTGAGCCACGGCGAGCAGGCGAAGATCCATCGGTGGTTGCGTTGCCAGCAGCCCCTTAAGTAGGACGTGCGCTTCGTTCGGGTTGATGGCGGCCAGCGCGGCCATGGCGGCCTGAGCATAATTACGGTTCGCGTGGGTGAGCAGCGTTTTGATCGGCGGAGCCAACGACGCCACCCGCAATGCGCCGGCAACTTTCATCGCGGCCACTGCCGCCGCCTCGTAGGGGCCGGTGATCACGCTGGCAAGCCGACCCAGCTGACGATTGGCGACTACCTGGCGTTTGACCGCGGCATCTTCGATGGTGGCCAGCTCCTGCGCGATGTCATGCTTTCCTTGGCCAAACCAGCGAACCGCCACATCCAGGATGTTATTGAGGTTGCTCAGCTCGCCGCGGGCGCCTATAGCTGCCAACGCGTCATTCCTATACTGTTCGGGCACGTCGCCCTTTATATACAATTGGGTAAGGAGATTGATGGCGTCACCACTGGATGCCGACTTCAGCGCATAGCTGGTTTTCAGCGGCCCGCCAAAAAACTGCGGATTGCTTTTCAAGCTAGCCAGCCATTCGGTTTCTGTTTCCCGAATTGTCTGCCAGAGTCCGAAATCAAGAAACTCGTCCATCGGATGATCCAGCACGTCCAAAGCAGCTTTCGCTGCGGCCGCACCCCCGAGTTCGCGCAAGGCGATGACACCTTCCAAGCGTACCTGGGGATGTTCGTCCTTCGTCGCCCGTTGCAAGATTGTTTCCAGGTTGTCTACGTGTTCGTGCCAAAGCTGCAGCGCGCGTAAGGCCGCACTCCGCACGCCGGGGTTCTTGGCACGCAAAACGCTTTGCAACAACGGCCCGTTGTACGTATCAATGGCCTGCGACACCCACAGCGCCTCGAGCTGCAGACGCTCAAAATCTTCGCTTTGCTTATCGAGGCGATCAATCCAGCTTTGCAGGGGCCGACCCACTTCGTTGGCCCCCTTTTCCTTGAGTAGCTGGCGAGCCTGCTCGCGCGTCCAGCGCTCCGGCGCCTTCAGTGCGTCCAGCAGCTCATCCACGGAAGCTCCGACCAGCTTTGGCGGCGTCACCAAGGGCCGGTCTTTGGCAACGATACGCCAAATTCTTCCCCGTTCGCGATCACGGCGCGGATCGTGAAAATCAACCTCGCCATGCTGGATAATCGGATTGTACCAATCAGCCACGTAAATCGCGCCATCCGGGCCTACGGAGATATCAACCGGACGAAACGCCACTTGGTCTGTCCACAACAAGTCCGGCATTTGGTTGGACACATAGCCGCTTCCTTGCTCTTCGAGCTGGAAGCGATTGATGCGGTTGGCTCTGAAATCATTGGTAATTAAGCTTCCTTCCCACGACTCGGGCAGGTGGCCGCCCGACACAATGTCCAAGCCCGAATGCTTGGGCTGCCCGGGGTTGAGTCCCCGC
>CAYUIZ010000100.1:0-11228 GCA_964444885.1 uncultured Sphingobacteriaceae bacterium | reverse complement strand
GTGCGACCCACCCCGCAGCCCAAACCAACGCTCACCCCGATCTCCTGCCCCAAAACCCTACCCCCAATCTCCTGTCCCCCGAGTCCCAATAGTCCCACTGGTAAGCCCTGCCGAAAAACAAGACAACGAAGCCCCCCCAATTGGAAAGGCGGCTTTTCCTCCCTTAACGGGAGTGCTGGCCAGTAGCTAGGAGCTAAGTCCCCAGAGGGACACCAGCGACCCGTGCGACCCACCCCGCAGCCCAAACCAACGCTCACCCCGATCTCCTGCCCCAAAAAACAACCCCGCTCACCAGTCCCCCGAGTCCCAAGAGTCCCACTGGCAAACCCTGCCGAAAGCACAAAGAAGCACTAAATTGACAGCTTTTTTATGAGGCCAAAAACCGTTCGCTTTTTAAGTCTTGTTGGGGATGTAAGCACGAGCGAGGCTACGCGATGCCTGCACATGCTGATAAGGAAGCAGCCGCGCCGCGCGGTTTATGCCGCTTGCATTATGCACGAGTTGCAAACTCGCGCCATTGGGGGTGGTAAACCCGACGAATTGCTCAGGTTAAGTAAGCATGGCTTGCCTAAGCAGCCTAACGAACGCCTCGCAGGAGGCCTCATCCGTCGCCCAGGACGTCACCAGCCGGATGGCGGCCCGTTGCCCGTCGATGTCCTGCCAGACGTAGAATGCGCAGGTCGTTTCCAACTGGCGGATTACCGGGTAGGGCAGGATGGGAAAGAGCTGGTTTGTCGCGGGTTCGGCCAAAAAGGGGAACCCCATGGCGCCGATTTCCGTTGCCATGTGCAGGGCCAGGGCATTGGCGCGGGTGGCCAACTCGAATAGTAAGCCGTCCTCGAACAGGCAAAGGAACTGTAGGCCGAGGAGCCTTCCTTTGGCCAGCAAGGCGCCTCGTTGCTTGGCATGGAAGGCAAACCCCTCCCTGATCGCCGGGTGCGTGATGACGATCGCTTCGCCCAGCAACGCGCCATTTTTCGTGCCGCCGATGTAGAAAACGTCGACCAGCTGGGCGATATCCGCCAGGCTGAGGTCGTTGCCCTTTCCCGCCAAGGCGGCCGGCAAGCGTGCCCCGTCCATGAAGAGGTACAGTCCGTTGGCCCGGCAGTAGGCCGATAGCGCCGCCAGTTCCCTCTTGGAATAGAGCGTGCCCAGTTCGGTGGCGTTGGAGATATACACCATCTTGGGCTGGGTGGCATGGACATCCCCGATCTGCTTGAGGAGGTGGGCAATGCCTTCGGGATTCAGTTTGCCGTCCGGTGCGGGGACGGTTTCGATCTTGTGGCCGGTGGCCTCTACGGCTCCGGCCTCGTGCACGCTGACATGGCCGGTATCCGCGGCAATGATGGACTGGTAGGGGCGAAGCGCCGCCGCGGCAATGAGCAGGTTGGCCTGCGTGCCGCCGGATACGAAGTGCACGGCCGCGTCGGGCTGGCCGGCCGCGACGCGGATCCGCGCTTTTGCCTCCACGGAATAGCTGTCTTCGCCGTACCCGTCCTGGGGTACCAGGTTGGTGTTTGTTAATGCCGCCAAGATGGACGGATGGCAACCTTCGCTATAATCGTTTTTAAAGTAGTATTTCGCCATGGTGTGGAGCTTACTCCGATTTTGGGGACGTTTTTTTCTTGGCGCGGGCTAGATCGGCAGCGACCATCTCGCGGCATAGCGTATCCAGGTCATATTCCGGTACCCAGCCGAGCTGGTTTTTCGCCTTGGTAGCATCGCCAATGAGGAGGTCGACTTCAGTCGGGCGGAAATACGCGGGATCGACGGCGAGGACTTCTTTGCCGATCTCCAAGGCATAAGCCGGGTTGCTGCAATGGTGCACAACGCCCTTTTCGTTCACACCTTCGCCTTTGAATTCCAAGGTGATACCCACTTCGGCAAAAGCCATTTTCACAAAATCGCGCACGGATGTGGTAATGCCTGTGGCAATCACGTAATCCTCGGGTTTGTCTTGTTGCAGGATCAGCCACATGGCCCGCACGTAGTCCTTGGCATGCCCCCAATCGCGTTGGGCGTCGAGGTTGCCGAGGTACAGCTTGTCCTGTTGGCCCAGGGCAATGGCCGCGACGGCACGGGTGATTTTGCGCGTGACGAAGGTTTCGCCCCGCAAGGGCGATTCGTGATTGAACAGGATGCCGTTGCAGGCATACATGCCGTAGGCTTCACGGTAGTTGACCGTAATCCAGTAAGCGTAGAGTTTGGCAACGGCATAGGGGCTGCGTGGGTAAAAAGGCGTTGATTCCGACTGTGGGACAGCTTGCACGAGCCCGTATAGTTCCGAGGTTGATGCTTGGTAAATCCGCGTTTTTTGCTCCAGACCGAGTATACGGATGGCTTCCAGCAGACGCAAGGTACCCAAACCGTCCGCGTTGGCGGTATATTCCGGGGTTTCAAAACTCACTTTGACGTGGCTCATGGCCGCGAGGTTGTAGATCTCGTCGGGCTGCGTTTCTTGAATGATCCGGATCAGGTTGGTGCTGTCGGTCATATCGCCATAGTGCATCTTGAACGTGGTGCGGCCGCTGTGCGGGGCTTGGTAGAGGTGGTCGATGCGTTCGGTGTTAATGAGCGACGAACGCCTTTTGATACCATGCACCATGTAACCCTTTTCTAAGAGCAATTCGGCGAGGTAGGCTCCGTCTTGGCCATTAACACCCGTGATTAGCGCTGTTTTCATTGTTTAGTATGGCGTATTGAGTATAGCGTATTGCGTATTGAGTATTGAGCCTGCCGCAGATCGTTACCGCGTGGCATAAGTATTTTTGAGAAAATCCTGGTAAGCGGCCGCGATGCCTTCTTCCAAACCGACGGTATGCTTCCAGCCCATAGCATGCAATGTGGAAACGTCCATGAGTTTGCGCGGGGTGCCGTCCGGTTTGGACCGATCCCATACAACCTCTCCCGGATATTGCACAGTTTTTTTGATCAGCACGGCCAATTCCGCAATCGTCAGATCCTCGCCCGTGCCGACATTGACTAGCGGGCGCCCGTCGTACTGACGCATCAAAAACAGGCAGGCGTCCGCGGCGTCGTCGGCAAACAGAAATTCCCGCCGTGGCGTGCCGCTTCCCCATACGGTTACCGAGGGCTCCCCGGCTTCCTTGGCTTCGTGAAACCGGCGGATTAGTGCGGGCAACACATGCGAATTGTCGGGATGGTAATTGTCGCCGATACCGTACAGGTTGGTCGGCATCACGCTGATGAAATTTCGGCCGTATTGATCGCGGTAGGCTTCGCACAGTTTGATGCCTGCGATCTTCGCGATGGCGTAGGGTTCATTGGTGGGCTCCAGCGGCCCCGTCAGCAGGGAATCTTCGTGCAGGGGCTGCGGTGCCATTTTGGGATAAATGCAGCTGCTTCCCAAAAACAACAGCTTCTTGACGCCGTGCTGGTGTGCCGCATGGATGACGTTGTTTTGGATCATCAGGTTCTCGTAGAGAAAATCCGCCCGATACGTGTTGTTGGCCAGGATACCACCAACTTTGGCGGCAGCGAGGAAGACATATTCGGGTTTTTCGCTTTCGAAAAAGCGTTCCACGGCGTCCTGGCGCCTGAGATCCAGTGCGGATGAGTCCCGGTGCACGATATGGGTATACCCTTCTTGTTGCAGCTGTCTCAGAATGGCGCTGCCCACCATGCCGCGATGGCCGGCTACGTATATTTTCGCGTTCTTCTCCATGCTTGTTTTGCGTTTGTTTTTCGAGCCTTACCTAGTCAAGCAGGCATTAAAACAAGCCGAGCTGACCCTTGTCGTCCAATTTTATGTCATCCGGGTTTGTAATTTCCAAGTCGATCTTCGGACGGGGCTTGGGCGCTTGTTCCTCGGTGCCGTCAGCATCAGAAGGTTGGGCGTCTGGCGTTTTTTCGGACACTTTATCTGCCGTTTCCTTCGTCACAGCCGTCGCAGCCGTCGCTGTCGGCGGGGCTTTCGGGGCTTGTGCGGGGTTGGCGTCCGGTGTCGCAGTGTTTTCTTCCGGTATGGATGTTTCGGGCTTTTCCCCTTCTTCAGCAGGCACGTCTTGCGGCGTTTCTTCCTCCACCGCTAGTAAGGTGATCCGTTTGACCTCATGGGGCGACAGCCGGTTGCCCTGGGCTTTCATGCCCTTCACGTCGACAATGTCGGCCAGGTTCTGTTCGATGGTGTCGGGCGTTTGGTTCTTGCCTTTTAGGATGTCAAGACTGACCAGGGGAACCGCGGCACGGGTGGCCAAGATGAGCTTCGATCCGGGTTCGTCGTTAATGATGCTGGTGCGCTTGCCGATTGGGGTGTCCTCAAATGTGAATCGCTTGATGTAATACACGCCGGATTTGCCATCGCGATGCACGACATTGAATACGTGCTCGGGATTGTATTTCTCGATACGTATCATTTTGTCGTCAAAATGGTTACTTAAGTCAAAGCTGGTTAGCTCATACGTGCCGTCGGCCATGAGCGTCATGATCTTGTCGTCACCGTCAAACTCGCCGAGGAACTGGCCACGGCCATCGACATTGAGTCGCTTGAGTACGTTGTCGTACCATATTTTCCGTCCGGCCAGCGTCGAAACACCCTTGGCCTTCAACACAATCTTTTTAATGGGGTATTTCGTGACGATGTTGCCCTGGGATCCTCTTCCTTTAATGGCAATTTCCGCAAAGTCGAGGTCGAGCTGCAGCTTTCGCAACTTGGAGTGAGGTTTGAGCTGGATGTTGATGATTTCGGCTTCGCCGTTCGGATTGGCCGTGAAATACAGCGTGGTCGATCCCTTCGTGCCTTTGGTCAGATCATACTCCTTGTCGCGGGTGACGCCCAGTATCGAGAAGCGCTTAACGTACGACACGCCGGTCTTTCCGTCGCGGTAGATCATGTTGTAGACGGTCCGTTCGTCGTTGCGCTTGAATACGGCGACATGGATAATGTCTTTGCCGACAAAGACCTTGTCCTGTATTTTGGTGATGATGCACTTGCCGTCACTTCGGAAGCTGATGATATCGTCGATGTCTGAACAGTCGCCGACGTATTCGTCTTTGCGTAGGCCCGTGCCGATAAAGCCGTCGGCGCGGTTGACGTAGAGCTTGACGTTGGCCAGGGCCACCTGCGTGGCTTCCACACGGTCAAACACCCGCAGCTCGGTCTTCCGCTCGCGGCCTTTGCCGTATTTCTCGCGCAGCTTTTCGAACCAGGCGATGGCATAGTCCGTCAAATGGCGCAGGTGATTTTTTACGGTTTTTATCTCCGCTTCAAGCGCGGCAATCTGATCGTCCACCTTCTTCAGGTCAAAGCGCGTGATGCTGCTCATCGGCTTGTCGATCAGTTTCTTATAGTCATCGGCAGTAATCGGCCGGTAAAACAACTCGAAGAATGGCGTAAATAATTCGGTGAGCACCTTCACTACCGTATCGAAATCGCCCGAATTCTCGTAGTCCTTATGTTTGTACATCCCTTCGCGGATGAAGATCTTGAGCAACGTGCTGAAGAAAATTCGTTCCTGCAATTCATTGAGCTTGATTTCGAGCTCGCGTTTCAGGAGCGCCTTCGTGTTTTTCGTGTTTTCGATCAACACATCGTTCACGCTCATAAAGCGGGGCTTATCCTTCTGGATGATACACGTGTTGGGCGAGATGGATACTTCGCAGGCGGTGAACGCGTAGAGCGCGTCTATGGTGACATCGGGGGATATGCCCGGTGCCAGATGCACGATGATTTCGACGTTTTGCGCGGTGTTGTCCTCTATTTTTTTGATTTTGATCTTGCCCTTATCGTTGGCGGCGATGACGCTGTCGATCAGGCTTCCGGTGGTCGTGCCGAACGGGATCTCGGTAATGGCCAGGGTTTTTTTGTCGCGTTCTTCGATTTTTGCCCGCACCCGTATTTTGCCGCCACGCTGGCCTTCGTTGTAAGCCGAGCAGTCCGCCATTCCTCCCGTGGGGAAGTCCGGCATCAAATTAGGGCGCCCCCCGCGGAGCACATCAATCGATCCGTCAATAAGTTCGATGAAGTTATGGGGCATAATCTTGGTGGCCAAGCCGACCGCAATTCCCTCGGCGCCTTGTGCGAGCAGGAGGGGGAACTTGACCGGCAGGGTGACGGGCTCTTTGTTCCGGCCGTCGTAGCTCAGCTGCCACTCGGTCGTGTCCGGATTGAATACGACATCGTTGGCAAATTTAGACAGCCTGCCCTCGATATAGCGTGCCGCAGCTGCGGAGTCGCCGGTGATGGGATCGCCCCAGTTGCCCTGGCGGTCGATCAGCAAGTCTTTTTGCCCGATCTGCACCATCGCGTCCCCGATAGACGCGTCGCCGTGCGGGTGGTATTTCATGGTGTTGCCGATGACGTTGGCCGCTTTGTTGAACCGCCCGTCGTCCATTTCCTTGAGTGAGTGAAGGATCCGGCGTTGTACGGGTTTTAGCCCGTCATTGAGGTGCGGCACCGCGCGGTCAAGGATGACGTACGAAGCGTAATCCAGAAACCAACTTTCGTAAAGCCCCGAAAGCGGGATGGTTTGGCTGTTTGTGGTATTGGCCTCGCTGTCGTTTATTGGCTTGTCGCCGGGTATTGGGTTTATTTCTTCGCTCATGTAAAATCCTGGGTCATCAATAAAACACACTCGCGGCCGAAACGGGGTAGCCGTGGCGGCGATTGCGTGGCTGTAAAAATACAAAATCTTCCCGACTGTCCGCTAGACTCGCCGGATTGGGGTGCACGGATTTCCTGCCGTCATCTTGAACGGAGCGCAGCGAAGTGAAAGATCCGTAAAAAGGAGATCCCTCACTCCGTTCGGGATGACAAAATAGGTGTGATAAAGCGGATTTTTGTTGGTGCCCGGCGGATTTCCTGCTTTTTTTTCAGGGAACCATCCAGTTCGGTTTGATTGTTGCTATAGCCATGCACGGCGGGCGGCACATTCCCGACGGGGCGTTCCCCGCTCACCGTTCAGTTGAACAAAAAGACAACAACCTGTATGAAACAAAGTAACTTGCGATTATTCTCCCTCATCTTGTGTTTTACAGCCTTTACTTTTCAGGCTTGTGTAAAGGACGAGGTCGAACCCGGTGAAGAGGGGGATGGACTGGTCTCCTTTACTTTTTCCAAAACGGTTAACCCAACCCTCGTGTACGATGTCGTCGGGGATATCGTGGGTGATACCATCTACGCATACACCTTGGCGGGTACGAATATCACCGCGTTGAGGCCAAAGTTCGAATTGTCTGGCGAAGAGGCGGTCGTCAACGGTGTTGCGCAGGAGAGTGGTGTCAGCACCCAAGATTTTACCCGGTTGGTTGACTATTCGGTCAAGTTGTTTAACGGAAGTGTTAAAAAATACACCGTCAAGTTTTCGGACACCGGATTGCCGGCGGTTTACGTGTCGACGGGCGGTGCGCCCATTGTGAACAAAGAGAACTATGTGTCGGGCGAAATGCGGATTGTCCGTGGGTTTGGGAATGAGTCCCTGCATGTCGGCACGCTGGGAATTCGGGGACGAGGCAACTCGACCTGGCATATGCCGAAAAAGCCGTATCGGATTCGGCTGGACGAGGGTGACGACCTGCTAGGTATGCCGTCCAACCGGCATTGGGCGTTGATTGCGAATTACGCCGACCGGTCCTTAATGCGCAACGACGTCGCGTTTGAAATCAGCCGGCGACTCGATATAAAGTACACACCAAGGCAGGTTTACGTCGATCTGGTTCTCAATGGGGAGTATCTAGGCAATTACAACCTGACCGAGCATATTCGGGAGGGCACCCACCGTGTGGATATTGATGAGGACAATGGCGGCTATATCCTCGAGGCTGACGGCTATGCCCAGCAAGAGCCGGAGCACTTTTTCACGCCCCGCGGTATGCCTATTACCATCAAGTTTCCGGACGAGGACGACATTACCGGCGATCAGCGTTCGTTTATCACGAGTTATTACAGGGCATTTGAGGAGGCATTGTTTTCCGATGATTTTGGGGGCGAGGACAATAATTACCAGGAATATTTCGATTTGGAGAGCTTCGTCAATTACTATCTTGCCAACGAACTCGCGGGCAACCCCGACCTGTGGTGGAGCATGCGGATGTACAAGCGCAGCGCCTCGGATCCCAAAATCTACGTGGGCCCGGTGTGGGATTTTGATTTGGGGTTCAACAACGACAATCGGTTGGGTGATGCACAGAGAAAATCGATGATCGGTGAGGCTCATGATCCTAAAGTTTGGATTCAGCGAATTTCGACGGATCCAGCCTTCAAAGCGGCGGTCCGCGAGCGCTGGAACGAAGTGAAAGACGCTCAGATGGCCTCGATTACCGATTATGTAACGCAACAAGCTTCCAGGCTCCAGCATAGCCAACAGCTTAATTTCAGGCGCTGGCCGATCCTGTCCAATCAAGGCATCCACCTCAGTTGGTATGTCGGCAGCACCTTTCAGGATTATACCGATTTTATGAAAGCCTATTTGGAACAACGGATGAGCTGGATGGATGGATATATCAATGGCTCGCAGTTTGACTAAGCGTGTGGTCTCCCGAATTGCTCAGACTAAACCTTCGTCGCCGGAGGTCGTTTAAGTAAAGGACCGTGGCATAGGCCGGCAACACGGTAATATCCAACAATGGCGCGAGTTTGCAACTCGTGCCAACAATCTTAGTCCGGCAACACGGTTATATCACACAATGAAGATCCTCTGGAAATACTTATACCCCCATCGAAAATACATTTTCATCGCGCTGGCGCTAGCGGCCACCGCACAATTATTGAGCATGATCGATCCCATCATTTTCGGGAAGATCATTGACGACTATGCGAATAATACAGCGGGACGCAGCCAGTCCGAGCTGGTCAACGGTGTGTTGTTTTGGTTGGGGGTTGCGGTGGGTATCGCGATCCTTGCCCGGCTAGCCCGGGCGTTCCAGGATTACGTAATGCGGTTGGCCGTACAACGCTTCGGCATGCAGATTTTCAACGATGGGCTAAAGCAGACATTGCGCTTGTCATTCCAGGAATATGAGGAGCAGCGCAGCGGCGAGACGCTCGCCGTGTTGCAGAAGGTGCGCACGGATACCGAGCGGTTTATCAGCTCATTCATCAACATCCTGTTTTCTTCGCTGGTCGGGTTCGGGTTCTTGATCTGGTATTCGGTGACGAAACATTGGGCGATGATTCCCATCTTCCTGATCGGATTTGTGGTAATCGGGTCGATTACCGGCGTGTTGAGCCGGAAGATCAAGACGGTACAGCGACGTATCAACCGGGAGACGACGCAGATGTCAGGCATCATCACGGAGTCCCTCCGCAATATTGAACTGGTCAAGAGCCTTGGCCTTACCTACCCCGAAGTGCGACGCATGCGGGTGCATACCCAGGCGATTTTCGATTTGGAGATGTCCAAAACACGGCAGGTACGCTTTCTGTCGTTTTTGCAAGGCACCACGCTCAATCTGCTGCGGCAGTCGGTTCTCTTTGCGTTGTTGTGGCTCATTTTTCGCGATGCACTCACGCCCGGCGAACTGATTGCCATGCAATTTATTTCGACATCTATTTTTATGCCGCTGCAGGACGTCGGTAGCATTATTATCCACTACCGGGAGGCGGAATCGTCGCTTACGATGTTTGACAAACTCATGAAAAAGCCCATCGAGCGGCGCCCTGAGAACCCGAGGGAGCTCGGGTCGCTCAGCGAGATCGTGTTTGACCGGGTAGTATTCCGCCACAAGACGGCGACCTACAACGCAATCGACGACATTTCGATTAAGGTGGGCTCGGGCGAAACGGTCGCATTCGTCGGGCCTTCCGGATCCGGGAAATCAACGCTGGTCAAATTGCTGGTAGGCCTATACCGGCCTGTCGCCGGGCGGGTACTGTTTAACGGAATCGGTGCAGAAGACATTCGCTATAACGAGATGCGCAGACAGATCGGATTCGTCACCCAAGACACCCAGCTTTTTGCCGGAACCATCCGCGACAACCTCGCCTTCGTGAAGTCGGATGCGACAGACGAGGAGATTTTGGAAGCCCTGCACAAAGCGAGTTGCGAAGGCTTGCTGGCGCGGAGCGAGAAAGGCATCGATACGATGCTCGGCGAAGGGGGGCTGAAGCTGTCGGGTGGCGAAAAGCAACGTATATCCATTGCGCGGGCGCTGATCCGGCAACCTCGCCTGTTAATTTTCGATGAGGCTACCAGTGCGTTGGATTCGCTGACCGAAGAAACGATCACGCAAACCGTCCGGGAGATTTCCGGGCGCAAGGAACAGATTACCATTCTCATTGCCCACCGCCTGTCCACGGTGATGCACGCCGACCGGATTGTTGTTTTGGAAAAAGGGCGTATCGCCGAAGAGGGCACGCACGACGAGTTGGTAGAGGCCAGAGGCCTATACTACGCCATGTGGCGCCAACAAATCGGTGAGCGCCGGGAAGAAGTGTGGGAATCGGACCCCATGGGGTAGGGGCTAATCTTTCAGATACCCAAACTTACCCAGATTAACGTCCTCGAAAGTCCAATCGCAAGGCTTATTACATCCGGCTTACCTGCCGGCCGCAGTCGGACAAACGCGGATGATTGGGAGTTATCCAGCCCCTACAGGCAAGCCAGGGCACAGGAACACGGATGCCGCCTATTTCACAGCAGCGGGGAAGACCGGGGCCAGCGCGACAGGGCTGCCTTGAAATCGGCGAAGCGCTTTGGTTACTTTGTCGCCACAAAGTAACGAGGCCGTCCGCCGGTGAGGACGGAAAGGCTGTGCGGCGCGGCTATTCGTATGGAATGCCCTCTACACCTCAGTTCGACTTGCCGTATGGCGCGATTCAATTCGCAAGGCTTATTACATCCGGCTTACCTGCCGGCCGCAGTCGGTCAAACGTGGGCGATTGGGTGCTATCCAGCCCCTATAGTCAAGCCAGGGCACAGGAACACGGATGCCGCCTATTTCACAGCAGCGGGAAAAGACCGGGGCATAACGGGAGGCTGTGCGCGGGATTGCCCATTGTCCAATTTAGCAAGACCGTGGGCAAGCGGGGCATGGCCTGGCGGGGAGGTTTTGCCAAGGGCTCGAGTTATGGCCCGGTCGAGCGTGGGGCCAGCGCGACTGGCTGCCTTGAAATCGGCGAAGCGCTTTGGTTACTTTGTCGCCACAAAGTAACGAGGCCGTCCGCCGGTGAGGACGGAAAGGCTGTGCGCCGCGGCCATTTGTATGGAATACTTCCTAGTCAAGCCTTAAAAACCCGGCTCTAATTTGGGTGTCCAGATTAAGATTCGGAT